>CAZSRI010000073.1:0-12469 GCA_964609145.1 uncultured Chloroflexota bacterium
GCCTTGTACGCCGCGATCGATCCCGAGACCCCGAGGACGACGAGCTTGCCGGAGAGGATCTCCGTCATGCGTTCAGCTCCCACAGCATCCGCAGGCCCTCGAGCGTCAGGTCCTCGTCCACGCGTTCGATCCCGCTCGCGAGCGGCGCGATCGTGCCGGCGAGTCCGCCCGTCGCGACGACGCGCGCCGGCCTTCGATCCTGCCCCGGGGGACCCGCGAGCTCGGCCTGGATCCGCGCGATGAGGCCCTCGACGAGTCCGACGTAGCCGAAGACGATCCCGCTGCGCAGGCACTCCGCGGTGTTCTTGCCGATCGCCACCCGCGGCGGCGTGAGGGGTACGCGGAAGAGGCGCGACGCGCGACCGAAGAGCGACTCGGCCGCGATCTCGAGGCCCGGCGCGAACGACCCGCCGAGGAAGTCGCCCTCGGCGCTGACGATGTCGAAGTTCGTGGACGTCCCGAAGTCGACGACGATGAGCGGGCCCCCGTAGCGGCGGTGGCCCGCGAGCGTGTTCGCGATGCGGTCGGCGCCGACCTCGGAGGGGTTGTCGACGCGCAGGCGCACGCCCGTCTTCACGCCCGGGCCGATGAAGAGCCACCGCCGTCCCTCCCCGCCGCCGAGGTGCCGCTCGGCGAAGCGCGTGAGCGCGAGCGTGAGCGGCGGCACGACGCTGCCCACGACCATCGCGTCGACGTCGTCGATCCCGAGCTCCTCGCGCGCGAGCAGGCCGTCGATCATCACCGCGAGCTCGTCCTCGGTGCGCTCGACCGCCGTCGCGGCGCGCCACGTGCGCACGAGCGACGACCCGCGGTACGCGCCGAGGACGACGTTCGTGTTACCGACGTCGATCGCTAACAGGACGCCCACGGTCTCCTGCCGATCGCAGGGGGCATGCCCCCTGCCACCCCCATCAGTCCGTCGGCTCCGTCGCGCCGGTCCGCAGCCTGCTCGAGCGGCCGTGCTTCGCGAGCCGCTGCGCGACGTTCGGCGGGACCATGTCGTCGACCGGCGCGCCGAACGCGGCGAGCTCCTTCACGCGCGACGCCGAGAGGAACAGGTACTTCGGCGCCGTCATGAGGAACACCATCTCGATCTCCGGCGCGAGCTTGAAGTTCATGTTCGCCATCTCGAACTCGAACTCGAAGTCCGAGAGCGCGCGGATGCCGCGGATCACGAAGCGCGCGCCGACCGAGCGCGCGAACTCGACGGTGAGCGTGTCGAACCCCTGCACATCGACGTTCGGGAAGCGCGCGCACGCCTCGTGCATGAGCGTGATGCGGTCGTCGTCACTGAAGAACGTCTTCTTCGCGCGGTTGCGCCCGACGCCGACGACGACGCGGTCGAAGAGCTTCGCCGCCCGCTCGACGATGTCGAGGTGGCCGTTCGTCGGCGGGTCGAAGGAGCCGGGATAGACGGCGACGCGTTCGGTCATGGCGGTCGCGATACCTCCCTTTGGCGTGCACGCCGCCGCGGAGGATGCTAGCGCGCCGCTAGGGAGCTGCGGCGGGCACCTGTCGCGCGAGGCCCATCACGCGCCGCATCCACGTCGACACGCGCTCGCCGTCGATCGGCTTGGTGAGGTGGTCGTCCGCGCCGAGCGGGCGCGAGCGGCCCTCATCATCCTCGACCGTGACGACCAAGACCCGGATCGAACGGAGGCCGGGGTCGTCCTTGATCTCGCGGAGCACGGTCTCCCCTCGTTCGTCGGGCAGCCGCAGGTCGAGAACGACGGCGAAGGGCGGGTCGCGCCGGATGGCGTCGCGCGCCGCGGACGCCGTGTTGACGATCTCGGTCGCCGTGCCGAGCTGGCCGGCAATGGCGGCGAGAAGCTCCGCGTCGCGTCGGTCGTCCTCCACGATGAGGAGGCGCGGGCCGGCCACCGGCGCGAACACGGCGTCCGGCAGGAGGACACGGAACGTGGAGCCATGGCCTTCCCGGCTTTCGAATCCGATGGCGCCGCCGTGAAGCTCGACGAGGCGTTTGGTGAGCGCGAGGCCGAGTCCTGTCCCGCTCGCCTCAGAACGTCCTTCGTGCAATCGCTCGAAGGTCCCGAAGACGCGGTCCTTTCGGTCGTCGGGGATGCCGATCCCGGTGTCGCTCACCTCGACGACGAGGTCGCGGCCCCGCGTCTCGGCGGTCAGCTCGATGCGGCCGCCGCGCGGCGTGAACTTCACTGCGTTCGAGAGCAGGTTGTACAGGATCTGGCGCGTCCGGCCGGCATCGAGCCTGACGACGACGTCGGCGGCGACGCGGTGATGGAACGACTGACCCGCGGCCCGCGCGGCGCCGTCGGTCGCGGCGACGACAGGCTCGACCAGCGTGCCGATCCTGACCGGCTCGGGGCGCAGCTCGAGGCGGCCGGCTTCCACTTTGGAGAGGTCCAGGACCTCGTTGATGAGCTCGAGCAGATGGTTCCCCGCGTCCTTGATGTTCGTGAAGTAGCGGCGCTGCGCCGGCGTGAGGCGCTCGCCGAGCTGCTCCACGAGGAGATCGGAGAACCCGAGCACCGCGTTGAGCGGCGTCCGCAGCTCATGGCTCATGCTCGCGAGGAACTCGGTCTTCGCGCGCGTCGCCTCCTCGAGCTGCCGGTTCACCGCGGCGAGGTCGGCGTACATGCGCGCGCCGTCGAGCACGAGCGCGGCCTGCTCGCCGAGGAGTGCGACCAGCTCGAGGTCGTCGGCCGAGAAGAGCGGCGCCTGGCGCAGCTCGACCCCGAGCGCGCCGATGCGCCGTCCGCGCGCGCTCATGGGCGCGGCAACGACCGCCGACCGCGCGCGTCCTGCCGGCCCGGACTCCGAGATGAGCGCCCGCTGCTCGCCGAACGCGCGCACCAGCGCGCCGGCCATCCCGTCCGACGGCGGTAGCTGAAGGGCGCCGGCGTCGTTCCGCAGCGCGACGACCGCCCGGCCGGCTCCGACAGCCTGCGCGGTCCCGTCCTCGAGCGCGCGGACGACGGACGCTAGCTCTTCCCGGGGCGAGATCGCCGAGACGCGCGAGAGGAACGCGCGCAGCTCCGGCTCCAGCCACGCCCGCTTCAGGGGCGACGGTGGCGTGATGGCGCCGGCGTACGACAGCGCCGAGCCGAGGACGAGCAGGCGCGTGATGCTGTTGGTGAAGGGCACCAGCTGCTGGAGGCCCGCGACGAGGAGGGTGAGCCCGAGGAGGAGCGAGCCGAGCGCCGCGGCCTCAGCGCGTCGTCGCGGCACGCCGGAGGTGCGTGAGGCCTCCCGCACCAGCAGGATCGCGCCGTAGGCCTCGAAGCCGCCGAACCACAGCACGATCGCGGCGACCAGCGGTAGCGGCAGCGGCGTCGGCGTCACGACGGCGGCGACCCAGCTGAGCAGGAACCCGCCGAGGGCGCCTCGCTTCGCGGGCGTGGGTACGGCGGTCAGGTCGTCGACGAGGCGCATGAAGAGGTACGGGACGGCCAGGAGCGCGCCGGCGAAGAGATCGCTCGCGAACGGGGGCAGCGTCAGCCCCAGCGCTCGCGCCATCTCGCCCTGGAGGATCACCAGGGCCAAGGCGCCGAACATGAGCGCGGCGTCGAACGCCGCCCGCCGGCGATCCCGGATCGCGAGCGCCAGGGCGCCGGCGAACACGAGCACGAAGAGCGCGTCGGTGATGACCCTGATCAGCTCGTCGGCGCTCACGTCACGATCTCCTCACGGACGTGCAGCTGCTCCCGCGCGACGTGCTCGACCAGGTCGCCCTCGAGGAGCTCGACGAACGTCGCCACGAGGTCGGCATCCCACTGCCTGCCGGCCCCCGCACGCAGCCGGCGCAGCGCTTCTTCGCGGTCGAGGGCCAGGCGGTAGGGACGATCGGACGTCATCGCGTCCCAGCCGTCGGCGATGCCGGCGATCCGGGCGCCGAGCGGGATCTCGTCGCCCGCCAGGTGGTCCGGATATCCCCGTCCGTCCACGAACTCGTGGTGGTGGCGGATGATGGGCACGAACCGGACCGCGCTGCGCAGCGGCTCGACGATGCGCACCGCCTCGACCGGATGGCGCTGCATGAGCTCCTCCTCGATCCCGTCGAGGGGCCCGCGCTTCAGGAGGATCTCGGCGGGGATGACCGCCTTTCCGAGGTCATGCATGACGCCGCCCTTGTAGAGGGTGTCGAGGTCGTCCTCGCGGAGCCCTCGAGCGCGCCCGATCTCGCGCGCGTAGAGGCCCACGCGCTCGGCGTGGTACACGGTGTAGCGGTCGCGCGCCTCGATGACGCGCGCGAGAGCCATCACCACGCCCTCGGCCGCGTCGAGCTGCTTGTTCATCTGCCGGTCGCGCAGGAGCACCTGCATGCGGATGCGCAGCTCCGTCTTGTCGAACGGCTTGCTCAGGAAGTCGTCGGCACCCGCGGCGAGCCCGCGCAGTCGCGTCTGCCGATCCTGGTGCGCCGTGATCATGACGACCGGGATGAGGCGCCGCATCCGGTGTCCCTTGATCTCGCGGCAGACCGCGAGGCCGTCGAGGCGGGGCATGTCCACGTCGAGCAGGACGAGGTCGGGCTCCTCGGAGTCGATCACCTCCAGGGCCTCGACGCCGTCGCGAGCCTGCCACACGTCGTAGCCGAGATCCTGGAGCTGCGCTTCCAGGAGCTCGCGGTTGGCCGCGATGTCGTCGACGACGAGGACGACCGGCGCAGCCGCCGGAGTGAGGGAGGGGCTGCTCATGCCGCGCGCACGGCGTTGCGGACGGCTTCGCGGAGCGCCTTCGGTGAGATCGGCTTCGTCAGGTAGGCGTCGAAGCCGGCAGAGAGGCCGCGGCTGACCTGATCGGCCATCGCGGCAGAGCTGAGGGCGAGGATGGGCGCGTGGACGCCCGCGATCCGCAGCGCGCGGCAGACGGCGATGCCGTCCATCCCGGGCAGCTGAACGTCGAGGATCACGACGTCGAACGGCTCGCGGAGGGCGCGGTCGCGCCCGGCCACGCCGTCGCGCTCTACGACGACCTCGTGTCCATCGGCGACGAGGCTGTCGACGAACAGCTCGACGTTGAGTGCGTTGTCATCGACCAACAGCACTCGCATCCGCAGCTCCTCTCCGTTCGCGTCCACGCTCGCACGCGGGTCCGCCGGCGGCGAGATGTCCGTTCGGTCAGTTGCCTGCTCGGCGGGGGTATCGACGGGGTATCGGTGCTATGACCGAATGGCTAGTACCGATGTCGGATCCGCGGCGGTGGGCCCGGACCCCTAACGTGGCCGAGTGGCAGACGCGGCGCATACCGGCGGCGTGGTATCTACCCGGCGCGACGTTTTGCTAGACGCAACTATCCGCTGCAGCCTCGACGCCGCATGCGGCAGCGCGCTCCTCGAAGCGGCGGGAGACGTGCTCTTCCACGTCGACCTATCGGACCGCACGATCCGCTGGAGCAGAGCCGTGACGCTGGTGCTCGGCCACGGACCCGAACGCGTGGGGACGGACATCGCGGCGTGGCAGGCGCTCGTCCACCCCGAAGACATGCCGGGCATCGCCGAGGCGGCGCGCGCCGCTGTGACAGGCGACACGCACGCATGGTCCGCGTCGATCCGGCTCCGGCGCGCCGACGGGACGTACGCCCCCGTCCGCATGCGGGCCGTCGCGGTGGGTGACGCGTCCGGCGCCACCCGCCACATCGTCGGCGGGATCTCCGACGTGTCCGAGATCGGCAAGCTCGAAGCGGAGGTGCGCGAGGCGAACGAGCGGCTCGCGGCCGAGCTCGCCCGCGAGCGCCAGGAGCGCATCCGGGCGGAGCTCCTCATGCGCGTCCCGACGAGCGACGTGCTGTGGGAATGGTGGCTCGACGACGATCGGATCGTGTGGAGCCCGAACGTCGAGACCGTGCTCGGCCATCCGTCCTCCACGCTCGCGACGGTCGCCGACGTGGCCGCGCGGTCACCCGACATCGCGAACGACATCGCGGCGACGCGCGAGCGCGTCGTCGGAGGGCTGACCCAGGCATGGTCGCGGCGGTTCCGATGGGCGCTCCCGTCCGGTGAGGCGTTGGAGCTCGAGGCGCATGCGTACGTGCTCCGTGACGCGCACGGGATCCCGGCGCGGGTGATCGGCTCGATGCGGCGCGTCGTCCCCGCCGAGGAGACACAGTCGGACCTCGACCTCACCGCACGGCAGCGGCAGGTCCTGTCGCTCGTCCGGCTCGGGCACACCAACAAGGAGATCGCGGTCGCGCTCGGGATCGGCGAGCAGGCCGCGAAGGTCCAGGTCTCGAAGCTCCTCCGCCGCTTCCGGGTCTCGAACCGCGCCGCGCTCGCCGTCGCAGGGCGCCGTCACGCCGCGCGCTGACCGCGCGCTCCCTGCCTACGTGATGAACTCGTGGTGCGCGACGCGCTGCCCTGACGCGTACACGGATCGCACCAGGCGCGCGCCGAGGCGGTACGCGAGGTCGCGCTCGTCGTCGGTCTCGAGGACGACGATGTCGGCGCGCCGTCCCTCGACGAGCGAGCCGGTCCGCTCCCCCCGGCCGAGCGCGTGCGCGGCGTTCGCGGTCGCCGCGACGATCGCCTCGTGCGGCGTCAGCCCGCACATCGTCACGCCGAGCGTGACGGCCGTGGGCATCCCCTCGAGCGGCGAGGTCCCCGGGTTGTGGTCCGTCCCGAGCGCGACGGCGACGCGGTGTGCGACGAACCGCCGTGCGTCGGGCGGCGGGTAGCCGACGAAGAGCGCGCTCCCTGGGAGCAGAACGGCGACGGTGCCGGCGCGCGCGAGCGCGCGCAGCCCGTCGGCGGACGCGCGCGCGACGTGGTCGGCCGATCGCGCCTCGACGCGCGCGGCGAACGCGGCGCCGTCGACGTCGTTCAGCTGATCCGCGTGCAGCGTGCGCGCGAGACCGAGCGACGCGGCCTCGTGCATGATCGGCGCGACCTCGTCCGTCTCGAAGACACCCTTCTCGACGAACGCGTCGACCGCCTCCGCGAGGTGCTCCTGCGCGACGCGCGCGACCGTGCGCTTCGCCTCGCGCAGGAACGCGCGCCGGTCGGACGCGCCGCCCGGGAGCGCGTGCGCCGCGAGGTACGTCGCCGCGACGTCGATCGTCGTATCGGCGCGCAGCCGCGCGATGAGGCGCAGCTCGCGCAGCTCCTCCTCGGGCTCGAGGCCGTAGCCGCTCTTGATCTCGACCGTCGTCGTCCCCGACGCGATCGCGCGGTCGAGCCGGGCGCGCATGAGGCGCAGGAGCTCGTCGTCGCTCGTCTCGCGCGTCGCCCGGACCGTCGCATGGATGCCGCCGCCGCGCTCGAGGATCGCGAGGTAGTCGGAGCCGCTGCGGCGCGCGGCGAACTCCTCCCAGCGCTCGCCCGCGTAGCACAGGTGCGTGTGGGGATCGACGAAGCCGGGCATGACGACGCGGCCGCCCACGTCCTCGACGACGGCGTTCCGGACGAGGTCGAGGCGGTCGTACGACGAGCCGTGTCCCGTCGCGACGACCGTCCCGTCGCGGCTGGCGACCCAGCCGTCGTCGACGGCGCCGACGTCGCCGGCCGCCGGCCCGATGCGCGGGCGCTCCGCGGCGAGCGGGGCGATGGTGAGGAGGCGCGCGCGGCGGAGGACGAGGTCCGCCTCCTTCATTCGATGAAGTGCGCCTCGATGATCCGGTCGCGCGAGAGGCCCTCGAGCTTCAATGCGTCGGCCGTGACCTGGACGGCGGCGTCGAGGGGCATGAGGCCGATGAGCTCGCCGCGCAGCACCGCGACGCCCGCGGCCTCGGCGCGCGAGGCGACCTCGCGCCACACCTTCGCGAGAGAGGTGACGGAGGTATCGAGGAGGTTCATCGACACCTGCGCGCGCGGCGGATCGGTGAGCTCGAACCCGAGCGCTTGCACCGCGGGGAGGCCGCCGCTCGACTCGCGGACCTCCTTCGCGATGCGCTTCGCGACCTTCACGTCGGGCGTGTCGAGCTCGATGTTGAACGCGATGAGCGGCGGCCGCGCGCCCGTCACCATCGCGCCGGCCGTCGGGTGCACGCGCGACGGCCCCGCGTCGGGGACGTGCGTCGTCGCGATGACCTCGGCGAGCCCTTCGAACTGCGGCTTGCGGATGTCGGGAAGGCGCACGCGGTCCGGACGCGCGGCGGCGCGCGCGTAGAAGTACACGGGGAGGTCGTGCCTCTCCGCCACGGCGCGGCCGAAGCGCGTCGCGATCTCGACGCATTCGTCCATCGTCGTGCCCGCGAGCGGGACGAACGGGACGACGTCGACGGCGCCGATGCGCGGGTGCTCGCCCCGGTGCGAGCGCAGGTCGATGTCGCGCAGCGCGGCGTCGACGAGCGCGTGCGCGGCGGCCTCGACGGGTCCGGGGGGACCCGCGAACGTGAAGACGGAGCGGTTGTGGTCGACGTCGCTCGTGCGGTCGAGGAGCCGCACGCCTTCGACGGAGCGGATCGCGTCGGCCATGCGGTCGATCGCGTCACCGCGGCGGCCTTCGCTGACGTTCGGGACGCACTCGACCAGTCCGACCCTCGCTCGGGGGGACCCCTCGCTCAGGACCACGTGCTCGACCTCGTCTCTTCGGCTGTTCGCCCCACCGCCTCGGTCTGCGCGCGCGGGGCACGACCCCGTCAGTGCGTGACGGCCTCGTGCGCGTGCGCTTCGGCGGACCGGATGCGCTTCGTCAGGACCGGCAGGAGCTTCAGGGCGATCTCGGGGTGGCTCTCGAGGATGCCGCGGAAGTGCCAGCGCGTGATCCCCAAGCATGTCGTCGGCTCTTCGGCGCGGACCGTCGCCGAGCGCGGGAACTCGTCGAGCAGCGCCATCTCGCCGAAGAGGTCGCCCTCGCCGAGATGCGCGACGGTCTCGGCCTTCCCGTGGTGGTCCTGCTCGATCGCGACCTTGCCCGAGCGGATGATGAACATGCCGACGCCGCTATCGCCTTGGCGCATGATCTCCTGCCCGGCGTCCCACCGCTGCTCGACCGCGGCGTTCGCGACCTCGCGCAGGGTGTGCTCGTCCAGGTCGTGGAACAGCGGAACGCGCCGCAGGAACTCGACGTTCGGTGCCGCCATGCGCGCGCGATGGTACGACACGCGGCAGACTGGCCCGTGATGACGGGCCTGCGTATCGAGGTCGCGCACGACATCGAGGCGTGCAAGCTGACCGTCCCGCTGCAGGAGGAGACGTGGAGCGGCGACGTCGTCGTCCCGCCACAGCTCCTCCTCGCCGCGGTGCACAACGGCGGCTACGTCGCGCTCGGGTACGTCGAGGGCGACGAACGCCCGGCGGGGTTCGTCTTCGGCTTCCTCGGGATCTACGACCACCACTTCCGCCACCACAGCCACATGCTCGCGGTGCGTCCCGAGCACCGGCACACGGGGCTCGCGGTGAGGCTGAAGGAGGCGCAGCGCGACCACTGCCTCGACCAGGGCATCGACACGATCGCGTGGACGATGGACCCGCTCGAGGCGCGCAACGCGCGCTTCAACTTCGCGAAGCTCGGCGCGTTCGCGCGCACGTACCGCCGCGACTTCTACGGACGGATGCCGGACCGGCTGAACGCGGGCCTGCCGTCGGACCGCCTGTACGTCGAGTGGCGGATCGCGACGGATCACGCCGACCGGCGGCTGCGCGGCGTCGAGGAGATCCCGGCGCTCGAGGGCGCGGAGGGCGAGGGCGTGCCGTACCTCCGGCGCGCAGACGGCGACCGCCCCGGCGCCGTCGGCGCGCTCGAGGGCACGCACCTCCTGCTCGAGGTCCCGCCCGACTTCCAGCGGCTCAAGAGGAGCGACCCGGAGCTCGCGCTCGCCTGGCGCCTCGCCGCGCGCGCGGCGCTCGAGCCCGCGTTCGCCGCCGGCTATGCGGCGGTCGAGTTCCTTCGCTCCGCCGACGGGGCACGCGGGGCGTACCTTCTCGTCAGGCAGCCGATCCAATGAGCGAACGATCCGGGGGTGGAAGGGCGCGGAGCCCCCTTCGAGGAATGGCGTTCAGCGTCGCGGGGCCGAAGGCCCCATGAAGCTCGAGCGCGTCGAGCTCTTCCTCGTGCGGCTCCCGCTGAAGCGGCCGTACGAGACGAGCATGGCCGTCGAGACGCACGAGACGCACGTCATCGTGCGGCTCGAGGACGGCGGCGCCGTCGGCTGGGGCGAGAGCGTCGCGAACGAGACGCCGTGGTATTCGGGTGAGACGCCCTCGACGGTGTGGATCCTCCTCGAGGAGGCGCTCATCCCGACACTCCTGGGCAAGACGTTCACGCACGCGCGCGACGTCGCCGCCGCCCTCGACTGGATCCGCGACGCCCGGATGGCGAAGGCCGCCGTCGAGATGGCCGCGCACGACCTCGGCGCGAAGGAGGCGAACGTCCCGCTCTCGCGCTATCTCGGCGGAACGCGCGATCGGATCCTCTGCGGCGTCGCCGTCGGGCTCCATCCGACGATCGACGCGCTCCTCGCGCGGGTCGAGCAGGAGCTCGCCGCGGGCTACCAGCGGCTCAAGCTGAAGATCAAGCCCGGGCGCGACGTCGAGGTCGCCGAAGCGATCCGCGCCCGCTACCCCGAGCTGCCCTTCATGCTCGACGCGAACTCGGCGTACCGGCTCGAGGACGCCGCGGTGTTCGAGCGCATCGATGCGACGCGCCCGATGATGATCGAGCAGCCCCTCGCGCACGACGACATGATCGACCACGCCGCGCTGCAGGAGCGCATCGCGACGCCGATCTGCCTCGATGAGTCGATCCGCCACGCCGAGGACGCGCGCAAGGCGATCGGCATCGGCGCGACGCGGATCGTCAACATCAAGCCCGGGCGCGTCGGCGGGCTCGCCGAGGCCGTCCGCGTCCACGACGTGTGCCGCGAGCGCGGCGTGCCGGTCTGGTGCGGCGGGATGCTCGAGATGGGCATCGGCCGCGCGCACAACGTGCACCTCGCGTCGCTGCCGGGCTTCAGCCTGCCGGGCGACGTCGCCGCGTCGAAGCGCTACTTCGCGACGGAGATCATCGGCGAGCCGTTCGACGTGGACCCGGACGGCACCATGCGGGTGCCGTCCGGGCCCGGGATCGGCGTGACCGTGCTCGAGTCAGAGATCCGGAAGCTCGCCCTCCGGCACGCCGAGCACCACGCGGCCTAGGCGCGCGCCTGGGCCATCGCGGACATCGGCTTGTACGTCAGGAACGAGGCCGCGGTCCAGATGCCGACGACGAGGTGCAGGACGTCGTCCGACGGGTTCTCGAGGTTCGCCAGGCCGAAGAAGTTCCCGTGCATGGCGTCGCCGGCACCGAGGAAGAAGCCGCCGACGCCGAACGCGATGCCGGTGATCGCGAGGACGCCGACGAGGCCGCGGTGCACGCGCTCGTCGCTCGTGCCGAACGCGACCGCGAGGCCGACGACGCCGAGCCCGATGTGGGCGACGTTCTCGCCCGTGTCGAGGTTGAAGAACGCCCAGCTCGTCGTCACGCCGGTCAGGCCGATGAGGCCGAGAAGGATGAGGACGGCGCCGCCGATCTTCAGGACGTTCGTGGGTCGCAGGATCCAGGTCATTCCCATTCCCCTCCAAAGGGTGTTGTCGGCGAGCAGATACGCGGCCATCGGCCGGGCGGATCACCGGTGGACCGCCATGCCACCATTCCGCGCGGGGTGATCCGCGACGGCTGCTGACCGCGTATCGGACGAAAGGTCCGCGGAAGACCGCGACCGCCTGGCGCGAATCGCGTCGGGCGACGCCGCGGCCCTGGGCGAGCTGTACGACCACTACGGCAGGGTGGTGTTCGGCATGGTCTACGCGATGCTCGGCTCCCCCGAGGCCGCGGAGGAGGTCGCCCAGGATGCGTTCGAGCGCGTCTGGCGCGACGCGCGCTCGTACCGCCCCGAGCGCGGCTCCGCGCGCACGTGGCTCCTCGCGATCGCCCGGAACGCCGCCATCGACCGTCACCGCCGTACCGCCAAGCGTCTCGCGCCGGAGCGTCCGCTCGACGACGGCGTGGCCGTCGTCGATCCGGAGGGCGAGGCGCTCCTCGACCGCGCGGTGCGGAGCGACCGCGTGCGGCGGGCGCTCGCGGCGCTGCCCGCGGAGCAGCGCGAGGTGATCGCGCTCTCCTTCTATGGGGGCTACGCGCAGAGCGAGATCGCCGTGCGCCTCGGGATCCCACTGGGGACGGTGAAGGGCCGCACGCGGCTGGCCATAGCGAAGCTGCGCTCCGCGCTCGCCGACGAGGTGGACGGATGAACGGCCACCCGACGATGGAGGAGCTCGACCTCTACGCCGCGGGCATGCTCGAGGGCGCGGAGCGCGCGGCCGTCGGCGACCACGTCGCCGACTGCGAGGAGTGCCGTCCCCGCCTCGCGAGCGCGGAGGAACTCGCGTGGGAGCTCGCCGCCGCGGCGCAGCGTCCCGCGCCGGCGGCGCTGCGCGAGCGCGTCGTCGCGGCGCACCGTCCGCCCGCGGGGTGGTGGTCGCTCCCGCGCGTCGCGTTCGCGGCCGCGGCCGCGCTCCTCATCGTCCTCGGCGCCGCGCTCGCGCAGACGCGCGGCGAGCTCGAGCGCGTCCGCGCGC
>CAZSRI010000074.1:0-12449 GCA_964609145.1 uncultured Chloroflexota bacterium
CTGATGTGACCGTGCATGTCGAACAGGCCGGCGGCGCTCATCGCGCGGCACGCGCGTGCGACGAGCAGCGCGAGGTCCTCCCGCATCAGACCGGATAGCCCTCGGGCGCTTCGTCGCTCGTCCAGTGGCCGACGTTCAGATAACGCCGCCGGAAGCGCAGGAGGGCGTCGAGCTTCGTCGGGTCGACGCGCTGCGCGGCCACTTCCGCGACGTGCAGGACGTGGTCGCCCGTCGCGACGCGCTGCACGACGCGGCACCACAGCACGGCGAGGCTGCCCGCGACGGCGGGCGCGGCGAAGCCGGCGGGCGGATCCTGCACGGGGATCCGCAGGGCCGCGAACTTGTCCCGCCCCTCGGGCGCGGAGCGCCCCGCGGCGACCGCGACGTCCTGCTGCGCCTGCGTGACGACCGAGAGCGACAGCTCGCCACTGCGTTCGATGAGCCGCGCGGTGCGGCTCCCCGGGAAGAGCGCGACCGCCACCTGGGGCGGGTCGAGCGAGACGTACATCGCGGTGCCTGTCGCGCACGAGCGCTCGCCCTCGGCAGCGGCCGACACGATGACGACGGGACACGGGATCTGGGAGAGCGCGCGACGCGCGACGTCGTACCGGTCGGTGGCCGCGCTCACGAGCGGGGGGTGGGAACGGGCACGTCGCGATGCTACCGTCCGCCGTCATCCGGGAGCGTCGGATGGAGGGATGCCAATGCGGTCCGCACTCGCACCGATCGGTCTCGCGATCTCGCTCGTCACCGCGGCGTGCGGCGGCGGCGCACCGCCGGCGGCGGTCTCGCCGAGCGCCGCGGCGTCGAAGACCGCCGCGGCGGCGACGGCGGCTTCGCCGAGCCCGAGCGCCGCCGCCCCGACCAAGGTCCGCGCGGCGTATCAGAACGTCACCCCGGCGAACCTCGCCGCCTACTTCGCCAAGGACCAGGGGGTCTTCCTCAAGCACGGGCTCGACGTCGACCTCCCGCTCATCGACGGCGGCTCGAAGGCGATGGCCGCGCTGCTCGGCGGCTCGATCGACATCGTGCAGGTCGGCGGGACGGAGACGATGAGCGCCGCCGCCGGCGGAGCCGACGTCGTTGCGGTGAGCCTGTTCGTGCCGGTCTCGCCGTGGGTCCTCATGGCGCCGGCGAGCTACACCGGTCCGAACGACCTCAAGGGCAAGGTGGTCGGCGTCGCGTCGAAGGGCGGATCGGCCGAGATCGCCGCCGACCAGATGATCGAGCGCCTCGGCCTCAAGCTCACCGACGTCACGATCCAGGCGACCGGGTCGACCGCGAACCTCACCGCGGCGATGCTCGCGGGGCAGGTGTACGCGGGCCCGGGCCACCCGCCGGACACGGCCCAGCTCGTCAAGGCGGGCTTCAAGGTGATCATGGATCTCGCGCAGCAGAAGGTGCCGGCGGTCGAGAACACGACCGTCACGACGAAGAAGTTCATCTCCGAGCACCGCGACGTCGTGCAGAAGTACGTCGACTCGCTCGTCGACGCGATCGCGACGATGAAGAAGGACAAGGCGACGACGCTCCAGGTCATGGGCAGGCTGCTGAAGCTCGACGACCCGGCGGCGCTCTCGCAGACGTACGACTTCTACGTCACGAGCATCTTCCCGACGTATCCCGAGGTGACGCCGCCGGCCTGGCTCTACAGCCGCGATCTCCTCGCGAAGACGACGCCGACGGTGAAGGACCTCGACGTGACGAAGGTCATCGACGGCTCGTTCGTGGCCGACGCGCAGAAGCGGAAGGTCGGCGGCTAGGACCGGACGAGGGAGGAGGCCTCACGCCTCCTCCCTCACCGTGCGTCATCCGCCGAGCTTGCGGTCCTTCGCGCTCTGCACGAAGGACGTGTCGACGATCTTCTTGAGGTCGACGTCCTTGATCTTCGGGTTCGCGGCCGAGAGCGCGTCGATCGCCGGAGCGAACTGCTCGACCGCCGGGAACGGGTAGACCGGCGTCACCGCGTTCGCCCCGCCGATGAAGAAGTCGAACGCGCGGCCGGCGTCGTTCCCGAGATCCTTCTTGAAGTACTTGTTCAGGACCGCGACCGCGCCGTCCTTGTCCTTGGCCATCGCCGCGCGCGCCTTGACGGTCGCGTCGATGTAGGCCTGGAGGACGTCCTTGCTCGACGTGAGGAACGAGCGCTGGACGATGATCCCCGTGTTCGCCGTCGGCAGCTTCTGCGCCGCGAGGTCGATGACCGGGTTCAGGCCGGCCTTCACGAGCTCGCCGTCCTCCGGCGGGTCGTCGACGCCCGCGTCGATGCTCCCGTTGAGGAGCGCCGCCGTCCGGTTCGCGTGCGAGCCGACCGGGACGATCTGCACGTCCTTGACCGGGTCGAGCCCGGCCTGCTTCAGCGCCGCGCGGGTCGCGATGTCGCTCGAGCCGCCGATGTTCGAGACGCCGACCTTCTTGCCCTTGAGGTCGGCCGGCGTCTTGATGGTCTTCTGCGCGTACAGGATGTACGGGTAGACGGGCGCCATGTTCCCGATGACGACGAGGTCGGCACCCCCGGCGACGGCGCTCAGCGCCTCGGAGCCGCCGAACTGACCGATCTGGATGCTGTTCGAGAGCAGGGCCGCGCTCGTCTGCGCGCCGCCGTTGATCGACTGGAGGTCGACGTCGAGCCCTTCGTTCTTGAAGAAGCCCTTCTCGAACGCGTACCACGCGACCCAGTCGTCGGCGCTGACGTTGCTGTACGCCGCCACGACCTTCTTCAGCGCCTTCGGGCTCGCCGTCGGCGCCGCCGTCGCGGTCGCCGCCGCCTTTGTCGCTGACGCGCTGGGTGAGGGCGAGGGCGCCGCCGTCCCGCCACACGCCGCCGAGACGATCGCGAGGACGCCCGCAAGGACCGCAAGCTTTGACCTCATGTCCGCCTCCGCTCTTCCGTTCGTTCCCCCACCGCTACGACCGGAGCTGCGGCCGCCACGACTGGAACCGCGCTTCGATGCGGCCGAGCGCGGCGGTGAGGAGCATGCCCGTACCCGCGATGAGGATCACGCCCGCGAGCGCCTTCGGCGTCTGGAAGGTCTGGCTCGCGATCGCGATGAGCTGGCCGACGCCGTGCCGGGCGGCGATGTACTCCCCGACGATGACGCCCGTGAGCGCGTGGCCCACGCCGAGGCGGAACCCGGTGAGGATGAACGGCACGGCGCCGGGGAGGACGACACGGCGGAACGTGAGCGCGTCGGACGCGCCGAACGAGCGCGCGACGCGCAGCAGGGACGGATCCGTGTTCCGGACCCCCGCCATGGTGTTGATGACGATCGGAAAGAGCGCGCCGAGGAAGATGACGGCGATCTTCGACTGCATGTCGATGCCGAACCAGATGATGAAGAGCGGGACGAGGACGATCCTCGGCGTGCTGTAGAAGAAGTTCACGAACGGGTCGAGCGCGTACTGGAAACGCGTGTACCACCCCATGAGCAGCCCGAGCGTCAGGCCGATCAGGATCGCGAGGCCGTAGCCGAGCGCGATCTCCTCGGCGCTCGTCGCGATGTCGAGCCAGATCTCCCCACGGGGGTCGGTGAAGAGCTCGATCAGGGCGTCCCCGATCGCGATCGGGCCCGGCAGGAAGAGCGGCGGGAAGATCCCGGCGTTCGCGACACCCTGCCAGACGGCGAGGAACGCGACGACGGTCGCCGTGCCGATGGCCATCGGCTCGTAGCGCCTCCAACGCGTCGGGCGCACGACGGAGCGCCGCTCGGCCTTCGCTCGCGCCGCGTCGCGCGCGGTCACGGGGACGACCCGGTCGGCCTCCTTCACGCTCATGCCGGGACGCCCTGGACGAGCCGCTCGGGTGGTCCGGCGAGCTCCTCCTGGATGCTCTCCCAGATCTGGTCCTCGTAGCCCAGGAACCGCTCGTCGCGCTTCACGCGCAGGTCGCGCGGACGCGGGATCTGGATGTCGACGCAGCACTTCACGCTGCCCGGCCGTTTCGTGAACACGATCACGCGATCGGCGAGGTAGATCGCCTCCTTGATGTCGTGCGTGATGAAGAGCGCGGTCTTGCGCGTGCGGTTCCAGATCCGCAGGAGCTCGAGCTGCATCATCTCGCGCGTCTGCGCGTCGAGCGCCGCGAACGGCTCGTCGAGGAGCAGCATCCCGGGATCGGTGAGGAGCGCGCGCGCCAGGTTGACGCGCTGCTGCATGCCGCCCGAGAGCTCGAGCGGATACGCGTCCTCGAACCCGCGCAGCCCCACGAGCTCGATCTGCGCGCGCGCCAGGTCGAGCGACGCGCCGGCGTGCGCGCGTCCCTGCGCCTCGAGGCCGAACATGACGTTGCCGAGGACGGTGCGCCACGGGAGCAGGCCCGGCTGCTGGAAGACCATCGCGCGGTCGCGACCCGGGCTCGCGATCTGGCGGCCGTCGAGGGTCAGCGATCCCGCCGCGACCGGGAGCAGCCCGTCGACCGCGTTGAGGAACGTCGTCTTCCCGCAACCCGACGGTCCGACGATCGCGACGAACTCGCCGTCGTCGATCTCGAGGTCGACGCCGTCGACGGCGGTGAACACCGACTGCGCGCGCGCCAGCCAGTACTCGATGACGACGCCGCGCGCGACGAGCTTGGCCGTCGGTCCGGGCACCCGCGGAATGGTAGTACCATTCGGCGCCTCCGCCCGATACCGCTGGGAGGTCTTTCACATGGCGCTCGCAACGAAGCTCGCCGTCCCGACCGATCTCCGTGAGTGGCTCGACCGCGTCGCCGCTCTCGGCGACCTGCAGACGGTCACCGGCGCGAGCGCGGAAGAGGACATCGGCATGGCGACCGAGATCCTCGGGCAGACGCGGCCGTCGAAGGCCGTCGTCTTCGACGAGATCCCGGGGTATCGGAAGGGCTTCCGCGTGCTCGTGAACGCGCTCGGGTCGTTCCCGCGCGTCGCCCTGACGCTAGGCCTGCCGGTCGACGCCACCCCGCACGAGCTCGTGAGGGCGTGGCAGGACCGCATGTCGAAGGGGATCGAGCCGATCCCGGCCGAGGTCGTGAAGGACGGTCCGATCTTCGAGAACGTCCTGCGCGGCGACGCGGTGGACTGCACGATCTTCCCGGCCCCGAAGTGGCACGAGTTCGACGGCGGCCGCTACATCGGCACGGGCTCGTACGACATCACGAAGGACCCCGACGACGGCTGGATCAACCTCGGGACGTACCGCGTGATGGTCCACGGCCGCAACAGGCTCGGCTTCTACATCTCGCCCGGGAAGCACGGCCGGCAGCACCGCGACAAGTGGTTCGCGCGGGGCGAGCGGATGCCGGTCGCGTTCGTCGCCGGCGGCGACCCGCTCCTCTTCTGGGCGGCGTGCACCGAGATCAAGTACGGCCTCACCGAGTACGACTGGGCCGGCGGAGTGCGAGGCTCCCCGTACCGGGTCATCGCCGGCCCGGTCACCGGTCTTCCGCTGCCCGCCGACGCCGAGATCGTCATCGAAGGCTTCGCCGACCCGAACGAGCGCGAGGTCGAGGGGCCCTTCGGCGAGTGGACCGGCTACTACGCGTCGATGGAGCGCCCCGAGCCGGTGATGCGCGTCGAGGCGGTGTACCACCGCAACGACCCGATCATCCTCGGCTCGCCGCCGATGGTCCCGCCCGACGAGCAGTCGTTCTACCGCGCGTTCATGCGCTCCGCACGGCTCCGCGGCGACCTCGAGGCCGCGAGCATCCCCGGCATCAAGGGCGTGTGGTGCCACGAGGTCGGCGGATCGCGGCTCTTCAACGTCATCGCCATCGAGCAGCGCTACGCGGGGCACAGCCGGCAGGTCGGCCACGCCGCGGCGAGCGTCCATACCGGCGCGTACCTCGGCCGCTACACGGTCGTCGTCGACGAGGACATCGACCCGCTCGACCTCGAGCAGGTCATGTGGGCCGTCTGTACGCGGAGCGAGCCGGCCGAGTCGATCGACATCATCCCGCGCGCCTGGAGCGGGCCGCTCGACCCGCGCATCCCGCCGGAGCGGAAGGGCTTCAGCTCCCGCGCGATCATCGACGCCACGCGCCCGTGGGAGTGGCGCGACAAGTTCCCGATGTCGCAGCTCCCGACCGCGGAGTGGCGCCGCAAGTCGCTCGAGAAGTGGGGCTGGCTGCTGGGGGACGCGAAGCCGAGGCGCTAGGTCAGGTCACGCGGTCGCGGTCTTCGCCCCCTCCGCGACCGCGGCGTCCTCGACGTACACGACGCTGTCGTAGCCGAGGAGCTTGAACAGGCGGTTCTGACCGACCAGGAGCAGGAGCGGCTCGTCGCCGTCGTTCACGTGCTGGTGCACGGTGTTCTGCGGAACGTAGAGCATCTCCTTCGCCTGGATCTCCCAGCGCGAGGGGTCGTTGGCGACGCGCGCGTAGTAGCGGTCCGCGATCTCGGCCTCGACGTCCCAGTGCAGGCTGTGGCCGCGGCCCGACATCACGTACACGAGCTCGTCGGCCATGTGCCAGTGCTTCGCCGACCGGCCGCGCGGCGGGACCTCCTGCTGGTAGAGGTCGACGCTCCGCGCGCGCAGGTCGGTCCGCTCCGGCGAGGTGATGACGCGCACGCGGCCGTCGCGCGTCGTCTCCCAGCGCGTGTCGGCGGAGGTGACCACCTTCTTCTTCTCCGTCACTCCGGGCGTCCAGAGGCGCGACCAGTCCTCGCGCGGCCCGAGACCGCTCGCGTCCTTCGGCCCCCCGCGGCCCTGCTGGACCAGACCGAGGAACACCCACGTCGCCTTCGCCTTGATCACGAGGCACTTGGCCCGCTCCGTCTCGCTCGCGTTGAAGTGCTGGTGGACCGAGTCGTTGTGCACGACGATGACGTCGTCCTTCTTCCACTCGTAGCGCTTCCCGTCGTGGATCTCGTAGCCGGTGCCCTCGAGCACGTAGAAGAGCGCCTCGTTCTGGTGCCCGTGCCCCCTGTTCCACCCGCCGGGCAGCAGCTCGACCGTGTGTGACTGGAGCGTCTGCGTCAGGAACGGGTCGTCGCCGGGCCCGACGAGCCACGTCGCCGTCGAGCGGTCGCCGTGGTCGCCGTACCCCGCGCGCTCCCCGGAGAGGTCCCATCCGCCGCGGATGACGCGCGGCACGGCGCGCTGCCGCCGGCGGAGCTCGCCGAGCCCGTACTCCTCCGATGACAGGCCCCGCAGGAAGACGCGTCCCTCTTCAGCCACTTCCGACCTCCCCGCCGTGCGTGGGCCGAAAGGTATAACAGTTAGCCCGTGCGGGACCACCTCATCGGCATCGACGTCGGCGGCACGTTCACCGACGGTGTCCTCATCCGCCCCGGCGCCGCGCCCCTCGTCGTGAAGTCGCTCACCGACCACGGCGACCCGATCGCGGGCTTGCGCGCATGCCTCGATCGCATGGCCGCCGCGGCGGGGATCGATCGCGCCACGCTGCTGCGCCGCACGGGGAAGCTCGCGTATGGGACGACGCAGGCGGCGAACCTCGTCGTCGAGGGCAAGGCGGCGAAGGCGGGCTTCATCACGACGCGCGGCTTCCGCGACACCCTCGTCATCGCCGGGATCGGACGCGAGCGCATCGGTCTCGACCTCCGCGCGAGCCGCGCGCCGTCGCTCATCCCGCGCGACCGCATCCATGAGGTCCGCGAGCGGACCGACGCCGAGGGCCGTGAGGTCGCGCCGCTCCACATGGACGACGTGCGCGCCGCGATCGCCGCGCTCGAGGCGGAGCGCGTCGAGGCGGTGGGGGTGTGCCTGCTGTGGTCGTTCCGAGATCCCTCGCACGAGCACGCCGTCGCGCAGGCGCTCCGCGAGCACGACGGCTGGTACGTCACCATCTCGTCGGAGGTCGCGCCGCTCCTCGGCGAGTACGAGCGCAGTGCCACGACCGCGCTCAACGCCATCCTCGGCCCGCCGCTGCACCGCCACCTCACGGGCGTCGAGCGCGACCTGCGCGAGCAGGGACTCGCGGTGCCGCTCCTGATCATGCGGTCGTCGGGCGGACTGGTCCCCGCGGCGGACGCGGCGCGGACCCCCGTGTCGCTCATCGCGTCCGGGCCCGCGGGCGGCGTCCTCGCCAGCAAGCTCGTCGCCGACGCCATGGGCGAACACAACGTGATATGCGTCGACATGGGCGGGACGACGTTCGACGTCAGCCTCATCTCCGATGGCGAATACGCGACCACGGACCGCGCGCGCCACGCGGGGCAGGACCTCTTCGTTCAGGCCATCGACATCCACTCGATCGGCGCGGGCGGCGGGAGCGTGGGGTGGATCGACCACGGCACGCGCCTCAAGGTGGGTCCCGAGAGCGCGGGATCGGATCCGGGCCCCGCCTGCTACGGCCGCGGCGGCGCGCGCGCGACCGTCACCGACGCCGACCTCGTCCTCGGGGGGATCGACCCGTCGGGCCTCGCGGGTGGGAGCCTAGCGCTCGACGCGGGCGCGTCGCGTCGCGCGCTCGCGGATCTCGGGCGCCCGCTCGGGATGGACGCCGATGCGACGGCGGAGGGGATGGTCGCGATCGTCGACGCCGCGATGAGCGACGCCATCCGCGCGCAGACCGTCGGCCGCGGTCTCGATCCCGCCGACTTCGTGCTCTTCGCGTTCGGCGGCGCGGGTCCGCTCCACGCCGTGGCGCTCGCGCGCGACCTCGGGATCCGGCGCGTCGTCGTGCCCGAGCTCGCGACGGTGCTCTCCGCGTACGGGGTCGTGGCGAGCGACCTCCTTCACGTGCTCGCCGTCACCGAGGCGCGGGCGCTCGACGAGCGTGCGGCGATCGCGGCGACGTACGCGCGACTCGAGCGCGAGGGGACCGTGCTGCTCGACGTGGAGGAAGTGCCGCGCGACGCGCGGTCGTTCCGGCGCTGGGCCGAGATCCGCTTCCGCGGCCAGCGTCACGCCGTGCGGATCGCCGTCGACGGGGGCGAGGTGGACGACGCGTTCGTCGCGAAGATGCGCGCGGACTTCGTGCGCGAGTACGAGCGGCTGTACGGCGTCGGCACGGCGTCGCCGCAGGCGGGCATGGAGGCGGTGACGCTTCGTGTCGACGCCATCGGCCGCACGCCGCGTCCGCCGCTCATCGGCGCGCGTGCGGCGGCGCGCGACGCGCGGCCCGCGGGAACGCGCAGGGTGCGCCACGAGGGACGCGCGCTCGACGCCGCCGTGTTCCGCGGACCGCTCGCGGCCGGATCGCGGCTCACCGGTCCCGCGCTCGTGGACTTCCCGGGGAACACGGTCTGGGTCCCACCGGGCACGCGCGCGGTCGTCGACGAATGGCGCAGCGTCGTCGTGGAGGTCGCGTGAGCGAGGACCATCCCTTCTCCGCGCCGACGAGGATCCTGTTCGCCGACGGCGTATCCGCGCGAGCCGGCGAGCTCGCGAAGGCGATGGGCGCGACGAAGGTGTTCGCGGTGACCGACCCCGGCGTCGCGAAGGCCGGGATCCTCGGACCTGCGCTCGACTCGGTCCGCGCCGGGGGGCTCGAGCTGCGCGTCTACGACCGCGCGCCCGCGGACCCGACCGTCGCGCAGGTCGGCGAGATCGCGCGCGACCTCGCGGCGTTCGGCGCGGACTGCGTCGTCGCGGCGGGCGGCGGCAGCGGCCTCTGCGCGGGACGCGGCGCCGCGCTCGCGGCGACGAACGGTTTCGACCTGCGCCCGTACCTCGGCCGCGACAGGTACGAGCGCGCGCCGCTCCCGGTCATCGCGATCCCGACGACGGCGGGATCGGGGAGCGAGGTGAGCAAGCACACGACGCTCTCCGATGAGCGCACGCTGAAGAAGACAGGCGTCGACGGGTACACGAACGCGCCGCGATACGCGCTCCTCGACCCACGGCTCGTGCAGAGCGTGCCGCGGCCGCAGGCCGTCGCGTCGGGCGTCGACGCGTTCTGTCACGCGCTCGAGGCGTACCTCTCGACGCGCGCGACCGCGCTCACCGACGCGATCGCGCTCGCGGCGCTCGCGGACATCTGGCGGCTCCTGCCTCTCGCGCTGGAGGGCGACGCGGACGCGAAGGGACGGATGCTCTTCACCAGCGCGATGGCGAACATCGCCTGCGGGAACGCCGGCCTCACGCTCGTGCACGCGATGAACGGCGGCGTGACGTACTGCTACCGCGCGCGCGGGCACGAGCCCGTCGCGTACGGGATGATCCACGGCGCGCTCCTCGGCCCGATCCTGCGCTTCTATCAGCCGGTCGCGCGTGAGCGGCTCGCACGTCTCGGTCCGGTGCTCTCGCTCGCCGGCGGTCCCGCTGGCGACGCGGTCGTCGACGAGATCGTCGCCTGGGTGCACCGCCTCGGCGCGCCTGCGCTCCTCCCGTGGGGACGGATCCCCGACGCGGACATCGACCTCATCGTGGCAGAGACGATCGCGCGGCCGCGTCCGGGTCCGCGCCAGCCGACCGCGGACGACGTGCGGCGCATCGCGCTCGAGGCGCTCGGGGTGAGCGCGTGACCGTCGCCTCGCGGACGCTCGACCCGGTGGCGATCGAGATCGTGCAGAACCGCCTCACGCGCATCGGGCTCGAGGGCGGGATCGTGCTGACGCGCACCGCGGTCTCCCCCACCGTGGTCGAGGCGCACGACCTCGGCTTCAACGTCGCGGACGACCGCGGCCGCACGGTCGTGTACTCGACGTGGATGCCGCGTCACGGCACGACGCTCGCGTTCATGCTCGAGAGCTGCAAGCGGCGGTTCGGCGGCGACATCCGCCCGGGCGACATGTACGTCGTGAACGACCCGCACTCGGGCGCGCTCCACATCCTCGACATCGCGGTCATCGCGCCGGTGCACGTCGACGGGCGGCTCATTGCGTGGGTCGCGAACGCGACGCACCACGTCGACGTCGGCGCGATGACGCCGGGGCGCGCGCCGCTCGCGACGAGCATGTTCCAGGAGGGGATCCTCATCAAGCCGACGCGCCTCGTCGAGGACGGCCGGATCCGCGACGACGTGTTCGGCTTGATCATGGACAACGTCCGCATGCCGCGATACCAGTCGCTCGACCTGAAGGCGCAGATCGCGGCGAACTTCGCGGCATCCGACAAGATACGCCGGCTCGCCGCGCGATACGGCGCGGATACGCTCCACGACGCGTACGACGCGATCCTCGACCTCTCGGAGGCGAAGGCGCGCGAGCGGATCGCCGAGCTTCCCGACGGCAGGTGGGAGGCGACCGAGCACCTCGACTTCGACCGGCACTACACGCTGCGCTGCATCCTCACCAAGCGCGGCGACGAGATGACGTTCGACTTCGCCGGGACCGACCCCGAGGCGCCGAGCTTCGTGAACAGCGCGCTCGCGTGCACCGTCGCGAACCTGCACAACATCGTCGCCTGCCAGCTCATGCCGGACATCACGGTGAACGCGGGCGCCTTCCGGCCGATCGCGGTGCGCGTGCCGGAGGGCTCGATGCTCAACTGCCGGCCGCCCGCGCCGTGCTCGGGCGCATCGACGATCACGGGCTGGAAGAGCCAGCAGCTCACGATGGCGCTCCTCTCGCAGGCGTGCGCCTCGAGCGAGAAGCACGCCGACCGCGCGATGGCGCAGTGGGGCTGGGGCTTCACCGACATGCAGTGGACGGGCACCGACGATCAGGGCCGCTGGTTCAGCGTCCGCGGGGACGGCACGCTGCAGGGCGGCGGCGCGCGCGCGAACGCCGATGGCATCGACACGGCCAACATCCCCGGCTCGACGAACACCGCGCTGCCGTCGATCGAGTCGTACGAGCAGCGCTACCCCGTGCTCTACCTGCACCGCGGCCTCGTCGAGGGGTCCGAGGGTGCTGGACGCTTCCACGGCGGCCGTGCGGGGTCGTGGTCGCGGATCCTCTACGGGATCGACGAGGCGAAGGCGCTGCCGTGGTACATGGGCCGTGACTTCGGCGCGGCCGGCTTCGCGGGCGGATCCGAGGGAACGCGGTCGGTGATGAAGATCAAGCACGGAACGGACGTGCTCGCGCGGCTCGCCGAGTGCCCCGCATACGACGAGCTCGCCGGCGACGAGGAGGTGCTCGCGCAGCAGATGGCGGAGTTCCCGTTCCGCGCCGGCGACGTCGTGTACGTGCAGGGCATGGGCGGCGGCGGCTACGGCCGAAAGGAGGACGGCGATGGGTGGCGGCGGTAACGGCGCGCGGACGCCGGAGGACATCTCGCGCCTGTTCGTCGAGCGCGCGAACGCGGGCGACGCGGAGGGGCTCGCGGCCCTGTACGAGCCCGACGCCGTGCTCGCGTATCCACCGGGGAACCCGACGCGCGGCCGCGACGCGATCCGAGCGGTGTACGAGGCATGCTCGCGAAGAGGCTGCGCTTCTCCGTCGAGGAGGCCCTGCCGACCATCGTCCACGGCGACGTGGCGCTCACCTCGACATGCCGCAAGGATGGCGTCGGCGTGCGCGTTCAGGTCGCGCGACGTCAGCGCGACGGGACGTGGCTGCGGATCATCGACCGCCCCGAATAGCCCCCGCTGCATAGGGTCATATACATGTCGGACACCTGAGCCCTGACCCTCGACGGGGCGG
>CAZSRI010000075.1:0-12346 GCA_964609145.1 uncultured Chloroflexota bacterium
CCGCGGTCCTCGCGGTCGGGGCGGGCACCGCGTCGGGGCGGCTCCCGGGGGGGCGGGCGCGCGCGGGGACGCCCGCCGCGCTGGCGCAGCGGGGGACGAGGGCCGCCGGGCGCCTCTCGGAGGCCGGGATCCCGGCGTCGGTGGTCGAGACGCGCTCGACGATCGGCGGGGGGTCGCTGCCGGAGGAGACGCAGCCGTCGCGCGCCGTCGCGCTCGAGGGGCATGCGACGCGCCGCGCCGAGCGGCTGCGCCGGGCGGATCCGCCCGTCATCGGGCGGGTCGTCGAGGAGCGGCTCGCGCTGGACCTGCGCGCCGTGCCACCCGAGGACGACGAGCGTCTCGCGCGGAGCGTCATCGAGGCGCTCCGGAAGGAGGAGGCATAGACATGGAGATCCGCACCACCCAGACCGACCGCGCGCCGAAGGCCGTCGGGCCGTACAGCCAGGCGATCGTCGCGGGCCACCTGATCTTCACGGCCGGGCAGCTCGCGCTCGACCCCGCGAGCGGCGAGCTCGTGCCGGGCGACATCACGGCGCAGACGGAGCGCGTCATCGCGAACCTCGCCGCGGTCCTCGAGTCCGCGGGGAGCGACCTCGCGCACGTCGTGAAGACGACGGTCTTCCTCACCGATCTCGGCGACTTCGCCGCGATGAACGACGCGTACGCGCGCGCGTTCGGGTCGCACCGCCCCGCGCGGTCGACCGTCGAGGTCAGCAAGCTCGCGCGCGGCGCGAAGATCGAGATCGAATGCGTCGCCGCCCGCGCGTAGGCGGACCCGACGAGGAGCGCGAGCAGCCGCTGCCGCCCGTCGCGACGGGGATCGTCCTCGGGCTCTGGATCGCCCTCATGCTCGTCCTCGCGCTCGTCGTCGTGCCGCTCCTCTTCAGCACCTGCGCTCCCGCGCAGCCCGGAACGTGACCGGCGCCCGCGGCGGAGGCGGAGAAGCCGCCGTGATGGATGCCGTGCGGGTCATCGGCACGGCGGGCCACGTCGACCACGGCAAGTCGACGCTCATCGAGGCGCTGACCGGGACACACCCGGACCGTCTGCGCGAAGAGCGCGAGCGCGGTATGACGATCGACCTCGGCTTCGCGCACCTGCGACTTCCCGGCGGGACGGAGGTCGGCATCGTCGACGTCCCCGGGCACCAGGACTTCATTCGCAACATGCTCGCGGGCGTCGGCGGGATCGACGCGGTCGTGCTCGTCGTCGCCGCGGACGAGGGCGTGATGCCGCAGACGCGCGAGCACCTCGCGATCCTCTCGCTCCTCGGCATCGACCGCGGCGTCATCGCGCTCACGAAGCGCGACCTCGTCGACGAGGAGTGGCTCGCGCTCGTGACGGCGGACGTGCGCGCCGCCGTCGCGGATACGCGGCTGGCGGGCGCCGAGATCGTTCCCGTCTCCGCGACGGCGCGGTCCGGGCTCGACGCGCTGCTCGCGGCGATCGACCGCGTCCTCGGCGCCGCGCCCGCGCGCCGCGACGTCGGACGCCCGCGACTGGCGATCGACCGCGCGTTCACGATGACGGGCTTCGGCACGGTCGTGACCGGCACGCTCGTCGACGGAACGCTGGCGGTGGGCGACGAGGTCGCGATCGTTCCCGGCGACCGACGCGCGCGGATCCGCGGGCTCCAGACGCACCGCCGCTCGGTCGAGCTCGCGCCGCCGGGGCGGCGGGTCGCGATGAACCTCGCGGGCGTCGACAAGGACGAGATCGAGCGCGGCATGGTCGTCACGCGTCCCGGCGCGCTCCGCGCGACCGAGGTCCTCGACGTGCGGCTGCGCGTCCTGCCGTCAGCCTCCGCTCCGGTCGCGCACTGGGAGGAGCTGAAGGTGCACGTCGGCACGGCCGAGGTCATGGCTCGCGTCGCCCTGCTCGAGGGCGAGGAGATCGCGCCCGGCGCGGACTCGTGGGCCGAGCTGCGGCTGCTCGCCCCGGTCGTCGCGGTCGAGGGGGACCGGCTCGTCGTGCGGCGTCCGTCGCCGCCCGAGACGATCGGCGGGGGAGCGGTCGCGGACGCGTCCGTGGAGCGCGCGCGCCGCCGAGACAAAGTGGAGCGGCTCGAGCGCCGCAGCGCGCCCGACCCCGGCGCGCGGCTCCTCGCCGTGCTCGACGCGCCGCGGCCCGTCGACGACGCCGCGCGCCGCGCCGGCCTGACGCCGGACGAGGCGGCGAGGGCCGCGAGCGCGCTCCTCGGATCGGGGCGCGTGATGGACCTCGGCGGCGCGCTCGTGTCGCGCGACGCCTTCGACGTCCTTGCGACGAAGGTCGAGCGCACGCTCGCGATGGCGCATCGGCGCGCGCCGCTGCGCGCGGGCGTCGGCCGCGAGGAGGTCCGCGCGGCCGTCGCGCTCGAGCCGCGCCGTGCGGCGGCGCTGCTCGCGCGGCTGGCCGCCGACGGGCGGATCGAGGAGCGGGGCGGCGCGTACGCGCTTCCCGGCCACCGGCCCACGCTCACCGTCGAGCAGGAGGCCGCGTGGCGGCGGGCGCGCGCGGCGCTCGAGGGAGCGCCGCTCCAGCCGCCCTCGCCGGACGATCTCGCTACCGGATATGGTATCGAGGCGGAGGTGCTCGCCGCGCTCGTCGACCGCGGCGACCTCGTGCGCGCCGGCGACGCGGTGTTCCTGCCGGAGGCGATCGCGCGCGCGGGCGAGATCGTGATCGGCGAGATCGCGAGCGCGGGACGGATCACCGTCGCGCGCGCCCGCGATCTCACCGGGACGAGCCGCAAGCACGCGCTCCCGTTGCTACAGTTCTTCGACGACCGCGGGATCACGAGACGCATCGGCGACGATCGCGTGCTCGTGCATCCCCCGAGCGAGGCGAGATCGCGCCTCGCGCGGTCGCTTCGCGCAGGAAGGGGAGCGCCATGAGGTTCCGTGCCGCGCGCGCGTCCGAGACCGGCGACGTCGACGTGCTCGTCGTGCCCGTGTTCGAGGACGGGAAGGCGCCCGCGTTCCTGGGACGGGCCTTGCGCTCCACGGTCGAGCGCGTCCGCGGCGAGATGGGCAAGCAGAAGCTGTACACGGCGACGACGCACGTCGCCGGCGAGCGCGGCCTCCCCGCGCGCATCGTTCTCGTCGACGCCGGCGATGAGAGCGCCTGGGACGTCGAACGAGCGCGCAACGTCGCGGCGGCGGGCGTGAAGAGCCTCTGGCGCTCGAGCGCGAAGAAGGCCGCCATCGTCGTGACGCCGGGCCGGATCGAGACCGAACGCGCCGCGCAGGCGGCGGTCGAGGGCGTCGTCTACTCGATGTGGCGCCCCGAGGTGCACCGCAGCTCGGCGGCCGACCGCCGTCTTCCGTCGCTCGGCCAGGTCTCGATCGTCACCGAGGAGAAGGTCGACCTCCGCGACCCGATCCGACGCGGCGAGGCCGTGGGCGAGGCCGTGAACACCGCGCGACGGCTGGCGAACGAGCCGGCGAACAAGATGACCCCGACCATCCTCGCGAGCGAGGCGGCCGAGATCGCGAAGACCGCGGACGTCGAGATCGAGGTCCTCGACCGCGAACGCTGCCGGAAGCTCGGCATGAACAGCTACCTCTCCGTCGCTCAGGGGTCCCATGAGCCGCCGCGCTTCATCGTCATGCGCTACCGCGGACGCGGCGGACGCGGCTGGGACGTCGCGTTCGTGGGGAAGGGGATCACGTTCGACTCCGGCGGGATCTCGATCAAGCCCGCCGACGGCATGCACCACATGAAGGCCGACATGACGGGCGCGGCGACCGTCATCGCCGCCATCGGCGCGGTCGCGCGGCTCGGCGTGAAGGCGAACGTCATGGCCATCGCGCCGTGCACGGAGAACCTGCCCGGCGGCGGCGCGACGAAGCCCGGCGACGTGTTCACGAGCATGAGCGGCCGCACCGTCGAGGTGATCAACACCGACGCAGAGGGCCGGCTCGTGCTCGTCGACGGCGTCACCTACGCGCAGCGCGAGGGCGCGGAGCGCGTCGTCGACGTCGCGACGCTCACGGGCGCGATCCAGATCGCGCTCGGCACGCACTTCACCGGCCTCTTCGGGCGCCCCGACGCGTTCGTCGACGAGGTGCGCGCGGCGGGCGCCGCGGCGGGCGATCGTCTGTGGCCGATGCCGCTCACGGATGAGTTCCGCGAGGAGATCCGCAGCGAGATCGCGGACATCACGAACAGCGCCGGCCGCGACGGCGGCGCGAGCAAGGGCGCCGCGTTCATCGACGCGGTCGTCGAGCACGGGACCAAGTGGGCGCACCTCGACATCGCGAGCACCTACTGGTCGGACAAGGACCGCCCGCACTCGCCGAAGGGGCCGCAGGGCCCCGCCGTTCGCACGCTCATCGAGCTGGCGGAGCGTGCCGCGCGGTAGCGGGGCCACGCCCCCAGGGGTCCCGGCCCCCGCGCCCCGCGACGGTCGCGGCGTCCAGGAGGAGCTCCCGCTCCGCGTTCCCGAGCCCGCGCCCGACATCCTGCGCGGGCTCAGCGATGAGCAGCGCGGCGCCGTCGAGCACGGCGAGGGCCCGCTGCTCGTCATCGCCGGCGCGGGGACGGGCAAGACGCACGTCATCACCGCGCGCATCGTCCATCTGATCCGCGGCGGGGCCGCGAAGCCGCACGAGATCCTCGCGCTCACGTTCACGGAGAAGGCCGCGGCCGCGATGCAGGAACGCGTCGACCTCAGCACGCCGATCGGGCAGAACGACGCCGCGATCCGCACCTTCCACGCGTTCGGCGACGAGGCCTTCCGCGAGTTCGCGCTCGAGCTGGGCCGGGCGGGAGAGCTGCGCGTGCTTTCTCCCGCGGAGCAGGTGATCTTCATCCGCGAGCATCTGTACGAGCTGCCTCTGCGCAGATACAGGCCCGCGGCCGATCCGCTGCGCCACGTCCGCGCGCTCCTCGATCTGTTCGGACGCGCGCGTGACGACGACATCTCTCCGGAGCGGTACGCCGCGTTCGCCGCCGGGCTGCGCTCCGCCGTCGCGAGCGCCGAGGACGTCGAGGCCGCGGCCGACGAGGCCGACGCGCAGGAGGAGCTCGCGGCGGTCTACACGGCCTACACCGAGCTGAAGCAGCGAGCCGGGGTGATCGACTTCGGCGACCAGATCGCGCTCACGCTCGAGCTCCTCCGCGAGCACCCCGGCGCCGCGCGCCGCCTCCAGGCGCGATACCGATACGTCCTCGTCGACGAGTTCCAGGACACGAACGAAGCGCAGTTCGAGCTCGTCCGCAGGCTCGTCGAGCCGCACCGGAACGTCACGGTGGTCGGCGACGACGACCAGTCGATCTTCGGCTGGCGCGGCGCGACGCTCGGGAACTTCGACGCGTTCGTCGCGGCGTACCCCGACCACGCGACCGTGGCACTCCTCGAGAACCGCCGCTCACCGCAGGGCCTGCTCGACTCGGCCTACCGGCTCATCTCGCACAACCAGGCCCGCCTCGAAACGCGCCTCGGGATCTCGAAGCAGCTGCACGGGCGCTCCTCGAGCGGCGACGTCGACGACGTCGAGCACCTCTCGTTCATCTCGGCGGCCGAGGAGGCCGAGGCCGTGGCGGACCGCATCGCGCAGATGTCGATCCGCGAGGGGCGGCGATTCGGAGAGTTCGCCGTGCTCGTACGGAACAACTACGACGCGAACCGCGTCCTGAACGCCCTCGCGGCGCGCAGCATCCCTACGCACTTCTCAGGCGGCGGCCAGCTCTACGAGCGGCCCGAGATCCGGCTCCTCGTCTCGTTCCTCACGGCCGTGGCATGGCCGAGCGGATCGACGCACCTCTACTTCCTCGCGACGTCGTCGCTCTACGCGTTCCCACCCGACGCGCTCGCGCGCGCGACCGAGGCGCAGGAGCGCCGGCGCCGGCCCCTGCGCGACCTGTTCGAGGAGATCGCGAAGGGCGCGCCGGGCTACGGCGAGGACGCGGTCGTCGCGGCGAAGGAGCTCGTCGACGACCTCCACCACTACGAGGCGCGCGCCGCGGAGCTCACCACGGCGCAGCTCCTCTACGAGTTCCTCGAGCGCTCGCAGCTCCTGAAGCGCTACCTCGACCCCGACTCCGCGCTCGCCGAGGAGCAGGGCCGGAACGTCGCGAAGTTCTTCCGCCTCGTGACGAGCGCCGGACGCGCGCTGCCGACGGACCGCGCGTCGTTCTTCGTGCCGCACCTCGAGCTCCTCCGCGAGGCGGGGGACGATCCCGCCGCCGCGGACTTCGAGGCGAGCCTCGAGGCGGTGAACGTGCTCACGATCCACAAGGCGAAGGGGCTCGAGTTCCCGGTCGTGTTCCTCGTCGTCGCGACGGACGAGCGCCTCCCGGGGCGCCTCCAGCAGCCCGACCTCGCACTCCCGGCGGGGCTCGCGCGCACGCCGCCGCCGGACCGCGAGCGGCACATCGACGAGGAGCGCCGTCTCGCCTACGTCGCGATGACGCGCGCGAAGGACCGCTTCCTCTTCACGAGCGCGACCGACTACGGCACGACGCGCGCGCACCGTCCGAGCCGCTTCATCGAGGAGGCCCTCGGGCGGAAGGCGGAGCGCAGGACCGGACGCCAGTCGGCGTACGAGGAGCTGGCGCGGTCGCAGCCCGCGCCCGCCGAAGCCGACACGCCGCTGCCCGCACTCGGGCCCGACGACGTCCTCACGATCTCGTACAGCCAGATCGAGGACTACCGCCGCTGCCCGCTGCGGTACCGCTTCGCGCACGTGCTGCGCATTCCGGTGCTGCCGGCGCCGCAGCTCATCTACGGCGACGCGCTCCACCGCGCCGTGCACGACTACCTCGAGCGGAAGCGCGAGGGCCTGCAGCCGACGGTCGAGGACCTCGAGCGCACCTTCCGCGCGACCTGGCTCGCCGAGGGATGGATCTCGCCCGAGCACGAGGCCGAGCGCTTCGAGGCAGGGCTCGCCGCGCTGCGTCGCTTCCACGAGCGTGAGCTGGGCGCGCCGGCACCGGACCTCGTCGAGCAGCGCTTCTCCTTCATGCTAGGGAGTGACCGCGTCGTCGGACGCTGGGACCGCGTGGACAGGACCGAAGAGGGTGCGGTCGTCACCGACTACAAGTCGACCGCGCTCGCCGACGACGACGGCGAGGCCGCGCAGCGGAAGGCGACGACCGACCTGCAGCTGCTCGTCTACGCGCTCGCGTACGAGCGGATGTACGGCGAGCCGCCCGCCAAGGTCGCGCTCCACTTCCTCGAGACGGGCGAGCGCGGCGAGGTGACGCCGAGCGCCGACGCGGTGAACGCGGTGCGCGCGCGTATCACGGCGACAGCGCAGCGGATCCGCGCGCGGCGCTTCCCCGCGGAGCCGCTCCGTCCCGAGCTGCGCACGTGCCGCGCGTGCCCCTACTCGCAGATCTGTCCGGAGTCGTGGGTGGCGAAGGGGGTCGCAGGCACGAGCTCCGCGTAGCGGAGGCTCGGGCAGGTGACGCACCCGGCTGGTCCGGCGGAGGGCTCGGCGAGGTGACGTTGCCTCGGGTCGGGCCTCTCGCCCTCAGCGGCCGAACGCATCGGCGTGACCGGCGGCCGCTTCGTACGAGAGGCTGCTCCCCTCGACCTCACCTCGCCTCGCCCTCCGCGGACATCGCCTCGATGCGACTTCTCCTCTATATCGTTCCTCTGCCTTTGCGCACAGACGGAGTTACGCGGAAGGTGGATCGTGGACCTCACGGAAGACGCGCACAGGTGAGAAGAGGAGGTAGAGCGTCGCGGCGACGGCGATGAGGCCGGTGATGAACAGCATCGGCCGCATCCCGATGCGGTCCGCGACGAGTCCGGCGCCGAGCGCGGCGGGAGGTGCGACGACCCATTGCAGCGCGCTCGCGGCCGACCACACGCGTCCGAGGAGCCGGTCGGGAGTGACGGCCTGCTGGACGGTGCGGAAGCTGACGCTCCACAGCGGCACCGTGACGCCCACGAGCGCCTGCGTCAGCCCGAGCAGCGCGGCGGCGGCGATCGCGTCGCCCGACGCGAAGGGGAGGATCAGCCGGCTGGCCGCCTCGAGCGCGAGACCGACGATCATCGTCGGGCCGAGCCCGAGCCGGGCGATGACGGCGGACGCGCTCGCCGCGCTCAGCACGCTGAACGGACCGGCGACGGCGAGCGCGATGCCCAGGATCGCGGGCGAGAGCCGCAGCTCATCGCTGCCGTACACGACGATGACGGCCTGCACGGCGAACCATTCGACGTTCGCGAGCGCGATCGCGACGATCGCGCGCACGAGCACGCTCTGGTCGCGCACGAACGAGAGCCCTTCCGCGATCTCGTGCCAGAGCCGGAGCGCCTCGTGGCTGGCGGACGGGCGCTCGTCGATCCGGATGGCCGTGGTGAAGAGCGCGGACGCGAGGAAAGTGAGCGCGTCCGCTGCCATCGCGATCGGAGCGGTCAAGGCTTGCACGAGCACGCCGCCGAACGACGGTCCCGCGACCTGCGCGATCGAGTCCGATGCCTGGAGCCGCGCGTTCGCGGTCACGAGCCGTGACCGCCCGACGAGCGCGGGGACGATCGCGCTCCGTGCGGCGAGCGCCGCCGTCATCAGGGAGCCGCCCAGGAGCGCGACGGCGTAGAGCTGGGGCATCGTGAGGCGACCGAGGAGCGCGGCCGCCGGAACGGTCGCGACCACGACGGCGCTCGCGAGCGAGGTGCCCACGAGGATCGGCCGGCGCGCGCGCCGGTCCACCCACACGCCGACGAACGGGCCGACGAGCGCGATCGGCGCGGTACGCGCCGCGACGAGGAGGCCCGTCTCGGTGGGGCCGCCGCCGAGGAGGAGAACCGCGGTGAGGGGGAGCGCGAGGACGGTGATCTGGCTCCCGATCGTCGAGATCGAGTAGCCGATCCAGAGCTTCGTGAACTCGGCGCTCATGTGGCGGCCGCGCGATATCGATATCGGTGGCAATAGAACGCGTGTTCTATCATGGATGCGACAGAATGAGCGCCGCGCGGGGCGGCGCGACGAACGACGAAAGGTCGTACGCGATGGAGATCGTGGCCGCGTCCGCGCTCTTGTTCGCGGGTCTGGTGGTCCTCGCGGTCGCGGTCCTCGTGCGGGGCGGGCGGACGCACGATGGCGGCGCCGCCGAGGCGCGCGGCGCGATCGCAGCCCTCCAGGCGCAGGTGGCGGAGCTCGCACGCGCGACGACCTCGAGCACCACCGAGCTCCGGGGGGAGCTGCAGCGCACCCTGGCGACCACCGAGGAGCGCGTGGGCGCGCAAACGACGTCGACGCACCGCGCGCTCACGGACCTCGCGCGGCAGCTCGGCGAGCTCTCCGAGCGAAGTCAGCGCATCGGCGACCTCGCGCGCGAGGTCGGGTCGCTCCACGATCTGCTTCGTGTCCCTCAACCGCGCGGTGGATTCGGGGAGCTGATGCTCGAGCGGCTCCTCGCCGACAGCCTGCCCGGTGAGGCGTTCGCGCTCCAGCATCCGTTCCGCGACGGTACGCGCGTCGACGCGATCGTGCGGTCGGGCGGTCGCATCGTCCCGATCGACGCGAAGTTCCCGCTCGAGCCGTTCCAGGCGCTCCTCGCGGCGCAGACCGACGACGAGCGCCGGTCGCGGCGCCGCGCGTTCCTCCAGACGGTGAAGCGCCACGTCGATGCCGTGAGCCGCTACGTGCGCCCCGATGAAGGCACGGCGGACATCGCGCTCCTCTACGTGCCGGCGGAGCAGGTCTTCTATGCGGCGTTCATCCAGATCGAAGAGGCCGAGGACATGCGCGAGTACTGCGCGCAGCGGCACGTCATCCCCGCGTCGCCGAACACGCTCCTCGCGTACCTGCAGCTCGTCGCGCTCGGGCTGCGCGGGCTCGCGATCGAGCAGCGGTCGCGCGAGCTGCACGAGCAGATCCGCCGGGCGGCGCTCGACCTCGAGCGGTTCCGTGAGCTGTACGACCAGCTCGGGAAGCACGTCGAGAACGCGTCGAAGAAGTTCACCGAGTCGCTCCGCGCGCTCGACCGGGCGACGGATGCCGTCGAGACGCTCGGGCGAACGCAGCTCGCCGCGCCGGCGCAGGGGACCCTGCCGCTCGACGTGGCGAACGGCGCCCATCCGGAGAGCGGGCGCGAGCGCGTCCGCGCGGGGTCGTAGCCCCCCTGATCCGCGCGCTCGTCGCCGCCCTCGTCGCCTCGATCGCCGTGCTCGCGGGCCTCGTGCTCACGCAGGAGCCCGTGGGCTACCCCCTCGTCGCCGCGGTCGTCGCCATCGCCGTCGCCGGCGGCGGCGCCGCGACGCTCGTCCTCGTCCGCGTCACGGCACCGGGACGGGATCGCCGCGCGCGCGCCGCGCGGGCGCGCGCGGTGCGTCGGGGGGCGGAGATCGGCGCGGTCGTCGGGATCGTCGCGGCGCTGCAGGTCGTGCACGGCCTCAGTCCGCTCACCGCGGTATTCGTCGTCCTCTCGTTCGCGATCGCGGAGTACGTGCTCTCGGCGGGCACCGCGCCGTCGCGCTAGCGTCGGCGCGATGGCTGCGATCCTCCTCCAGGGCGGCACGGTGATCGACGGCACGGGAGCGCCGGCGCGCGCGGCCGACGTCGCGATCGAGGACGGACGGATCGCGGCGCTGCGCCGCGACATCCGCTGGACCGGCCCGCACGAGGTCGTCGACGCGAGCGGCATGGTCGTCGCGCCCGGGTTCATCGACATCCACTCGCACTCGGACGAGGCGATGTTCGTGAACAGCGCGCTCGACAGCGCGCTCCATCAGGGCGTGACGACGGTCGTGTGCGGCAACTGCGGCGGCGCGTCGGCGCCGGTCATGGGCCTGGCCGCGAGCGAGCTCGAGCGCGACCTCGCGCGCTTCGGCGTCGAGCGGACCTGGACGTCGTTCGGCGAGTACGCCGCGGCGGTCGAGCGGAACGGCATCTCGATCAACGTGTGCTCGCTCGTCGGGCACGGGACGCTGCGCATGTGCGTCATGGGCGCCGAGGCGCGCGCGCCGTCCACGGGTGAGCTGGCCGCGATGAAGGCGCTCCTCGCCTCCGCGCTCGACGAGGGCGCCGTCGGCCTGTCGACGGGCCTCATCTACCCGCCCAGCGCGTACGGGACGACGGACGAGATCGCCGCGCTCGCCGGCGTCGTGCGCGAGCGCGGCGGCCTGTACGCGAGCCACATCCGCAACGAGGGCGACCGACTCCTCGAGGCCGTCGCGGAGGCGATCGAAGTCGGCCGGCGCTCGGGCGTGCGCGTCGAGCTCTCGCACCACAAGGCGGCGGTGAGGCGGAACTGGGGCAAGGTGAAGGACTCGACGGCGCTCGTCGAGCGCGCGATGGCCGAGGACGTCGACGTGACGGCGGACCAGTACCCGTACACGGCGTCGTCGACGGGGCTCGCGGCGACGATCCCCGACTGGGCGCACGAGGGCGGCCCCCTCGCGATGTGCGAGCGTCTCGCCGACCCGGCCGTCCGGGTGCGGATCCGCGACGAGTACGTCGAGACGGGCCGGAACTGGGAGCGCATCGTCATCGCGCGCGCGTCGAAGCATCCGGAATGGAGCGGACGGACCGTCGCGGAGCTCGCGGCCGCGGCGGGGAAGGACCCGCTCGAGTGGACGTGCGACGCGCTCGTCGAGCACGACGGCGCCATCGACATGATCCACCACAGCATGAGCGAGGACGACGTGCGGTTCGTCATGGCGAAGGAATGGGTCGCGATCGGGAGCGATTCGCGCGCGAACGCGCCGTACGGACCGCTCTCGTTCGGGAAGCCGCATCCGCGCGCGTACGGGACATTCCCGCGCGTGCTCGGCCGCTATGCGCGCGACGAGCGCGTGCTCTCGCTCAAGGACGCCGTACGCAAGATGACGTCGCTTCCCGCGTCGCGCCTGCGCCTGCGCGACCGCGGCGTGCTGCGCGAGGGCGCGGCCGCCGACGTCGTCGTGTTCGATCCGGCCCAGATCGCGGACCGGGCGACGTTCGAGGACCCGCATCGCTACCCCGAGGGCCTGCCGATCGTGATCGTGAACGGCGAGGTCGCGCTGCGCGACGGCGCGGCGACCGACGCGCGCGGCGGACGCTTCCTGCGCCTGGGCGCCGACGCGGGATGACGGCCCGCGTCGCGCTCCTCGCCGCCGGCATGTTCACGCCGATGACCGCGAAGACGGCGATCGGCGTCCTGCGCTACGCGCCCTATCCCGTCGTCGCCGTCATCGACCCCGAGCGCGCGGGGAGCGACGCCGCGGCGCACGTCGGCGTCGGCGCTGGCGTCCCCGTCGTCGCGAGCGTCGCCGAGGCGGTCGACCGCGGCGCGAACACGATCCTCATCGGCACGGCCGGGCCGGGCGGGCGGATCCCCGACGGGCTCCGGCCCTTCGTCGCGGACGCGCTCCGCCGCGGGATCGAGGTGTGGAGCGGACTGCACGAGCGCGTCCTCGACGACCCGTCGC
>CAZSRI010000076.1:0-12285 GCA_964609145.1 uncultured Chloroflexota bacterium
TCTCGGTTCTCTGCGCGTTCGTGTTTTGCGTTGTTTGTGTTTTTGTTAAGGAGTCGGCTACCGCTGAGAGCTACACAGTGTCGGTCGTCGGCATCGTCAGATGTGTAGAGGAGACAGTGCGGGTCGCGCTCGCGAACAAGGAGTCCCTCGTCGGCGGCGGTCAGCTCGTCCTCGAGCTCGCCGGCGGAGCGGGGGAGCGGCTGCGCCCCGTCGACAGCGAGCACTGCGCGCTCTGGCAGTGCTTGACCGGCACGCGGCCCGAGGACGTCGCGCGCGTCACGCTCACCGCGTCGGGCGGGCCGTTCCGCGACGCGCCGATCGACGAGATCGGACGCGTGACGCCGGAGCGCGCACTCCGCCACCCGACGTGGCGCATGGGGCCCAAGGTGACGATCGACTCGGCGACGCTCGTGAACAAGGCATACGAGGTGATCGAGGCGCACTGGCTCTACGGGATCCCCTACGAGCGCATCGACGTGGTCGTGCACCCCGAGAGCGTCGTGCACGCGCTCGTCGAGCTCGTCGACAGGAGCGTCGTCGCGCAGCTCGCCGAGCCCGACATGCGCCTTCCGATCCAGTACGCGCTCCTGTGGGAGCGGGCCCCGTCGCCGGCGCCGGCGCTCGACCTCTTGCACGCGCGCGATCTCACGTTCCGCGGCGCTCCTGACCCCGTGCGCTACCCCTGCTTCGAGGTCGTGCTGCGCGCGGCGCGAGCGGGCGACGTGCGTGCGCTCGTCGGGATCTCCGCCGCGGACGAGATCGCCGTGGAGCGCTTCCTCGCCGGCGCGCTGTCGTTCGGGGAGATCCCCGCGGTCTTGCGGCGCGGCGCCGGCCTCACGCGCGGCGCGACCGCCGCGCCGCCGTCGCTCGCGGAGATCCATACGATCGACCGCGCCGTCCGGCTCGCGCTCGCGGGCGCGCCGGTCGCCGCCTGAGCGAGATGGAGATCTTCAGCGACGCCCGCACGCTGATCCTCTTCCTCATCACGTTCACCGCGATCATCGCGGTGCACGAGTTCGGGCACTACCTGAGCGCGCGCCTCCTCGGGATGAAGGTGCTCGAGTTCGCGTTCGGCTTCCCGCCGCGGGTCTTCGGCGTGCGCAAGGGCGGGATCGACTACACGGTGAACGCGATCCCCTTCGGCGGCTTCGTGCGCATCCTCGGGCAGGACGACTTCGCGATCCGCCAGGCCGGCGAGGGCGAGCCGGGGTCGTTCACGTCGAAGCCGTGGTGGTCGCAGGCCATCGTCCTCGTCGCCGGCGTCGTGATGAACATGGTCCTCGCGATCGTCGTCCTGACCGCCGCGTTCGCCCTCGGCTCGCAGGCGCCCACGGGCGAGGTGAAGGTCTCGGACGTGCGCCCCGGCTCGCCCGCGCAGGCCGCGGGCGTGCTCGCCGGGGACGTCGTCCGCGCCGTCGACGGCCGTCCGATGCACCGCTCGGCCGACGTCGTCGCGTATACGTACGACCACCGCGGCAAGGAGATCGTCCTCACCCTCGTGCGCGGCGGCGTCGAGCTCGGCCCGACCCGCGCCGTCCCGCGGGTCGAGCCGCCCGAGGGCGAGGGCCCGCTCGGCATCGTGCTCGCGGACGTCACCGCACCCTCGACGGGCGGCCTGCCTCAAGCGGTCGGGAACGCGTTCTCGCTGACCGGCGACATCATCCGGCAGATCGCCGCGCTGCCGGCGCAGCTGGTCGCCGGGCCGCAGGCGTCGCCCGAGGGCCCGCCGCAGATCGGCGGGCCGATCGAGATCCTCCGCGTCACGAACGAGGTGAGCCGCTTCGGCGTCGCGGCGATCCTGAGGCTCATCGGCGTCCTCTCGATCAACCTCGCGGTGCTGAACATCGTCCCGTTCCCCGCGCTCGACGGCGGGCGTCTCCTGTTCGTGCTCATCGGCGGGATCTTCCGCCGGCGGCTCTCGCCGCAGGTCGAGGCGGCGATCCACGCCGTCGGCTTCGTGCTCCTCCTCGCGCTGCTCGTCGCCGTGAGCATCTCCGACATACGGAGAGCCTTCGGCGACTGAGTCCGACCCTCGGTCGGGCAAAGCCTTCCCTCGGGCTCCGGGGGCAGGGGCCACCGGGGCGCGTGGCGACGCTCGACCCCGTCCCTTCGGCGTTCGCCCCAGCGCCTCGTCTGCGCGCGCGGGCGGCGCCCGCGGTGACCGGGATGCGCTGGGATCAGATATTCTGATGAGATGAAGGATGTGAAGCGGATCAGCGCGACCGACGCCTCCCGCGGATTCGCCGATCTCCTGGACCGCGTGGAGCGGCGCCGAGAGACATACGTTGTTCACCGGCGCGGGAGAGAGGTCGCAGCGATCGTCCCGGCAAGGAATACGGGTCAGGGCGGACCGACCATCGGGGATCTGATCGCCGCGCTCCGGAACGCCCCGCGGGCGGACGAGAGGTTCGGCACCGACGTGCGTGCCATCCGTCGATCGCAGGGGAAGCCACGGGATCCATGGGCGTCGTCTTCGACACGTCGTACCTGATCGACCTCGAGCGGCGGACCGTCGACCTTCCGCTGGAGGAACCCGCCGCGGTCGCGGCCATCACCGTTTCGGAGCTGCTCCACGGCGTTCTGAGGGCGGACCCCGCGCATCGCCATCTGCGGCAGGCACGCGTTGAGGCGATCCTCGGCTCGGTGGACGTTGTGCCCTTCGATGAGCGCGTGGCGCGTGTCCACGCTGGCCTCTGGGCGGACCTCGAGGGTCGCGGGCGGCCGCTCGGAGCGCACGACCTTCAAGTCGCGGCCACCGCCGTCGCGCTCGGTTGGCCGCTGGCGACCCTGGACGCAAGAGCTTTCTCCCACGTGCCGGGCCTCGCCCTCTGGCGTCCAGCGGAAGCGTCCTAGAGGCGAACACTGCGCCTTGCGGTCGTCGCGCCGCTCGTCACGCCGATCCGCTCCGCGCAGGCGTACGGCGCGCACGCGATCGCCGTCGACCTCGCGCGCGGGCTCGCGGCGCGCGGGCACGACGTCACCATCCACGCGCGCGACGGATCGGAGGTCGATGGGATCCGCGTGCGCACGGTCGATCCGGGACCGGTCCCTCCGCGCGACGCCGCGGGGTGGCGGCCGCAGACGGAGGCGAGCCGGCGCGCGTTCGCGGCCGTCTTCCAGCGGATCCGCGACGAGGGCGCCGACGCGACCTCCCAGCACGCGTTCGACGCCGAGCCGACCTACATGGGCGGTGGCCTGCCGGTCCTCCACACGCTGCACCTGCCGCCCGCGGTGCCCGCGGTGGTCGAGGCGCTGCGCCGCGTCCGTCCGGCCGCCGTCGCGGTCTCCGAGGCCGCGGGTAGGGCCTGGCGGGATGCCGGCGTGGACGTCGACGTCATCCCGAACGGGGTGCCCGAGCTCGACACGGGTGACCCGCCGGTCGAGCCGGTGGGCCTCGTGGCCGGGCGGATCGCGCCGGAGAAGGGCACGGCCGACGCCGTCCGGGCCATCCGCGCGGCAGGGCTCCGGCCGCTCGTGGTCGGCGACCTCGACGACGGGCGCTACTTCGAGGAGGAGGTAGCCCCCCTCTTGCGGGAGGGGGAGCGCAGCGGCGCCCTTGAGCGGGACGATCTGCGCCGTCTCATGGCCCGCGCGATGGTCCTCGTCGCCGCCGTCCGGTGGGACGAGCCCTTCGGCCTCACGGCGGCGGAAGCCCAGCTCGCCGGCTGCCCCGTCGCCGGATACCGCCGCGGGGCGCTGCCCGAGGTGGTCGCTGAGGGGATCGGAGGGGTCCTGGCGGAGCCCGGGACCGGCCCCAAGGGCCTCGCGGACGCCATCCGGGCCACCGCCCGCCTCGACCGCGCCGCCGTCCGGGCCAGCGCCCGCGACCGCTTCAGCCTCGAGCGGATGGTGGAGCGATACGAACGGAGGCTGCTCACCGTGGCTAAAGGACGGGCTTCGTGACCATGAGGAAGACGATCGCGAGGACGTCGATCACCGTGATCACTCCGAGCATGGTCGATCGCGCGGCCGCGGCACGGTAGGCGGGGTCGTCTGGTCCCACGCGCTCGAGCAGGTCGCGCTGCCGTCGCGCTGTCGGCGCGAAGAGGACGATCCCGATGAGCACCGCGACGAGGTACAGCGCGATCCCCGCCGCGATCCAGAAGCGCTCGTAGGGGATCCCCCCGATCGCGGCGAGCGTGACCCCGGTGACGAGGAGCAGGCCGTACGCGCCGTTCGCGATCCGGTCGAGCGTGCGCGTCCCCTCGAGGGCGAACCGCAGCCGCGCGGGGTCGTTGCGTGCCAGGCCGAGCCAGATACCGTACGACGCGTTGAACCCCACGCCGACGATCGCGAGCAGCACGTGCACGTACTTGAGCAGCAGATACACGTTCATGCGTGAGACAGGCTAGCGCCTGCTGCCCGGTAACCTAAGGGCGTGAATGCCTCGCCCCTGAACGTCGACCTCAGGCCCCCGTCCGAGCGGCCCGGGCCGCGGCCGCGCCGCCCGAGCAAGAAGGTGTGGGTCGGCGGGACGTCCATCGGCGGCGACGCGCCGATCCGCGTCCAGTCGATGTGCACGACGCTCACGCACGACGTCGACGCGACCATCGCCCAGATAGGGCGTCTCCAGGAGGCGGGCTGCGAGATCGCGCGCGTCGCCGTGCCCGACAAGCGCGCGGCCGACGCGCTGGCGGAGATCGTCCGCCGCAGCATCCTGCCGATCGTCGCCGACATCCACTTCGACTGGCGCCTGGCGATGGCGGCGCTCGCCGCCGGCGTCCACAAGCTCCGCCTCAACCCCGGGAACATCCACAACAAGGACGGCGTGCGCGAGGTCGTGCGCGCGGCGAAGGAGCGCGGCACGCCGATACGGATCGGCGTGAACCACGGATCGATCGGCGACCGCAGGCCGGGCGAGACGCGGGACGAGGCACAGCGCATGGTCGACCTCGCGATGAGCGAGACCGCGATCCTCCACGAGCTCGACTTCGACGACATCGTCGTGAGCGTGAAGGCGTTCGACGTCCCGACGATGATCGCGGCGTACCGGCGCCTCGCGAAGCTCGTTCCGTACCCGCTCCACCTCGGCGTCACCGAGGCGGGCACGCTCCTGGCGGGGTCGATCCGCTCGACCGCCGGCATGGGCGTCCTCCTGTACGAGGGCATCGGCGACACCATCCGCGTGTCGCTCTCGGAGGATCCCGTGATGGAGGTCAAGGCCGGCTTCGACATCCTCAAGTCGCTGGGGCTGCGCGACCAGGGGCTGACCCTCGTCGCGTGCCCGTCGTGCGGGCGCGCGGACATCGACCTCATCCCGCTGGCGAAGGTCGCCGAGGAGCGCCTGAAGGCGCTCCCGTACCCCATGAAGGTCGCCGTGATGGGCTGCGAGGTGAACGGCCCCGGCGAGGCGAAGGACGCCGACGTCGGCATCGCCGGCGGGGTCGGGAAGGGCGCGATCTTCCGGAAGGGGAAGGTCGTCGGCACGTACCCCGAGTCCGAGCTCCTCGACGCGCTCATGGCCGAGGTGGACAAGATCCTCGCCGAGCACGGCCTGCCCCCGTACTCGGACGAGGCGCCGAAGCTCAGCCACGAAGGGCAGCTCACGCCCGGGAGGTCGGTCCCCGCCGGACAGCGCGGCTGAACGAGCCGGCCATCGGCTGGCCGAGGCGACGATCGCGAGGCTCGCCCTGGGTCGCCTGCCCCAGCTCGACCCCCTGGCGCCCGCACCCAAAGTCGGCAGCGCTCAGGCGGCGGTCGGGCGTTCGACGGCGCCGTTGACGCCGCTTTGACGCGGCTCCGGCCGTTCCGGATGCGCACTGCGCGCGTTAGGATCTCGGCCGAGAGGAAGGTAGTGAGCATCACCGAGATGACGACGGGGCTGACCGGCCTCGTTCTCATGCAGCACGCGACGATGGCCGACGTCGACTTCTCGCGGGCGACGTTCGACCGCCTCGCGCCGACCGCGTGCACGTTCGCGCGCTGCGACTTCCGCACCGTCCCGCTCGACCGGCGCATGCAGCCGCTGTTCAAGTCACGCCCGCGCAACGTCTTCCGCGAGTGCCGCTTCGAGGGCGCCGACCTCCGGGGCATCGACCCGAGCGCGTCGCGCTTCGAGCGCTGCGCCTTCGAGGGCGCCGACCTTTCCGGCTGGAACGCCGTCGCCGCGGAGTTCGTCGAGTGCCGGTTCGCCGGCCGCCTCAGCCACGTGCGCTTCTACGCGCGGCCTTGGGGCCCGACGGCGGCCGACATCGAGCCGCACCGGACGACGAACGAGTTCCGGGCGAACGACTTCCGCGGCGCCGACCTCGTCGACGTGGCGTTCCTCATGGGCATCGACGTCGGCGCGCAGCGCTGGCCCGAGAGCGAGGAGTACGTGCGCCTCGACCGCATCCACCAGCGCCTCACGCGCGGGCGTGTCGAGATCCTCCGCTGGAAGGACCTCGAGGCGCGCGGCGAGGCGCTCGAGATGGTCCAGCAGCTGTCGTTCCTCTACATGCAGCAGAACGACGTCGTCGCGCGCCGCGCCGAGCCGGGCGTGCGCACGCAGCCCGAGGTCCAGCAGAAGGTCTGGCAGACCCTCGCGCGCGCCCTCTAGTCGCTTCGCCCGTACACGCACCGCTCGCCGTCACCCGTCGCCGCGCGCCGGTCCCCTCCTCGCTCGCGGGTAGACTTCCCGCGATGACCGCGTCCCGAGGTCCACTGCACCGATCCCCGCGCTAGCCGGCGCCTGCGCGCCGGCATCCACGCGCGGCCACATATGATCCTCGGGAGTTTCGAGATGAGACAGTCACACCTGTTCGGCCGCACCCTTCGAGAGGCTCCGGCGGAAGCGCAGACGCGAGGCCACCAGCTGCTCCTTCGCGCGGCGCTCGCGCGACCGCTCGCCGCCGGCATCTACAGCCTCCTCCCGCTCGGCTTCCGCGTCGCGAAGAAGCTGGAGCGGATCATCCGCGAGGAGATGGACCGCATCGGCTGCCAGGAGATGGAGATGCCCGCGTTCGTGCCCGCGGAGTACTGGAAGGAGACGGGCCAGTGGGACTCGATGGAGCCGATCCTCTTCCGGTTCCGTGACCACGGCGGGCACGACTACGTCATGAGCTACACGCACGAGCAGATCGTCACCCACCACGCGCGCAGCGAGGTGCTCTCGTACCGGCAGCTGCCGATCCGCGTCTACCACTTCCAGTCGAAGGGCCGCGACGAGACGCGCGCGCGCGGCGGCCTGCTGCGCGTCCGCGAGTTCGTGATGAAGGACTCGTACTCGTTCGACGTCGACAAGGCCGGCCTGGACGAGAGCTATCGGCTGCACCACGAGGCCTACACGCGGATCTACCGGCGCTTCGGGATCCCCGCCGTGTCCGTCGAGTCCGATACGGGAGCGATCGGCGGGGAGCTGGCGCACGAGTTCCAGGTCCTCACCGACGCGGGCGAGGATATGGTCCTCGTGTGCGACAACGGTGACTACGTAGCGAATCGGGAGCTCGCCGTCAGGCGGATCCCGGACCTCGAAGCGGATCGCGAGCTCGCCGAGCCCAGGATCGCCCAGGCCGCGACAGCCGCCGTCCCGGCGATCGAGCCGATCGACACGCCGAGCACCACGACGATCGAGGAGCTCGAACGGCGCCTGGCGGTGCCCGCGGGCGACCTGCTGAAGACCGTCCTCCTGCGCTCGGAGGCCGGCGTCGTCGCCGTCGTGCTGCCGGGCGACCGGGAGGTGAACGAGCCGAAGCTGCGCCGCCACCTGGGCCTCGGCCCGGCGACGAAGATGCCCTTCGCCGGCGACGCCGACTTCGCCGCGGCCGGCGGCGTGGCGGGCTACCTCGGGCCGGTGGGACTGCGGGCGCGCATTCTCGTGGATGCGTCCGTCGAGCCCCGCGGGTACGTCGCCGGCGCGAACCGGGCGGACACGCACCTGCGCAACGTGCTGATCGGCCGCGATCTCGACGGCGAGCGCGTCGACGTGCACGACGTCAAGGACGGCGACCTCTGCCCGAGGGACGGCGGGGTGCTGCGGGCGAGGCGGGGCATCGAGGTCGGCAACATCTTCAAGCTCGGCACCTACTACTCCGAGAAGATGAACGCGACCTACCTCGCCGAGGACGGCACGCGGAGGCCGTTCGTCATGGGCTCGTACGGGATCGGGATCGGCCGCAACCTCCAGGCGATCGTCGAGGTGAGCAACGACGAGCGCGGGATCGTGTGGCCGATCAGTGTCGCCCCGTACGAGGTCCACGTCCTCGCGCTGCAGGTGAACGACGCGGCCGTGCGCGAGGCCGCGGAGCGGCTCGTCGCCGATCTCGAGGAGCGCGGGACCGAGACGATGTACGACGACCGAGAGGAGTCGGCCGGGGTGAAGTTCGCGGATGCGGATCTCCTTGGCATCCCGTTCCGCGTGACCGTGAGCGCGCGGGGCCTCCGGGCGGGCACGGTCGAGCTGAAGCGCCGCGACGCGAGCGACCTCGAGAACGTCGCCATCGCCGGCGCCGCCGAGCGCATCGCGGCCGACGTCGCGCGCGAGCGCGCGAGGTTCACGTGACCGGGGTCCCCCCGGGAGGGTCGGAAGCACGCGCGGTCACCCCGCAGGCGCGCGAGGACGATCGCTCGCTCGAGCAGACGCTCCGGCCGCGGCGCCTGACCGACGACGAATACATCGACCAGCGCAAGGTCAAGGAGCAGCTCCGCATCCTCATCGAGGCGGCGAGGCGGCGGTCCGAGACGCTCGAGCACGTCGCGCTGTACGGGCCGCCCGGGGTGGGGAAGACGTCGCTCGCGCACGTCATCGCGGCCGAGCTCGGCGTGCCGATCCGCGTGACGAGCGGCCCGGCGATCGAGCGCGCCGGCGACCTCGCCGCGATCCTCACGAACCTCGATCGGGGAACGGTCCTCTTCATCGACGAGATCCACCGCCTGCCGCGCATCGTCGAGGAGGTCCTCTATCCCGCGATGGAGGACTACCACCTCGACATCGTCCTCGGGAAGGGGCCGGGCGCGCGCACGCTGCGGCTCCCGCTCCCGCGCTTCACGCTCGTCGGCGCGACCACGCGCATCGGACGGCTCAGCTCCCCGCTGCGCGACCGCTTCGGCGCGCAGTACCGCCTCGACCTCTTCGAGCCGGAGGACCTCGAGCAGGTCATCGCGCGGTCGGCGCGCATCCTCGCGATCGAGGTCGACCCGGACGCGGCGCACGAGATCTCCGTCCGGTCGCGCGGCACGCCCCGCATCGCGAACCGATGGCTGAAGCGGGTGCGCGACCACGCGCAGGTCCTGCACGACGGGCGCATCTCGCTGCGCGTCGCGCGCGAGGCGCTGGGCACGCTCGAGGTGGACGAGGCCGGGCTCGACGCGAACGACCGCCGGCTCCTCTCGGCCATCGTCGAGAAGTTCAACGGCGGGCCGGTGGGGCTCGAGACGCTCGGCGCCGCGGTGAGCGAGGACGCCGAGACGATCGAGGACGTGTATGAGCCGTACCTCCTCCAGCAGGGCTACCTGCAGCGCACGCCCCGCGGGCGGGTGGCGACCGAGCGCGCATACAGGCATCTCGGCGTCACGCCACCGACCACCGGCACGTTGTGGGGGCAAGGAGAGGGCGGCTAAGATGCGTCGCCTCCAGGAAGGCAGGGAAGGGCAGTGCTGAAGCGAGCCTTCGGCGGGGACCAGGCGAAGGGTGCGGATGAGGGCGACGCGCGCACGGAAGACGCGGTGACGAGCGCCCCCGTCAGGGAAAGGGAAGGACGCGACATGGAGCGATACGGGGAGCGGAGCACGGCGGCACCGGCTGTCACGGGCGAGCTGAACGCCCTGCTCGGCAAGGGGTCCGAGTTCGACGGGAAGCTCGCGTTCGAGGGCACCGTCCGCATCGATGGCACCTTCAGCGGCGAGATCACGACGAGCGACATGTTCATCGTCGGCGAGAGCGCGAAGGTGACCGCCGAGATCTCGTGCGGCACGATCGTCGTGCACGGCGAGATCACCGGGAACATCCGCGCGACACAGGCGGTCGAGCTCCACAAGCCGGCGCGCGTGAAGGGCGACGTCACGACGCCGTCCCTCATGATCGAGCGGGGCGTCGTCTTCGAGGGCCGCTCGAAGATGGAGGACCTCGAGGCCGAGAAGGTCGTCCCGATGCGCTCCAGCGCCTCCGAGGCCCGCTCGCCCGAGGCCCGTACCGCCGAGGCCCGCTAGCCGCGTTCCCCGAGGCGCGACAATTGAAGATGTGGAGATCTCACAGGCCGGCCGGGCCCTCGTCCTGGTCGGCCTGCTCATCGTCGCGCTCGGGCTCACGCTGACGTTCGCCGGCCGCATCCCGTACCTCGGCCGCCTCCCCGGCGACCTGCGGTTCGGGGGCGACCGCTTCGTCGTGTACGTCCCGATCGCGACGTCGATCCTCCTCAGCATCGTGCTGACCGCCGTGCTCGCCATCGTGGGCTGGCTCGGGCGGCGCTAGCGGCGGAAGGAGACGGTCATGGCGGAAGAGCAGGCGGGCGCGCAGCCCCAGACGAGCCCCGCGGACAGGATGAAGGCCGAGGCCGAGAAGCAGGAGAAGATCCTCAACGCACTGCAGTCTGTCCTCGACCCGGAGATCGGCCTCTCCGTGATCGACCTCGACCTCATCCGAGAAGTGGTCCTCGACGACCCCGAGGAGGCCGAGATCCGCATGGTGCTCACGACCCCCTTCTGCCCGTACGGCCCGATGCTCATCGACCAGATCCATTCGGTGGCCGAGCAGGCGGCCGAGACGCCGGTGAAGGTGACCGTGCTCCCGGACCGCTGGGAGCCGCCACCCTGGCTGCGATAGGAGTTCACCGCTCGGGCGGGCGACGTTGCCTCGGGTCGCGCCCCCTGCGCTCGGTCGCTCCCTCGACCTTACCCGCCGTCGCGCTGAACGGCTAACGCCGGCGCGCGTCCGTTCTCCGTCGTTCCGTCGCCCGAGCCAGTAGGAACACGACGTCCGAGAGACGGTTCAGCCACGGCAGGACGTGCCGCCCGTCGAGCGCGCGCGCGTCCGCGAGGGCGACCACGGAGCGCTCCGCGCGCCGCACGATCGTGCGCGCGAGGTCGAGCGCAGCAGAGGCGGGGTCCTCGCCGGGTACGACGAACCGCCCTTCGACGTCGGCGCGTGTCTTGAGCTGCTCCGCGAGCGCGTCGAGCGCCGTGACGTCGTCCGCGCCTGTGCGCTCCTTCAGGCGGGCCGTGTCGGGCGTAGCGACCTCCGCCATGACGCGGTAGAGGCCGCGCTGGAGGTCGAGGACGAGGGCGCGGTCGCGCCCACGGACGGTCGCACGCGCGACGCCGAGCGCCGCCTGCGCCTCGTCGAGGTCGCCGAGCGCCACGATGCGCGGATCGGTCTTGCTGACGCGACCTCTGCCGAAGAGCGAGGTCTTGCCGCGGTCACCCGTGCGCGTCGTGACGCGTGCGCGCGGCGGCATCGACGGCATCATATGTGGCGGCTATCGTTCGTCAGTCGGCGAGAGGAAGGTGGATCCGTGCCCACAGGCCGCGGCAGCATCAAGGACAAGAAGGCGAAGAAGAAGTCCAAGGAGCAGCTCGAGAAGGAGCTGAAGAGGCAGCCCTCGATGGCTCCGATGGAGTCGATGACCTTCGAGGTCGTGAAGCCGAAGCGGAAAGAGCGCGACCTCTGATCCGCCCGGCGCCGCCGGCTCGACGCTTCCTCGAGCAAGGCCGCGCCGACGAGCATCCCGACCCATGCCGAAATGAGGAAGTGACGGAATGGCCGTGACCGAGCGTTCGAAGGCGATCGACCAGGCGATCCTGCAGATCGAGAAGCAGTTCGGGAAGGGCTCGATCATGAAGCTCGGGGCCACGGCCGGCGAGCGGATCGACGTCATCCCGAGCGGGTCGCTCCCGCTCGACCTCGCGCTCGGCGTGGGCGGCTACCCGCGGGGACGGGTCGTCGAGATCTATGGCCCGGAGGCCTCGGGCAAGACGACGCTCGCGCTCCACGCCGCCGCGCAGGTGCAGGCCACGGGCGGCACCGCGGCGTTCATCGACGCCGAGCACGCGCTCGACGCGGCCTGGGCGCGCACCTGCGGCGTGAACACGGACGAGCTCCTCGTGTCGCAGCCGGACAACGGCGAGCAGGCGCTCGAGATCGCCGACACGCTCGTGCGCTCCGGGGCGGTCGACGTCATCGTCGTCGACTCGGTCGCGGCCCTCGTGCCGAGGGCGGAGATCGAAGGCGAGATGGGGGACGCGCACGTCGGCCTCCAGGCGCGCCTCATGAGCCAGGCGCTCCGCAAGCTCACCGGCACCGTCTCGAAGACGAAGACGACGGTGATCTTCATCAATCAGCTCCGCGAGAAGATCGGGATCTTGTTCGGAAAC
>CAZSRI010000077.1:0-3852 GCA_964609145.1 uncultured Chloroflexota bacterium
CCTCGACGCCGCACTTGTCGCAGATGATCCCCTTGTAGCGGATCCGCTTGTACTTCCCGCAGTAGCACTCCCAGTCGCGGGTCGGTCCGAAGATGCGCTCGTCGAAGAGCCCGTCCTTCTCCGGCCGCAGCGTGCGGTAGTTGATCGTCTCGGGCTTCGTCACTTCGCCGCTCGACCACGTCCGGATCTGCTCCGGGCTCGCGAGCGCGATGCGGATCGCGTTGAACTCGTTGACTTCCAGCATTTCTCTAGCTCCCTGACTCGAGACCCGAGATGTTGATGCCGAGGTCCGGCGCCTGGTACTGGTCGGCCTCGATGAACCGGATCTCCTGCTCGTGGTCGTTCAGCACCTCGACGCTGAGGCCGAGCGACTGGAGCTCCTTGATGAGCACCTTGAACGACTCCGGGACCCCCGGCGGCTGGATGTCCTCACCCTTCACGATCGCCTCGTACGTCTGCACGCGTCCGAGGACGTCGTCGGACTTCACCGTGAGCAGCTCCTGGAGGATGTACGCCGCGCCGTAGGCTTCGAGCGCCCACACCTCCATCTCGCCGAACCGCTGGCCGCCGAACTGTGCCTTGCCGCCCAGCGGCTGCTGCGTGATGAGCGAGTACGGACCCGTCGACCGCGCGTGGATCTTGTCGTCGACGAGGTGGTGCAGCTTCATCATGTAGATGTAGCCGACGGTCACGGACTGCTCGAACGCGCGGCCCGTGCGGCCGTCGCGCAGGGTGACCTTGCCGTCCTCCGGCAGGCCCGCCTGGCGCAGGGTCTCCTTGATGCGGCCCTCCTTCGCGCCGTCGAAGACGGGCGACGAGACGCGCATCCCGAGCGCCTCCGCGGCCCACCCGAGGTGCGTCTCGAGGATCTGTCCGATGTTCATGCGGCTCGGCACGCCGAGCGGGTTGAGCACGATGTCGACGGGCGTGCCGTCCGGCAGGAACGGCATGTCCTCGACCGGCATGATCTTCGCGATCACGCCCTTGTTGCCGTGGCGGCCGGCCATCTTGTCGCCGACCGAGATCTTGCGCTTCTGCGCCACCGAGACCTGGATGAGCTTGTTCACGCCCGGCAGGAGCTCGTCGTTGTTCTCGCGGCTGAAGATCCGGATGTCGACGACCTTGCCGTGCTCGCCCGACGGGAGGCGCAGGCTCGTGTCCTTCACCTCGCGCGCCTTCTCGCCGAAGATCGCGCGGAGCAGCCGCTCCTCGGCGGTGAGCTCGGTCTCGCCCTTCGGCGTGATCTTGCCGACGAGGATGTCCTGCGGCCCCACCTCGGCGCCGATGTACACGATCCCGTTCTCGTCGAGGTCGGCGAGCGCCTCCTCGCCGACGTTCGGGATGTCGCGCGTGATCTCCTCGGGACCGAGCTTGGTGTCGCGCGCCTCGGCCTCGTACTTCTCGATGTGGATCGAAGTGAAGCGGTCGTCCTGGACGAGCCGCTCGCTCAGGATGATCGCGTCCTCGTAGTTGCCGCCCTCCCAGGGCATGAACGCCACGAGGATGTTCTGGCCGAGCGCGAGCTCGCCCTCGTCGGTCGAGTACGAGTCGGCGATGACCTGGCCCGCCGTGACCGTGTCGCCGACGCGCACCACGGGCCGCTGGTTGAAGCACGTCCCCTGGTTCGTGCGGATGAACTTCTCGAGGCGGTAGCGCGCGGCCTCGCCGTCGTCCTGCTCGATCCAGATCTCGGCCGCCGACACCGAGCGGACGACGCCGCCCTGTCGCGCGACCAGCACCTGGCCGGAGTCGGTCGCCGCGCGGTGCTCGATCCCGGTGCCGACGATCGGCGACTCGGGCTTGATGAGCGGGACCGCCTGGCGCTGCATGTTCGCGCCCATGAGGGCGCGGTTGGCGTCGTCGTGCTCGAGGAACGGGATGAGCGCGGCCGACACGGAGACGATCTGCGCGGGCGAGACGTCCATATAGTCCGCGTTCGCCGGCGACTCCTCCCCGTAGTGCGACCCCCGGTGCACCTGGACCCGTTCGTCCACGAAGTACCCGCCGTGGTCGAGGCGCGCGTTCGCCTGGACGACCGTCGCGAGCTCCTGCTCGTCGGCGGTGAGGTACACGATCTCGTCGCTCACGCGAGCGCGGCCGCCGTCCTTCACGATGCGGCGGTACGGCGACTCGACGAAGCCGTAGGCGTTCACGCGCGCGTACGTCGCGAGCGATCCGATGAGGCCGATGTTCGGTCCCTCGGGCGTCTCGATCGGGCAAATGCGGCCGTAGTGGCTGTAGTGCACGTCGCGGACGTCGAAGCCCGCGCGCTCGCGCGACAGGCCGCCCGGGCCGAGCGCCGACAGGCGGCGCTTGTGGGTGAGCTCGTCGAGCGGGTTCGTCTGCTGCATGAACTGCGAGAGCTGGCTCCCGCCGAAGAACTCCTTGATCGCGGCGACGACCGGCCGGATGTTGATGAGCTCCTTCGGCGTCGCCTTCTCCGGCTCGACGATCGACATGCGCTCGCGCACGACGCGCTCCATGCGCAGGAGGCCGACCCGGAACTGGCCCTGGATGAGCTCGCCGACGGCGCGCACGCGGCGGTTGCCGAGGTGGTCGATGTCGTCGGCCGCGCCCTTGCCGTTGTTCAGCTCGACGATCCGCGCGACGATGCGGACGATGTCGTCGTTGGTGATCGTGCGCTGCGTCATCGGCAGGTCGAGCCCGAGCTTGCGGTCGAGCTTGTACCGGCCGACCTTCGCGAGGTCGTACCGGCGGAAGTTGAAGAACAGCGAGTTCACGAGGTTGCGCGCGTTGTCGATCGTCGGCGGGTCGCCCGGGCGCAGGCGCTTGTAGACCTCGACGAGCGAGTCGTTCTGCGTGTGCCCCGTCGTCTCGCGCTCGAGCGTCGACGCGATGTACTGGTGCTCGGGGTCGGTATCGACCGAGGCGAAGAGCGCCTTCATCTCCTCGTCGGAGAGGCCGACGCCGACGGCGCGGAGGAGCGTCGTCGCCGGAAGCTTGCGCTTGCGGTCGACCTTCACCGAGACCAGGTCCTTGTTGGAGGTCTCGAACTCGAGCCACGCGCCGCGGTTCGGGATGAGCTTCGCGTAGAAGAGCCGGCGGCCGGTCGTGGGGTCGTCGACCGCGGTGAAGTAGACGCCCGGCGACCGCACGAGCTGGCTCACGACCACGCGCTCGGCGCCGTTGATGACGAACGTCCCCTTGTCGGTCATCCAGGGGAAGTCCCCCAGGAAGACGTCCTGCTCGTTGACCTCGCCCGTCTCCTTGTTCTGGAGCTCGACGCGAGCCCACAGCGGGCGGCTGTAGGTGAGGTCGCGCGTGCGGCACTCCTCCTCCGAGTACTTCGCGTCGCGGAACTCATAGGTGAGGAAGCGCAGGTCCAGGTTCTTCCCGGTGAAGTCCTGGATCGGCGAGATCTCCTCGAACAGCTCGTGCAGCCCCTCGTCGCAGAACCACTTGAACGAGTCGATCTGGGTCTGGATGAGGTTCGGCAGCGGCAAGACTTCCGGCAGCGCGGCGAAATTCGTCCGCTCGCGCGTGTGGGACGTGGGGACGCGGTCGAGGGTCGAGGTCATGAAGCCCTCCCAGGCGTGGCTATCGGCTTCTGAGTTCCGGGGACGCGGCGGGCAGGCGGAACGACGGACGCGGGGAGCTCAAGAGGCCTCCATGCTAGCACCAGGCGGAGATAGGGCCGGAACCGAGGAGTGTTGCACCCCCGGGCCGCCAGTCAATACCCCCCAAGGATCTGAGGATCGTACTGGGGCAGGAGGATCGACCACCACCCCTAAGGATCGGGTAGGAACGGGGCCGAAAGGCATTGCCAGGCGGCCGGACGTGCGTATCTTCGAGCGAGGAACAGAGGTGAAGACCGCGCCGGTCACCCGACGC
>CAZSRI010000077.1:3952-12241 GCA_964609145.1 uncultured Chloroflexota bacterium
CGTGCGTATCTTCGAGCGAGGAACAGAGGTGAAGACCGCGCCGGTCACCCGACGCGTCGTGCTCGGCGCCGCCGCCGCCGGAGGCGTTGCCGTCGCCGCCGACCGGCTCCTCGGACTGGCGCGCGTCGCCCCCGCGTCCTCCACCCCGCTCGTCGCCAGCGCGGCCCCGGCCGGCGCCGGCACCGCCCTCGACTGGAACTCACCGCTCGAGAACGAGCCCGCGAGGGTCGCGCACCTCCTGCGGCGCACCAGCCTCGGCGCCACCGCGGCCGAGCTCGACGCCGCCGCGTCGGACGGCTATGCGCGCACGCTCGACCGCCTTCTCGAGACGGGGCCCGCGGAGCCGCCCGACGTCGCGGGGGCCGACGAGGCCTCTCCCGACGCGCCGCTGCGGATCGCCGACCTCCAGCGCTGGTCGCTGGACTGGGCGATCCGGACGCCGACGCCGTTCGCGGAGCGCATGACGGCCTTCTGGCACGGGCTCTACACGAGCGACTTCCGCAAGGTCGGCCTGCAGGACCCCTTCGTGTACTGGCAGGACCGCACCTGGCGCCGCTTCTTCCTGCGCGATCTCCGCTCGATCCTCTACGAGATGACGATCGATCCGGCGATGCTGCGCTACCTCGACCTCGGCCAGTCGAACGGGAAGGACCCCAACGAGAACTTCTCGCGCGAGCTCTTGGAGCTCTTCACGCTCGGGACCGGCGCGTACGCGGAGGACGACGTGAAGGCCGGCGCGCGGGCGCTCGCCGGCTGGCGCGAGCCGCGCACCGCCGCCATGATCGCGTCCGTCGAGCGGCGCGCGATGATGCAGGGGCGCCCCCTGCCGGCGCAGCGCGCGCAGCCGGACGGGGTCAAGACGGGCGTCTTCGAACGGGCCCGCGCCTACGCCGGCCCGGCGATCGCGTTCCTCGGCGTCACGCGGGCGTGGGACACCCGCGCGGTCCTCGACCGCATCCTCGAGCAGGACGCCGCCGCGCCCTTCATGGTCCGCCGAGTCCTCGACGAGTTCGTCGGCCCGACCGCGGACGACGGCACGGTCCGGCGTCTCGCGGACCGGTTCCGGGCGAGCAGGTACGACATGCGGACGCTCATGGCCGACGTCTTCCGCTCCCCCGAGTTCACCTCGCAGTACCGATCCCTGGTGCGCACGCCCTTCGAGTACGCGGTCGCGACCGCCAAGGCCCTCGAGGCGCCGAGCCTGGCGACGCTCGCCGTGCAGAAGATCCCCGGCATGGGCCAGACGCTGTTCGACCCGCCGAGCGTGGGCGGCTGGCCGGCGAACGCCGGGTGGATCTCGTCGAACACGATGCTCGCGCGCATCGACTTCGCCGTCGCCGCGATCGGCGCGGCCCCGCGCCTCCCCGCCGGCGCGGACGCGCACACGCGGTTCCTCGACGGGACGCTCAGCACGCAGACGGCGACCCTCCTCAGCGCCGCGGTGGCCGACCGGGACCGCTGGACGGTCGTGCTCTCGAGCCCGGAATTCCAGCTGAAGTAGGTGATGGGAAGTGCGTGAGGTCGGCATCAACAGGATCTCGCGCCGGGACTTCGTTCGCGCCGGCCTCGCCTTCGGTGCGGGCGCGCGCGGCCTCGCCGCGGGCTACGCGGCGGTGCCCGACGTGTTCGCGCGGGCCGTGTACGCGGCGAAGCGGGACGGCGTCTCGAACGACCGGGTGCTCGTCATGATCCAGCTCGCCGGCGGGAACGACGGCCTGAACACCGTCATCCCGGTCGAGGACGGGCGCTACCGCGACCTGCGGCCGGCGCTGTCGAAGGCGGCGGACACGGCGCTCCGGATCGGCCACGGCGTCGCGCTGAACGAGCGCCTCGGGGGGATCAAGTCGCTGTACGACCAGGGCAAGGTCGCGATCGTCCAGGGCGTCGGCTACCCCGACCCGAGCCAGTCGCACTTCGACTCGATCCGCGTCTGGGAGACCGGCGATCCGAGGCGACGGCAGGTCGACGGATGGCTGGGCAAGACGATCGCGAAGAACTACGACTCCTCCGGTCATCCGCTCGTGGGATGCGCATGCGGGACCACGGAGGTCCCCGGCGCGCTGCGCGACCTCCAGGCGACCCTCACCGTCATCGACGACCAGCGCTCCTTCACGTTCACGGGCGGCGACCGGACCGAGAAGACCGTCGGCGCGCTCTACACGGGGACGCCTGGTATCTACGGAGCGCTCTTCGACACCGCGGTGGCGACGGCCCGCGACACCGTCGCGCGGCTTCGCACCTCGGCCGCGGCATACGTTCCGAGGGCGAAGTACGACGACAACGTCCGGCTCGTGTACTCCTCGAAGAACCAGCTCGCGGCCGCGCTGCAGCTCGCGGCCGAGCTCATCGTCACGGGCACCGGCGCGAAGATCCTCCACGTCACGCTCGGCGGCTTCGACACCCACTACACGCAGCGCGACCGCCAGGACAGCCTCCTCGCCTACCTCGACGCCGCCGTCAGCGCGTTCCACGCCGATCTGACCGCGTACGGGATGGCCGACCGCGTCGCGATCGCGACGTGGTCCGAGTTCGGCCGCCGCCCGAAGGAGAACGCGAGCGCGGGCACCGATCACGGCACGGCCGCGCCGGTGCTGCTCATCGGCGACCCCGTGAAGGGCGGCGTCTACGGGGAGGCGCCGCGGCTCGACGCGCTGGACCGTCAGGGCAACCCGCCGTACGCCGTCGACTTCCGGAGCGTGTACCAGGAGATCCTCGGTTCCCACCTCGCCGTCGATCCGCGCGAGGTCCTCGACGAGACGTTCGACCGCGTCTCCGTCTTCCGGCAGGCGGCCGCGTGACGCGCGCCGTGCTCCTGCGGATCGGCGCGACGGCGGCGACGGTCGTGTCGCTCCTCGCATCCGCCGGCTACGTGTCGGGCCACGTGAAGGACGCCGCCGCGCCGCTCCACCCCCCTGTCGCGCGGCCGACGCCCTCGCCGACGCCGCTCCCGGCAGCGACGGCGCGGCTCCGCATCGCCCCGAGCGTGCACACGACCTCCCTGCCCGCGGTCACGAGCACCCGCGTGTCGTAGCCGCATGTCCACGGTCTCGTCCCTGCGGATCCGCGCGCTCGGCGGCGAGTGCGAGCTGTACGCGGTCGCCCCCGGCGAGCCCCTCGACCACACGGCGGCGTGGATCGACGGCCTTCACCGGCGCCTCACGCGCTTCGACCGCGGGAGCGAGCTCGCGCGCTTCAACGAGCGCGCGGGCGAGTGGATCGACGTTTCGCCGGAGCTCGGCGCGCTCCTGCGTGCGAGCCTCGACGCGTACGAGCGCAGCGGCGGCCTGGTGAACGTCGCGATCCTGCCGGCGCTGGTCGCCGCGGGCTACGACCGCACGTTCGCCGAGATCGAGCGCGACCGGCGCGCGCCCGCGCCGGGACCGGTCGCGCCGCTCGACCGGGTCCTCTCGCTGCGCGGGGCGGCGGCGCGCCTCGAGCGAGGATGCGCGGTCGACCTCGGCGGCGTGGCGAAGGGCTGGATCGCGGACCGCGCCGTCGAGCGCCTCGGCGTGAACGCGCTCGTCAGCTGCGGCGGCGATCTCCGCGCCGCCGGGGCGGGTCCCGATGGCTCGGGCTGGCCCGTCGGCTTCGGCGGGACCACCGTGCTGCTCGAGGACCGCGGCGCGGCGACGAGCGGTACCTGGCGGCGCGCGTGGGGCGAGGGCCTCCACCACCTCATCGACCCGCGCACGGGAGCGCCGTCCACGACCGACCTCCACGAGGTGTCCGTGGTCGCGGCGACCGCGTTCGACGCCGAGATCCTCGCCAAGTCGGCGATCCTGCGCGGCTCCGCGGGCGCCGAGGCGGCGCTCGAGGGCCGCGCGCTCGCGTGGGCGCTGGCGTGATCGATCAGGCCGACCTCTTCTTCTGGCTCGTCGCGCGCGCCGCCGGCATCGCCGCGTTCGTCACCGTCACGATCGCGACGCTCTCCGGCATCGCGGTGCGCTCCAGCGTCCTGCGGGGCGTCGCGAGCGAGCGCGCGTGGCGCGATCTCCACACGACGACAGAGCTCCTGTGGATCCCGCTCGGCGGCATCCACCTGCTCACGCTCCTCGTCGACCGCACGGCGCGGATCGCGCTGGCCGACCTCGTCGTGCCCTTCAACGTCGCCTACGGCAGAGCGGCGATCGGCCTCGGGACGGTGGCGCTCGACCTCTTCGTGCTCGTCGCGGTGACGGGCTGGCTGCGACGCTCGATGTCGCCGCGGCTGTGGCTGCGGGTCCACCAGCTCTCGTACGTCGCCTTCGCGGCGACCTTCGCGCACGCCGTGCTCGCCGGGACCGACTTCTCGGCGCCGGCGGTGTCCGCCGCGGCGTGGTCGATCGCCTTCGCGGTCGGCGTGCTCGCCATCGCGCGCCTGCTCTGGGGACGCCTCCCGGCCTGAGCGCGGAGGCGTAGAAACACAGGACCGGGACCTCGCGGCCCCGGTCCGGCACCTTTCGCGACACCGCCGACCCTGGCTCCCCCGTCGGGGCCGACCGTCTCGCGGAGGAGACTCTAGCCCGTCCGGGGGACCCGCCAGTCGGCAGCCAGGCAGGCAAGCTCGCCGACACCCGAATGGGTATCGAACGGAGGTCCTGGCCTACTTCATCTCGACCGTCGCGCCGGCGTCCTCGAGCTTCTTCTTCATCGCGTTCGCCTCGTCCTTGCCGACGTTCTCCTTCACCGGCTTGGGAGCACCGTCGACGAGGTCCTTGGCCTCCTTGAGGCCGAGACCCGTGATCTCGCGGACCGCCTTGATGACGTTGATCTTGGATGCGCCGGCCTCCTTGAGGACGACGGTGAACTCGGTCTGCTCCTCCTCGGCGGCGGGCGCGGCGGCGCCCGCACCGCCGGCGGCGGGGGCCGCGGCGACGGCGACGGGGGCCGCGGAGACGCCCCAGCGCTCCTGGAGGAACTTGCCGAACTGGGCGATCTCCATGATCGACCAGGACTCGAGCTCGCCGGCGAGCTTCTCGAACTTCTCGTTCGGTGCGGTAGCTGTTGCCATCACTCTTGTCTTCGGAAGCGCGAGCGCGGGAGGCACCTCTCACGAGGCACCGACCCGGATCCGCTTCCTTTCATCCCTTCCTTGTTCTGGTCTAGGCGGTGGCCGCGCGAGCGGAAAGCACGTGGATGAGCGTCGCGAGCGGGGCGCCGAGGGTGCTCGTCAGGTCGCCGAGGGGCGCGGTGATGGTCCCGACGAGCGTGCCCAGGAGCTGCGGGCGCGAGGGCAGGCGCGAGAGCGCGGTCACGTCGTCGGCGCCGTAGGCGCGGTCGCCGATCAGCGCGCCGGTGAGCTTGAGCGCCTTGAACGTGCGCATCTCGTCGACGAGCGCGCGCGCCAACTCGACCTCGTCGACGCGACCGCCGCCGCCGGGCAGCGCGATCGCGGTGGGGCCGGCCAGGAGCGGCGTGATCGCCGCCCGCCCGGATCCGCTGGCGGCGCGCTCGAAGAGCGTGTTCTTCACGACGTGGTACTCGACCCCCTTCGCCCGCAGCTTGCGCCGCAGGTCCTGGAGGTCCTGCACGGTGAGCCCGCGGTACTCGGTGAGGACGATCGAGCGCGCGTCGCCGATCGTGGAGGCGAGCGCGGAGACCTTGTCGGCCTTCGCGGCGACGCCCCCGCCCTTGCGCCTCACCTTCGGACCCGTCTTGATCTTCGCCATTCAGCCGCCTCTCTATCCGCTCAACGCGGACGTCCGATCCTTGCAAATAGAAAGCCTCCGAAGCTCCGCAGACGGAGATCGAAGGCTCGACCTGGACCTTCGCCTCCGCTGGCCGGGACGCCGTCCCGTTCAAGCCCCGAGGGGCACCTGCTTCTCAGGCGTATGAACTTGTCTCGAAGTCTACCTATCCCTGCGCGCGACCCGCCAGCGCCATCGTCTCGCCGAGGTCGAGCTTCACGCTCGGCCCCTGCGAGCTCGCGAGGTACGCCGACCGGATGTACGTGCCTTTCACGCCGCTCGGGCGCGCACGGTCGACGGCGTGCATCACTTCCATGAGGTTCTCCAGCAGCGCGCGCTCGTCGAACGACGACTTCCCCACCACCGTGTGTACGACGCCGGTCTTGTCGACCCGGAACTCGATGCGGCCCGCCTTGGCGTCGCGCACGGCCTTCGCGACGTCGAACGTCACCGTGCCCGACTTCGGGTTGGGCATGAGCCCGCGAGGGCCGAGCACGCGGCCGAGCCGCCCGACGATGCCCATGACGTCGGGCGTCGCGACGGCGACGTCGAAGTCGAGCCACCCGCCCTCGATCCGCTTCGCGAGGTCGTCGGCGCCGACCTCGTCGGCGCCGGCGGCCTTCGCCTCGCGCGCCTTCTCGCCCTGCGCGAACGCGACGACGCGCACCGTCTTGCCCGTCCCGTGCGGGAGGACCGCCGCCCCGCGCACGACCTGGTCGGCGTGCTTCGGGTCGACGCCCATCCGCAGGTGGATCTCCACCGTCTCGTCGAACTTCGCGTTCGACGTCTCCTTCACGAGCTTCACCGCCTCGGCGGGCGTGTGCTCCACCGTGCGGTCGACCTTCTTCGCGAGCTCCGCGTATCGCTTCCCGCGACGCTGCGTCATGCCGTCACCTCGACGCCCATGCTCCGGGCGGTCCCCTCGACCATCTTCATCGCGGACTCGATGGAGTTCGCGTTCAGGTCGTTCTTCTTCATCTCGGCGATCTTGCGCACCTGCGCGCGCGTGATCTTCCCGACGACGTTCTTGTTCGGCTGCGGCGAGCCCTTCTCGATCCCGACCTCCTTGCGGATGAGGTCGGCCGCGGGCGGGCTCTTCGTGACGAACGTGAAGGAGCGGTCCTCGAAGATCGTGACGACCACCGGCACGACGCTGCCGGTCATGCTCGCGGTCTTGTCGTTGTACTCCTTGATGAAGGCGCCCATGTTGATCCCGTGCGGCCCGAGCGCCGTGCCGACGGGCGGCGCTGCGGTCGCCTTCCCCGCGGGGATCTGCACCTTCACGATCGCCTTGACCTTTTTCATCACGGAAGCGCGAGTTCGGAGCGGACCCCTGACGAGGTCCAGATCCGCGACCTTGCGCCTTGCCCCCTTACTTGACGAGTTTCTCTATTTGGAGGAAGTCGAGCTCGACCGGCGTCTCCCGGCCGAAGATCGACACCAGCACCTTCACCTTGTTGCGCTCGGGGTTCACCTCGTCCACGACGCCGTGGAGGTCGGTGAACGGGCCGTCGACGACGCGCACGGCCTCGCCCTTCGTGAAGGCGACCTTGTACTTCGGCGCCTCCATCTTGATCTGCCGGAGGATCTGCTTGACCTCCTGATCGGTGAGCGGGGTCGGCTTGTTGCCGGAGCCGACGAAGCTCGTCACGCCGGGCGTGTTCCGGACGACGTACCAGGAGTCGTCGCCCATGTTCATCTCGACGAGCACGTAGCCCGGGAAGACCTTGCGCTCGACGGCCTGGCGCTTTCCGTTCTTGATCTCGATCTCTTCCTCTGTCGGGACGAGCACCTGGAAGATCTTGTCGCCCATGTCCATCGACTGGATGCGGTGCTCGAGGTTCGCCTTCACCTTGTTCTCGTACCCGGAGTACGTGTGGATGACGTACCAGCGGCGTCCGGTGTCGACCTCGGGCTTCGCGGGCGCCTCCTCGACGGCGACGGCCGCCATCGCCTCTTCCGCGGGCCGCTCCTCGGCGGCGGCGGGCTCGGCCTCCGCCTCGCTCACGCCGGCGCGGCGGAGCACCTGCTTCGCCTCCTCGACGTCGACCTTCTCCTCGGGCTCGGCCGTGCCGAGGAAGGCGCGCGCGGCGGCGGTCGCCTCCTCGTCGCTCAGCTTCGCGGCGTCGAAGTCCTCATTCCGACCCTCGCTCGGGGGGACCCCTGGCTCGGGCGCAGGCGCTTGACCTCGGCCTTCGGGTCGCTCCGCGCCCAGGGGCCCCTGCCCCTGGGTCTGCGCGCCCGCGTCGTCCTCGGCGGTGTTCTCGTCGGCTCGCTTGTCCTGCTCTTCCATGGCTCTCCTGTTATCGGGCCGGTGCGGGCGTCCCGGTCGGGGCGTTCAGCAGCCCCTTCGTGACGACCAGCGTGAACGCGTTGTCGAAGACGAAGATGTAGCCGGCGATCGCGGCCGAGATGACGATCACCAGGACGGTGAAGCGGACGACCGTCTCGCGGGTCGGCCACGTGACCTTGCTCAGCTCCTGCCAGGCCTCCTGCGAGAACTTCACGATCCCGCCGGTGGGCCGGCCCGCTGTCGCCTCTCTCGTCGCCATTCGCCTACTTCCTTCCAGCACGGCAGGAGAGACTCGAACTCTCAACCCCTGGTTTTGGAGACCAGTGCTCT
>CAZSRI010000078.1:0-11380 GCA_964609145.1 uncultured Chloroflexota bacterium
CGATCTCGAGCATCACGTAGTTCGTGACGTCGACGACGACGTCGATCGGCCGCATCCCCGCGGCGCGCAGCCGCCGCTGCATCCACTCGGGCGACGGCCCGCCGCCCCGGACGCCCGTGAGGTACACCGCGGCGAAGCGCGGGCACGCGTCGGGGTCCTCGATGCGCACCTGCAGGAGCGCCGGGTCGAGCCGATACGCGAGCGCCTCCAGCGGCGCCTGACGGACGGGCTTCGCGAGGATCGCGGCGGCCTCGCGCGCGATGCCGACCACCGACAGCGCGTCGGGCCGGTTCGGCGCGATCTCGAGCTGGATGACGGTCTCCCCGAGCACGTCGCGGAGCGCCGCGCCGACGCGCAGGGCCTTGTCGAGCTGGAGGATGCCCTCGTGCTCCTCGCCGAGCCCGAGCTCCTTCGCCGAAAGGACCATGCCCTCGCTCATGATCCCGCGCATCGGCCGCGGCCGGAGGATCGTGCGCACCCCGGTGTGGCCGTCGACGATCTCCGCGCCGCTCTCGGCGTACGGCACGACGTCGCCGACGCCGATGTTCGTCGCGCCCGTCACCACGGTCGTCGTGCGTCCGTCGCCGTATTCGACCGTCGCGAGCTGGAGCTTGTCCGCGTTCGGGTGCTTCTCGAGCGCCGAGATGCGCGCGACACGGACCTTGTCGCCCCACGCTCCCGTGTGCTCGACGTGGTCGACCTCCACGCCGGCCATGTGGAGCCGCTCCGCGAGCTCGTCGGTGCTCACGTCCACCTCGACGTACTCGCGCAGCCACGACACGGGTACGCGGAGCGACGGCATCGCGCTCTAGCTCCGGCCTTCGCCGGAGACACGCTCGCGGCCGGTGGAATCGCTCGTCGCGGCGGAGCCGCTCCCAGCTCGGCCTGGCCCGCTCATACCGACTCCAGGTAGCGGAGGTCGTTCTGCTGGAAGAGGCGGATGTCCGGCGTGCCCGTGAGCAGCATCGCGAGCCGCTCGACACCACCGCCGAACGCGAACCCCTGGCACTTCGTCGGGTCGTACCCGACGCGCCGGAGCGCCTCCGGATGGACCATGCCGCAGCCGGCGGCCTCGATCCAGCCGGAGCCCGCGCACGTGCGGCACTTCCCGTCGTTCGTCATCCCCGAGCCGTCGCACACGAAGCAGTCGAACGCGATCTCCGCCGACGGCTCCGTGAACGGGAAGTAGTCGGGGCGGAAGCGGACCTTCCGCTCGCCGCCGAAGAGCTGGCGCGCGAACGAGTACAGGACGCCCTTCAGGTCGGCCATCGAGAGCTGCTCGTCGACGGCGAGGCCCTCGTACTGGAAGAAGACGCTCTCGTGCGTCGCGTCGGTCGCCTCGAAGCGATAGCAGCGCCCCGGCACGATCACGCGGACCGGCGGGCGCCGCCGCTCCATCACCCGGATCTGCATGGGCGAGGTGTGCGTCCGCAGAAGGATCGGCTGCGTCCGCTGCGTCGTCGTCACGGCGCGGCCGCCGGCCGTCGCGGCGCGCGCGACCTCGAGGGTGCCTTCGGCGTTCACCCACAGGGTGCTGAACTTGTCGCGCGCGGGATGGCCCGGCGGGATGTTCAGCGCCTCGAAGTTGTAGTAGTCCCACTCGACCTCGGGGCCCTCGACCGCCTCGAACCCCAGCCCCGCGAAGATCCGGGAGATCTCGCGGATCGTTCGGGTGATCGGGTGGTAACGCCCCACGCGCACGCGGCGCGGCGGCAGCGTGAGGTCGACCGCGCCTCCGGCGAGGTCCCGCTCGAGCGCGGCCTGCCGGAGCTCGGCGCCGCGGCGGTCGAGGGCGGCTTCGATCCGCTCGCGCGCGGCATTCACGGCCGCGCCGTACGCGGGTCGCTCGGGCTGCGGCAGCGTCCGGACGGCGCGGATCGCCTTCGTGATCTCGCCGTCCTTGCGGCCGACGTAGCGCACGCGCAGCGCGTCGAGGGCGCCCTCGTCCGGCGCCGCGGCGATCTCGCCTTCGGCGCGCCGGGCCAGCTCCTCGATTCGCTCTTTCAATCGCCCTCGGCTCGCTGCGCTCGCTGCGCTCGCTTCGCGGCGAGCCGCTCCGCTCCTTGGGACTCGCTCGCACCGGCGGAGCCGGATCCTCGCTCGGTCTCCCTGATCACTTCGCCTCCGGACACAAAATGCCCGCCTTCCGTTCTCACGAAAGGCGGGCCGTCATCGCCAGCGAAAGCGCGCTCCTACGAGCGCTCGGCCTGCGCAGTAAAGGACTCCAGGTACTTCCGGAACACCTTCGGGTCGCGGACGGCCATGTCCGCGAGGACCTTCCGGTCGAGCTGCGCGCCGGCGGCGCGCATCGCCGCCATGAGCCGGCTGTACGAGAGGCCCGCCTGGCGCGACGCGGCGTTGATCCGCGCGATCCAGAGCGCGCGGAACTGCGCCTTGCGGGCCCGGCGGTCGCGCAGCGCGTACGCGAGCGCGTGGAACGTCGCCTCGCGCGCGGGGCGGAAGAGCTTCCGCTTCGCGCCGCGGCGGCCCTCCGCCGCCGCGATGAGCTTCTTGTGCTTGCGGTGCGCGGGCACCCCGCGCTTCACGCGTGCCATCCGTCTCCCCTAGCCCTTCAGCCGCGGCAGGAGCTTGCGGACGAGCGTGAGGTCACCCTTGGCCACGAGGCCCTTTCCCTGGTGACGGCGCCTGCGCGACGGCCCCTTGTGCTGGTTGAGGTGCCCCTTGTACGCCTTCGCGCGGCGCAGCTTGCCGCGGCCCGTGAGCTCGAACCGCTTCTTCGCGCCGCTGTGGCTCTTGATCTTCGGCATCGTGGTCCCTTCGTTGAACGCGGCGTCACGCGGCTGCGCGACGTCGGAGCACTCAGTGTATGTGAGAGCTACGCGGGGCGCTGCGTTCGGACCGCCGCCGTACGCGACGGCGAGGGACGGGGGGCGGCCGCCGGCGGTCGCGGCGCGGCGGCCGGAGGCGCGGTCGGCGTCGCCGTGCCCGGAGCGGCCGCGGGCGCGGTCGCCTGCTGCGGCGGGGCGGGCTTGGGCGCCGCGGCGGCCGGCGCCGGCTTCGGCGCGAGCGCGGCGGGTTGTGCCGGCGCCGCAGGCACCGGCGCCGCCCCGGGCTGCTGACCGGCGCGCGGCGGACCCATCACCATCGTCATCTGCCGGCCCTCGAGCAGCGGCGCGCGCTCCACGACACCCGCGGCGGACAGGCGTTCGGCCATCTGCATGAGGAGCTGCCGGCCGCGATCCGGATGCGCGAGCTCGCGGCCGCGGAAGCGGACCGTGAGCTTCAGCTTGTCGCCGTGGCCGAGAAGGCGGGTCGCCGTCTTGATCTTCGTCTCGAGGTCGTGCTCGTCGATCTTCGGAGCGACGCGCACTTCCTTCCAGGTGATCGTCTTCTGCCTCTTCTTCGCCTCGCGCTCGCGCTGCTGGTTCTCGTACCGGAGCTTCCCGTAGTCGCCGATCCGGCAGACGGGCGGGACGGCGTTCGGCGCGACCTCGATGAGGTCATACCCCTCGCTCTGCGCGAGCGCGAGCGCACGCGCGGTCGGGACGACGCCGAGCTGCTGCCCGTCGGCGCCGACGAGCCGCACCGTGGGGACGCGGATCTGGTCGTTGACCCGGAGCTCGGCTATGAGGGCAGACCTCTCGTGCGGCTCAGAGCGGCTCCTGTGACGTGAGGAACTTCAACCGAGGAGAGTCTAGCAGCAAGGATGCGGGTCCGAGTCCACGCCTCGTGAGGTGCCGAGCCGCTCTACGCGCTTGCGTATCCCAAGAGTCTCTCCAGGCTCGCCTTCGCCGCGGGCCACTCCTGAGAGATGAACGAGTAGTAACAGGCGTCCCGGACGCGGCCGTTCCAGAGCGGCCGCTCTTTCCGGATGATCCCGTCGAGCCTCGCGCCGATCCGCTCGATCGCCCGCCGAGAGCGCTCGTTCAGGACGTCGGTCTTCAGCCACACGCGGAGGGCCCCGAGGTCCTCGAACGCGTGCCGCAGCTGGAGGTACTTCGCCTCGGTGTTGATCGGCGTGCGGCGCGCCTCCGCCGAGAGCTGCGTCCAGCCGATCTCCACCGAGCGGCACGTCCGGTCGATGGCGCCGTAGCGCGTCGTCCCGACGACCTCGCCGTCGGACGCGCGCACCGTCGCCCAGGGCATGTGCTCGCCTCTGATCTGCAGGTCGAGCGCCTCGCGGACGTAGCGCTCGATGTCCCCCACCGAGCCAGGAGCGGGCGCGTTCAGCCACGTCCAGATGCCCTCTTCGCGGATGGCCTCGTAGAGCGCGGGGGCGTGCTCCATCCGGAGCGGCTCGAGCCGGACGTGCCGGCCGGCGAGCACGACCGGCCGCGGGTCGAACGCCGGCCGCCGACGTCCGGCGATGAACGCCATGCGCACGTCGTCGGCGTACGTGCCGTCGTCGGTCATCACGCCGTCCTTCTCGACGCCCTCGACGACGAAGCCGCACGCCTTGTACGAGGCCACGGCACGGTCGTTGAAGGCGAGGACGCTCAGCTCGACGCGGTGGGCACCGAGGTCGTCCACCAGGTGGCGGAGGAGCGTGCGGAGCGCGTCGCGGCCGAGCCCCTGCGACCACAGCGCTCGCTCGCCGATACCGATGCCGACCTCGCAGCTGCGCGGTTTCGGCCGCCACTCGCGGTAGTTCGCGAAGCCGATCTCCCGCATGGGGGCTCCGCCCCCCTTCCGCCCCCCGGCGGGATCCAGCAGCTCGATGACGAAGAGCTGGCCGCTGCGCTCGGCGAAGAAGCGCGCCCACGTCACGAACGCGGCCTCGTCGGCGAAACGGCCGGGACGCCTCCCCCACTGATGCCACGCGAATTCCGGGTCGCTCGCCCAGCGGACGAAGTGCGACGCGTCCGCGTCCGTCGCCGGGCGAAGCCGCACGCGCTCGCCGACGAGCACGGGTCCGGCCGCGACGGCCTCGGTCATCCGAGGCTCGCCGCGACGCTCGGCGCGTCCGCGCTCGGCGTGAAGTCGGACGGGAGCGCGCGACGCGAGCGCTCGTCCTGGAGCCGGCGCACGAAGTCCTCGAGCGCGACGCCGCGCTCCTCCTCTCCGCGCGCCGCGCCGCGGCGGCGGACGGACACGTTGCCGGCCTCGGCCTCCTTCGGCCCGACGACGGCGATGTAGCTCGCGCGGCGGTGCTGCGCCTCACGGATGCGCTCGCGCATGTCCGTCCACGTCTCGTCGAAGTGCACGCGCAGGCCCTCCGCACGAAGGCGCCGCGCGACCGAGCGCGCGTAGTCCGTCGCCTCCCGGCGTGCCGGCACGACCGCTGCCTGCTCCCAGTTCAGCCAGAGCGGGAAGTTCCCGGCGTAGTGCTCGATGAGGCCGGCCACGAAGCGCTCGATCGACCCGAAGAGCACGCGGTGGATCATCACCGCCCGCTCGCGCTCGCCCCGCTCGCTCACGAACGTGACGTCGAAGCGCTCCGGCAGGTTGAGATCGATCTGGATCGTAGCCCCCTGCCACTCGCGGCCGATCGCGTCCTTCACCTTGATGTCGATCTTCGGCGCGTAGAAGACGCCGCCGCCCGCGTCGACCTTGTACGGCACCTCGCGCGCGCCGAGCGCCGCCCTCAGCGCGCCCTCGGCCTTGTCCCACATCTCGTCGGTCCCGAGCCGCCGTTCCGGCCGCGTCGAGAGGTAGATGACGGGGTCGGCGTAGCCGAACAGCGCGAGGAACTCCATCGCGAGGTCGTAGACCTTGCCGATCTCCTCCTGCGCCTGGTCGGGCGAGCAGAAGATGTGGCTGTCGTCCTGCGTGAAGCCGCGGACGCGCAGCATGCCGTGGAGCGTCCCGCCGCGCTCGTAGCGGTAGACCGTCCCGAGCTCGCCGATGCGCAGCGGCAGCTCGCGGTAGGAGCGCACCCGCGACTGGAACACCTTGATGTGCCCCGGGCAGTTCATCGGCTTGATCCAGAAGTTCTGAGTCCCCTCGTCGAGCGCGAGGGGGCCGTACATGTTCTCGCCGTACTTCTCGAGGTGGCCCGAGCGCCGGTAGGTGCGCTCGTGCGCGATGTGCGGCGTGTAGACGAGATCGTACCCGCGCTCGTGGTGCACGCTGCGCCACCACGTCTCGAGCTCCTCGCGCACGACGGAGAGGCGCGGCAGCCACAGCACGAGCCCCGAGCCGAGCTCCTCGTCGATGCGGAAGAGCTCGAGGTCGCGCCCCAGCACGCGGTGGTCGCGCCGCTCGATCTCGGCGAGCCGCGCGACGTACGCGTCCAGCTCCTGCTGGCTCGGCCACACCGTGCCGTAGATGCGCGTGAGCTGCGGCTTCGTCTCGTCGCCGCGCCAATACGCTCCGGCGATGGACATGAGCTTGAACGCGCCGAGCTGCCCGGTGCGGTCGACGTGCGGGCCCTTGCAGAGGTCGACGAAGTCGCCGTGCCGGTAGATGCTCACGTTCCCGTCCGACGCGCCCTCGGCCGTGTCGAAGCTCTCGATGAGCTCGACCTTGAGGTCCTGGCCGCGCTCGGCGAAGAAGCGCAGGCCTTCCTCGCGGCTCATCTCGCTGCGCTCGAACGGCGCGTTCGCCTTCACGACCTCGCGCATCCGCGCCTCGATGCGCGGCAGGTCCTCGGGCCCGATCGGTCGCGGGAGCTCGAGGTCGTAGTAGAAGCCGTCCGCGATCGCCGGCCCGATGCCCAGCTTCGTGCCGGGGAAGAGGTCGAGGACCGCGCCGGCCATGAGGTGCGCCGCGGAGTGCCGCAGCGGCTGGAGCGGATCCTCCTCGCCGTGCCCCGCTCGGCGTCCGAGCTGCTTCGCCATGGGACCCCCCGCGTACCGGTAAGGACTCGTCCTATCCGGACGAGGCCCTTACGCCCCGCGGTCCCACCGGACTTCCGCCGGAGATCTCCGACAGCACTCGTACGGCTGTATGGGGCCTTACCCAGTGCGCTCCGCGGTGGTCTCCAGCGGATCCCTACCTATCGGCTCGCACCATCCCGACTCGCTGCGAGGGGTCGATCCAGTGGCACTGTCCGCATCTCCGCGCGCAGACACGATGATAGTCGTGGCCGTCAGGCGGAGGTCGTTTCCTCCGCCGCGACGGCGGCCGCGCGCCCGGCGCGCTGGGCGAAGACCTCGGTGCTCACGAGAAAGCCGGCGAAGATGAACAGCACGCCGAGGAGCTCCCCGAGGAAGAACGCCCACGTGATCCCGAAGCGGTTGAGCCCGCTCGTCACGCCGGGGATGAAGCCGCCGATGGCGATCAGGATCGTCGCGGGCACCCGCGAGTGCAGCTCGCCGCGGCGCAGCGCGCCGAACGCGGACGGGAGCGAGACGACGAAGTTCACGACCACGGCGGCCGCGCCGTAGAGCTGCGCGACGACCGGCGGCAGCCGGCGACCGCGGAGGACCTTGCGCTTCGGCATGAACACGTACGCGGAGAACAGCGCCCCGGCCACGAGGGCCAGCGCCCCGGCGACGTTGAACGGCGCCGCGAGCACGCGGACCGCCCCGGGGATGCGATCGCCGATGGGCACACCGGTGACGGGATCCACCGCCCACCCCGGCGCCTCGATCGTCGCGGTGAGCACGAGGTACGCGACCGCGAGCGAGCCGGCGGCGAGCACCGCCATCGCCGCGTGCCCCGACCACTCGCGCTTGCGCCACGTCGTCACGGCGAGGATGACCGCGGCGAGGACCGCGAACGCGATGACCGCCGCGCCGAGCGCACCGGAGTCGGGGTACCGGCCACGGATCGAGAGCCCGAACGCGCCGCCGAGCAGCAGCGTCACCGAGACGAAGTATCCGAAGCGCGTCTTCGCGAGCAGGTAGATCGTGCCCATGCCGAGGTACGCGGCGACGAAGAACGCGCCGATCAGGTACCAGACACGGTAGAGCGGCTCGCTCCACCCGAACGTGCTCCCGAGGAACTCGGTCCCCGCGCTGATGCCGTACCACAGGAGCCCGATCGACCAGACGAGCTGGAAGGCGCGCCGGCGCTCGAGCCACTGGGTGAGGACGAGCGCGAAGAACACGAAGCTCGTGAGGGATGAGAGGAGCGGCAGGACCTCGTTCGGCGTCATCGGTACACCGGGGTGCAGCCTCTGCGCGCCCCGCCGTCGGCGTCAAGGGGAATACGGAGGTTCGCCCAGGTTCGTGATCGGCAAAGGGGCCGAACGGCTCCGACCCCCGTGGACGGTACTGGGCTCGAACCAGTGACCTCTTGCATGTCAAGCAAGTGCTCTGACCAGCTGAGCTAACCGTCCAGAGAAGCCCAGTCTACCGCGTCGCGGCGAATGCGCGGAACCCTTCCATGGGCGCGTCCTTCGCGAAGAGGAGCACACGGAACGCGCCGAGGCCGCGCGGATCGAGCAGCATGTCCACGGCCGAGCGGCGGCTCGCCGCGCGCAGCTGCTCGAGCGCGCCGACGGGTCGCGCCGCGGGCTCGCGCACGCCGAGCGCGATGAGGACGTCGCGCTGCGTCCGCTCACCGACGACGCGGAGGCCCGCGCCCTCGGCGGCGCGCCGGATCGCCGTGACGTTCACCGTCGCGGTGAGGTCGATCTCGCCCGGCCGCTCGAGCGGATCCGCGATGAGCCGGTGCGCGCTGAACCCGCGCAGCGTCCCCGCGCCGCCGCGCGCCAGCAGGCCAAGCTCGTCATCCGCGTAGTCGACGAGCAGGAGGTAGCCGCGCGCGATGGCCGCGGCGACCTGCGCGACCCAGCCCTCCGCCGCGACGCCGACCTCCCACCGCCCGCCGATCGGGAGCGCCTCGGGCACGCGCCAGCGCAGGTCGGGATGGCTGGGAGGGCGGAGCGTCTCGACGAGCGCGCCGTCCCGCTCGTCGATGAACGCCTCCCGCACGCCGTCCTCCGTCCGCACGAGGACGTGCACGGGGAACGCGTCGAGCACCTCGTTCGCGAACACGAGGCCGTGGACCGGCGCGAGGCCGTGCGGCGCCGTCGCCCAGCGGAGCTCGCGCCCGGCGAGCGCGAGCGCCTGGTGCTCGCGCAGGCGCGGCGAGACCTCGACGATCGCGGGCCGCACCGAGCGCGCGGCGTCGGACCGCTCGTGCTCGAGCGCGGCGAGGAGGTCGCGCATGACGGTCCCTCGCCCCGCGCCGGCCTCGACGACGTCCCACGGCGCGGGGCGCCCGAGCGCGACGTGCGCGTCCGCCGCGAGCCGCGCAACGGCGCGCCCGAACGCGGGACCGAGGTCCGCCGAGGTGAAGTAGTCGCCGCCCTCGAACCCGATCGACGCGTGCGTCGTGTAGTAGCCGTCCTCCCCGTCGAAGAGCGCGGCTTCCATGAACGCCGCGAAGGTGATCGGGCCGTGCGCGCGGATGCGCTTGGCCAGTCGCTCTTTCAGCATCGTCCGCCCGCAGCGGAGCCCCAGGGGTGGGGCCCGTCGGCGGAGGGGCTTTGCCCCGAGCGAGGTCGGACTAAGCGCTCCAGCGCGGCGGCGCGGGCGGGCGCACCTCGGGCGGCCGGACCGGGCCGCGGTGCGCGTCGTCGACCGGGATCTCCTCGCTCACCTTCCACGTGCGTGCGACGGCGAGCTCCTCCTTCGCCAGGACGGTCCGCCCGAAGCGCTGATAGGTCGAGAGCTCGAAGTTCGGCGTCTCGCCGAGCGCCGCGTGCGGGCACACCTCGACGCAGTCGCCGCAGTAGATGCAGCGCGTGATGTCGAGCTCGTACGTCACAAGGTCGCGCTCGCGCATCATGAGCGCGCCGGTCGGGCACGTCTCGGCGCAGGCACCGCATGAGACGCAATCGGTGTACTTGAGCGACACGTTCCACGGCGTCGTGACGATCGAGTCGTAGCCGACGCCCATGAGCCCGTAGCAGTTCGCCCCGATGACGTCGCGGCAGATCCGCACGCACTGCGTGCAGTTGATGCACTTGTTCAGGTCGCGAAGGATGAAGTCGTGGCTGAGGTCGTACTCGTAGTCGTGGTAGTCGGCGGGCTCGCCGCGGTGGAAGTGGTTGTCGGTCAGCCCGTGCTCCACCGACAGCCGCTGCAGGTGGCACCGTCCGACGTCGGGGCAGACGCACTGCAGGCAGCGCGCGGCCTCCTTCTCGGCGGCCGCCTTCGAGTAGCCATGCTCGATGAGCTCGAAGCTCTTCACGCGCTCGCTGAACGGCAGGAAGGGCATCCGCACCTGCGGCTCCTCGGGCTTGTACGGCACGATGTCGATGAGCTCGGGGACCGACTCCTCCTCGGTGATCTCCGCCGCGACCTGCGCCATGTCGGCGCCCGCGAGGTAGCGGTCGATCGCCTTCGCCGCGAGCTTGCCCTGCGCGACGCACTGGATGACCGTGACCGGGCCCATCTGGCAGTCGCCGCCGGCGAACACGCCGGGGCGGTCGGTCATGAGCGCCGCGTTCGTCACGATCGTCTCGCGGCGCGTCTTGCGCAGCCCCGTGGTCTGCTCGTACCAATCGAGCACCGGCACCTGGCCGATCGCCGGAATGACGGTGTCGCACTCGATGACGAACTCGGAGCCGGGGATCGGCACGGGACGCCGGCGACCCGACGCGTCGGGCTCGCCGAGCTGCATGCGCTGGAACTCGATCCCGCCGACGCGGCCGTCCTTCTCGACGATGCGCACCGGCGCGGCGAAGAACTCGAGGCGGATCCCCTCGTTCTCGGCGTCGTCGACCTCGCTGTAATGCGCGCCCATCTCCTTGCGCGAGCGGCGGTACACGACGGTGACGTCGGCGCCGAGGCGCCGTGACGTCCGCGCGCAGTCGAACGTCGTGAAGCCGCCGCCGATGACGACGACCCTGCTGTCCTTGCCGACGGGCACGGGATCGCCGCGCGCGTTCTGGTTGAGGTAGTTGATCGCCTCGATGACGCCCGGCAGGTCCTCGCCCCCGATGCGCAGCTCGTTGCTGCTCCAGGCACCGATCCCGACGAACACGGCGTCATAGCCCTGGGCGAAGAGATCGTCGACGGTGAAGTCGCGCCCGAGCTTCATGCCGCCCTTGAACTCGGCGCCGAGCTGCCAGACGGCGTTCAGCTCCTTGTCGAGCTTCACCTTGGGCAGGCGGTACTCGGGGATGCCGTAGCGGAGCATGCCGCCCTGCTTCGGCATCATGTCGAAGACCGTCACCTTGTGGCCCTTGAGCGACGTGTAGTAGGCGCACGTCATTCCGGCGGGACCCGCGCCGATCACGGCGACGCGCTTCCCGGTCGCGGGCTCCTGCGGGTAGGGGACGGGCGCCTTCTCCATCTAGAGCGCGAGCTCGCCGAAGTAGCCGTGCGACTGGCGGATCGCGATCTCCTCCTCGACGAGGCCACGCCGGCACACCTCCTGGCACGGCGCGGGGCACACGAGGCCGAGCGCGTACGGGAACGGGAGCACCTCCTTGAGGAGGCGCGCCGCTTCGACGTGCTGCCCCTTCGCCATGAGCTCGAGGAAGCCGGGGATGTCGATGTGCGTCGGGCACCCGATCTGG
>CAZSRI010000079.1:0-11249 GCA_964609145.1 uncultured Chloroflexota bacterium
CAGCTGCTCCACCTTCGCGCCGCCCTTGCCGATGACGACGCCGGGCTTCGCCGTGTGGATCGTCACCGTCACCTGGCTGCTCGAGCGCTCGATGTCGATGCGGGAGATCGCGGCGTCGCGCAGGCGCGACCGGATCGCGCTCCGGATCGCGAGGTCCTCTCTCACGAGGTCCTTGTAGGCGCGGTCCCTCCCGTACCACTTCGCGTTCCACTGCTTGATGACCCCGAGGCGGAAGCCGTACGGGTGCGTCTTGTGTCCCATTACGCGTTGCCCTCCCGCGAGTCGACGACCACCGTGAGGTGGCTCATGCGATGCAGCTTGATGTCGCGCCGGCCGCGCCCGCGCATCCACACCCGCTTCATGCGCGGACCCTCGTCCGCGGTCGCGCGCTTCACGTAGAGCTCTTCCGACGTCATGTTGTAGTTGTTCTCCGCGTTCGCGACGGCGCTGCGCAGCACCTTCGCGAGCAGCGGCGCCGACCCTTTCGGGAGCGACCGCAACAGCGCGAGGGCCTCCTCGGCGGGGCGGCCCGTGATGAGGTCGGTCACGAGCTTCGCCTTCCGCGGCGAGACGCGCTGGAACTTCGCCGTCGCACGGACCTCCACCGCTATGCTCCGGCCTTCACGGTCGTCGTCTTCTCGGTCGCGGGCATGCGGTGGCCCTTGAACGTCCGCGTCGGGGCGAACTCCCCGAGCCGGTGTCCGACCATGTTCTCGGTCACGAAGACGGGGACGTGGCGGCGCCCGTCGTGAACGCCGATGGTGTGCCCGACCATCGCGGGCGGGATCATCGAGGCCCGCGACCACGTGCGGACCACCTTCTTCTCGTTCTTCGCGTTCAGCGCCTCGATCCGCTCGCGCAGCCTCGGCTCCACGAAGGGTCCCTTCTTGACCGACCTCGACATGGCTACTTCCTCTTCTTCTTCGCGGGCTTGATCACGAACCGGTCCGTCCGCTTCCGCTTCCGCGTCTTCAGGCCCATCGCCGGCGCGCCCCACGGCGTCTGCGCCATGCCGCCGACGGGCGACTTCGCCTCACCGCCGCCGTGCGGGTGGTCCCGCGGCGACATCACGACGCCGCGCACCTGAGGCCGCCGGCCCATCCGGCGGATGTGGCCCGCTCCGCCGATCTTGCGGTTCTCGTGGTCGAGGTTCCCGACCTGCCCGACGGTGGCGCGGCACCGCACGTGGACGATGCGGATCTGCCCGGACGGCAAGCGTACCTGAGCGTACTGGCCTTCCTTCGCGATGAGCTGCGCGGCGGCGCCCGCGGAGCGCACCATCTGCGCCCCCTTGCCCGGCTCGAGCTCGACCGCGTGCACGGTGGTGCCCGTCGGGATGTTCTCGATCGGGATCGCGTTCCCGACGCGCGCCTCCGCGTCCGGCCCCGACATGACGGTGTCGCCGACCTTCAGCCCGTCCGGCGCGAGGATGTAGCGCTTCTCGCCGTCGCGGTACACCAGGAGCGCGAGGCGCGCCGAGCGGTTCGGGTCGTACTCGATCGCCGCGACGCGCGCGACGATCCCGTCCTTGTCGCGCTTGAGGTCGATGACGCGGTAGCGCCGCTTCTCGCCGCCGCCGCGATGGCGCGTGGTCACGCGGCCCTGGCTGTTGCGCCCGGCCGTGTGGACGGTCTTCACCGTGAGCGACTTCTCGGGCTTCTTCTTGGTGATCTCTTCGAACGTGGCCGTCTGGCGGTACCGCCGGACGGGCGTGTACGCCTTGTACTTCCGCAGCGGCACTTCCTAGACCCCCTCCACGAAGTAGCGCTCGATGCGCTGGCCCTGCGCGAGCGTCACGACGGCCTTCTTGCGGTCGGGCGTGCGGCCCGTGCGCCGCCCGAGCCGGCGCTGCTTGCCGCGCACCGTCATGACGTTCACGTCGACGACGTCGACCTTGAACGTCGCGGCGACGGCCGCGGCGATCTCGGGCTTCGTCGCGTCGCGTCGGACCTCGAACGTGTACTTGTGCTCGTTCGTCTTGGTCATCGACTTCTCGGTGACGATCGGCCGGAGCAGGACGAGAGCGTCGCTCATGCCGACCTCCCGTTCGAGATCGACGCTCGCTGCGCGAGCGCCTCGAGCGCGTCGCGGCGGACGAGCACGGTGTCGTGCATGAGCACGTCGGTCGTGCGGAGCGCGCCGACGCTGCGGACCGCCACGCGCGCGGCGTTCGCGGCCGCGCGCGCCGTCGCCGCGTCGATCGCCGGCGTCACGATGAGCACCGAGCCCGTGTCGCCGACCTTGCCGAGCCACTCGATCACCGCGCGCGTGCGCGGCGTCTCGTCGAAGGTGATGCCCTCGAACGCGAGGACACGGCCGGCCCGCGCGCGTGCCGCGAACGCCTCGGCGAACGCCTCGCGCCGCATCTTCTCCGGGATGCGCCGCTCGTAGCGGCGGCCGTTCGGGCCGAACACGACCCCGCCGTGCCGCCAGTGCGGCGCGCGCGTCGAGCCCTGCCGCGCGCGGCCGGTGCCCTTCTGGCGCCACGGCTTCGCGCCGCCGCCCGACACGCGCGCGCGGTTCTTCGTCGCCGCCGTTCCGAGATGCGCGTTCGACGCCGCGACCGCGAGCGACTGGAAGAGCACGCCCGAGCGCCGCGGCGTCTCGGCGAGCTCCGCCGGGAGCGCGAGCGTGCCCGAGACCGACCCATCGAGCGCGATGACCGGCACCTGCCCGGCCGGCGCGGTCGGCAGCGGACGAGCTTCACGCGCGGGCGTAGCGGCCGACGCCGAAGAAGCCGCCTCCGGCGAGGTCGAGGGGAGCGGCCTCTCGTACGGGGCGGCCGCCGGTCCCGCCGATGCTGTCGGCCGCCGAGGGCGAGAGGCCCGACCCGAGGCAACGTCGCCGGAGGCGGCGGCCGCCTTGCGACCCGAGGCAGCCTCGCCGGCGCCGGCCGGCTTCGTGACCTTCGCCGCAGCCCGCTTCGCCGGCTTCGCGACGGCCCTCGCCGTCGTCTTCTTTGCCTTCTCTTCCTTCTTCTGAGCCACTTACGCCTTCCTCACCATCACGATGCCGTTCCGCGCGCCGGGCACCGCGCCGGCCACGACGAGCAGCGAGCGATCCTTGTCCGCCCGCAGGATCTCGAGGTTCTTCACCGTGACGCGGTCGGCGCCCTGGTGCGACGCCATGCGCAGGCCCCGCAGGACGCGGCCCGGGGTCGTGCCCGAGCCGACCGAGCCCTGCCGCCGGTAGTGGTCGGAGCCGTGCGAGCGCGGGCCCGTGCGGAAGTGGTGCAGGTGCACCGGGCCCTGGAAGCCCTTGCCCTTCGAGACGCCGGTGACGTGCACGCGGTCGCCGGGCGCGAACCGGTCGACGCCGATCCGCTGCCCCGCGGCGAACCCCTCGGTCGAGTCGACGCGGACCTCGCGGAGATGGCGCATCGCCGGCACGCCCTTGAGGTGCCCGCGCTCGGGCTTCGTGATCTCGTCGTCGCCGACACGGCCGAACCCGATCTGCACGGCCGAGTAGCCGTCCCGCTCGCGGGTGCGCACGTACGTCACGACGTTCGGCTCCGCGGCGATCACCGTCGCCGCGACGACCGAGCCGTCGCTCTTGAAGTGTTGCAGCATCCCGACCTTGCGGCCGATGAGCAGCGGCTTCGCCATCTCCGGCGCCGCCGCGGCGTCCTGCTGCTCTCCGTTCTTGTGAGTGGTCTCGTCGGTCATCCGTCGGATCCTTTAGAGCTCCTAGAGCTTGATCTCGATGTCGACGCCGGCCGGCAGGTTCAGCTTCATCAAGGCGTCGACCGTCTTCTGTGAAGGGTCGTTGATGTCGATGAGGCGCTTGTGCGTGCGGATCTCGAACTGCTCGCGCGAGTCCTTGTAGATGAACGGGCTCTTGATGACCGTGAACTTCTCGATGCGCGTCGGCAGCGGGACCGGACCCGTGACGGTCGACCCCGTCCGCTGGGCCGTCTCGACGATCTGCACCGCGGACTGGTCGATGAGCTTGTGGTCGTAGGCCTTGAGGCGGATCCGGATCCGCTGCTTCGCCATCTTTACTCCCGCCCCATCTCGCGGACAAGCCGCGAGACACGCTCATGGCTGATCGACTCGCTCCTCACGGCAAAGCCGCTCGTCGCTCGCTTCATTCCGTCACCTTCGTCACGACGCCCGCGCCGACGGTGTGGCCGCCCTCGCGGATGGCGAAGCGCAGCCCGGACTCGAGGGCCACGGGGGTGATGAGCTCGATGTCGAGGTTCACGTTGTCGCCGGGCATGACCATCTCGGTGCCACTGGGGAGCTTGCACTCGCCGGTGACGTCGGTGGTGCGGATGTAGAACTGGGGGCGGTAGCCGGCGAAGAAGGGCGTGTGGCGCCCGCCCTCCTCCTTGGAGAGGACGTAGACCTCGGCGGTGAAGCGCGTGTGCGGCTTGATGGAGGCGGGCTTGGCCACGACCTGGCCGCGCTCGACGTCGGTGCGCTCGAGCCCGCGCAGGAGCAGGCCGATGTTGTCGCCGGCCTCGCCCGCATCCAGGAGCTTGCGGAACATCTCGACGCCCGTGACGACGGTGCGGCGGGCCTCGCGGATGCCGACGATCTCGACCTCCTCGCTCACCTTGACGGTGCCGCGCTCGACGCGCCCGGTGACCACGGTGCCCCGGCCCTTGATGGCGAAGACGTCCTCGATGGGCATGAGGAAGGGCTTGTCCTTCTCGCGCACCGGGTCGGGGATGTAGGTGTCGACGGCCCGGACGAGCTCGAGGATGGCGGCGTACTCGGGGGCGTTGATGTCGGTCGAGGTCGACTCGAGCGCCCGCAGCGCGCTGCCGCGGATGATGGGGACCTTGTCGCCCGGGAACTGGTAGCGCGTGAGCAGCTCGCGCACCTCGAGCTCGACGAGCTCGAGGAGCTCGGGGTCGTCGACCATGTCGACCTTGTTGAGGAAGACGACGATGTACGGCACCTGGACCTGGCGCGCCAGCAGGATGTGCTCGCGCGTCTGGGGCATGGGGCCGTCGGCGGCGCTGACGACGAGGATGGCGCCGTCCATCTGGGCCGCGCCGGTGATCATGTTCTTGATGTAGTCGGCGTGGCCGGGGCAGTCGACGTGGGCGTAGTGGCGCTTGTCGGATTCGTACTCGACGTGGGCGATGGAGATGGTGATGCCGCGCTCGCGCTCCTCGGGCGCGTTGTCGATCGAGTCGAAGGGCCGGAACTCGGCCTCGCCCTTGAGGGCCAGCGTCTTGGTGATGGCCGCGGTGAGCGTCGTCTTGCCGTGGTCGATGTGCCCGATCGTCCCGACGTTCACGTGCGGCTTGGTGCGCTCGAACCTCTTCTTGGCCAAGTACGTTCCGGAAGCGCTCTGCGCGTCTCGACCCCTCACGAGCCGGGACTCAGATCCGCCCCCTACCTCCCTCTCACTTCTTGGTGATCTCCGCAGCCAGGTTGGGCGGCAGGATCTCGTAGTGATCGAACTCCATCACGTAGCTGCCGCGCCCCTGCGTCGCGGAGCGCAGGTCCGTCGCGTAGCCGAACATCGTCGCGAGCGGCACGTAGGCGCCGATGACCCGCGCGTTCGCGCGCTCGCTCATGCCGAGGACGTGGCCGCGGCGGCTGTTCAGGTCGCCGATGACGTCCCCCATGAACTCCTCCGGGACGACGACCTCGACCTTCATGATCGGCTCGAGGATCACCGCGCCGGCCCTCGCGACGCCGGCCTTGAGCGCCATCGACCCGGCGATCTTGAAGCTCATCTCGCTCGAGTCGACCTCATGCTGCGAGCCGTCGACGACGGCGGCCTTGAGGTCGACGAGCGGGTAGCCCGCGACCACGCCGTTCTCCATCGCCTCCTTGATGCCGAGCTCGATCGGCTTCGACCACTCCTTGGAGAGCGTCGTGCCTTTGATCTTCCACTCGTACTCGAAGCCGGTCCCCCGCGGCAGCGGTGAGAGCTCGACGATCGCGTGGCCGTACTGGCCCTTGCCGCCGGTCTGCCGCACGTAGCGGCCCTCGCCCGTGGCGGCCTTCGTGATGGCTTCGCGGTACGCGACCTGCGGCCGGCCGACGTTCGCCACGACCTTGAACTCCCTTCGCATGCGGTCGACGATCACCTCGAGGTGCAGCTCGCCCATCCCGGAGATGAGCGTCTGCCCCGACTCGGGGTCGGTGTGCTGCCGGAACGTCGGGTCCTCCTCGGCGAGCCGCGCGAGGGCGAGCGACATCTTTTCCTCGTCCGCCTTCGTCTTCGGCTCGACGGCGACCTGGATGACCGGCTCCGGGAACTTGATCGACTCGAGGACGACCGGCGCGTCCGGCGCGGAGAGCGTGTCCCCGGTGAACGTCTGCTTCAGCCCGACGGCCGCCGCGATCTCGCCGGCCGAGACCTGATCGACCTCCTCGCGATGGTTCGCGTGCATGAGGAGGATCCGGCCGATGCGCTCCTTGCGGTCCTTCGTCGCGTTGAAGACGGTGTCACCCGCGTGGAGCGTGCCGCTGTACACGCGGAAGAACGCGAGCTTGCCGACGAACGGGTCGCTCATGATCTTGAACGCGAGTGCCGCGAACGGGTCCTCGGTGTTCGGCCGGCGGACGAGCTCCTCGCCCGTGCGCGGCTCGTGGCCGGTGACCGGCGGGACGTCGAGCGGCGACGGCAGGTAGTGGGTCACCGCGTCGAGGAGCGGCTGGATGCCCTTGTTGCGCAGCGCCGCGCCGCAGAGGACCGGCACGACCGTGCCGGCGATCGTCGCCGCGCGCAGCGCGGCGCGGATCTCGTCGGGCGTGATGTGGTGGTCCTCGAGGTAGCGGTGGAGGAGGCCGTCGTTCGTCTCGACGACGTGCTCGACCATCGCCTCGCGCGCGGCCTCGGCGGCGGCCCTGAGGTCTGCCGGGATCTCCCGGACCTCGGGCTCGGACGGCTCGTCGCCGGCCCACACGAGCGCCTGCATCTCGATGAGGTCGATGACCCCCTTGAAGGCGGACTCGACGCCGATCGGGAGCTGGATGACGACGGGCCTCGCGCCGAGGCGGTCGACGATCATGTCGACGCAGCGCTGGAAGTCCGCCCCCATGCGGTCCATCTTGTTGACGAAGCAGATCCGCGGGACGCCGTACTTGTCGGCCTGGCGCCAGACGGTCTCCGACTGCGGCTCGACGCCGGCGACGCCGTCGAAGACGGTGATCGCGCCGTCGAGGACGCGGAGCGAGCGCTCGACCTCGACGGTGAAGTCGACGTGGCCGGGCGTGTCGATGATGTTGACGCGGTGATCCGCCCAGAAGGCCGTCGTCGCCGCCGCCGTGATCGTGATGCCGCGCTCCTGCTCCTGCGGCATCCAGTCCATCGTCGCCGCGCCCTCGTGGACCTCGCCGATCTTGTAGATCTTCTTGGTGTAGAAGAGGATCCGCTCGGTCACGGTCGTCTTGCCCGCGTCGATGTGGGCGATGATCCCGATGTTCCGGACGCGCTCGAGCGGGATGCTCTCGTCGGCGCCGGTGGCCTTGCTCGGTCGCGTCTCGAGGGCCATTACCACTTGTAGTGAGAGAACGCCTTGTTGGCCTCGGCCATCTTGTGCGTCTCTTCCTTGCGTCGGACCGCGGCGCCCGTGTTGTTCATCGCGTCGAGGATCTCGCCCTGGAGCTTGTCCGCCATCGACTTGCCAGGGCGCTTGCGCGCGGCCTCGATGACCCAGCGCATCGCGAGCGAGTTGCGGCGGTCAGGGCGGATCTCGACCGGCACCTGGTAGGTCGCGCCGCCGACGCGCCGCGGCTTCACCTCGATGAGGGGCGTCGCGTTGCGCAGGCCCGTCTCGAAGACCTCGATCGCGGGACGGCGGACGGTCTCCTCGGCGCGCGTGAGCGCCCCGTAGACGATGCCCTCGGCGGTGGTGCGCTTGCCGCGCTGCATCACCTTGTTGATGAACTGCTGGACGGCCACGCTCCCGTACCTGCGGTCGGGCGGCGTGATGCGCTGGGAGGGGCGCGCTCGGCGCGGCATCAGGCGGCTCCGCCCTTCTTCTTCTCGGACTTCGCGCCGTAGAGCGAGCGGCCCTGCTTGCGGTCCTTCACGCCCGCGGTGTCGAGCGTCCCGCGGACGATGTGGTACTTCACCGACGGAAGGTCGCGCACGCGGCCGCCGCGCACGAGCACGACCGAGTGCTCCTGCAGGTTGTGCCCGATCCCCGGGATGTACGCGGTGAGCTCCATCCCGTTCGTGAGCCGGACCCGCGCGATCTTGCGCAGCGCCGAGTTCGGCTTCTTGGGCGTCATCGTGCGCACGACGGTGCAGACGCCCCGCTTCTGCGGCGCGCCGCGGCGCAGCTCCACCATCCGGCCCCGCAGCGAGTTGAGGGTGCGCCGCAGCGCCGGGGTGTCCACCTTCTTCTTCTCGGTCTTCCGGCCCTTCCGGACCAGCTGCGCGATCGTCGGCACGTGCTTCCTCCTATTCGATGCGCTCCTGCGCTAGGAGGGACCGCGCCCGCACCGGTGCGCGCGCGACCGACCTACGTGCACGGTCCCGCATTGCGCGGGAGCGCATTAAAGGCCCGCGTTCTCGTGGGTCACTCGTGACGCCGGCGCGCCAGCCCTTGCGGGTACGGGCGCCGGGCGCAGCGCGGCCGGCGGTCGGCTCCCCCATCTCTGGTGGTCGCGTCCCGGGCCGATGCGCCAAATGACCGCCCCGACCATGAGGCCGAGACGGTCACTGTCGCGAAGGACAGCCGAACGAGGAGTCTATCGGGCAGCGGCGGCGGCCGTCAAAGACGGCTCCGTCACATTCGCAACAGGTCGTCGAGGATCCGGCCGGCGAGCCGGTCGCCGAGCCCTCCCGTGAGCGCCGGCCGGCGCCGCTAGGCCGGACGGATCTCGAACATGCTGACGTGCGCCGCGGCGTCGGCGGGGCGTGCCGCCCGGCGCGGACCTCGAGCCTCCATGCGTGCCTGCCCGATCATAGATACGTGGCCGACCCATTCGACCTCGACCGGTTCGTCGAGGCCCAGGACCCCGTCTACGACGACGTCGTCGCGGAGCTCCGTCGCGGGCGGAAGACCTCGCACTGGATGTGGTTCGTGTTCCCGCAGCTGCGCGGGCTCGGGCGCAGCGCGATGGCCGAGCGCTACGGGATCGCCTCGCTCGCGGAGGCCGGCGCGTACTGGGGCCATCCCGTCCTCGGCCCGCGCCTGCGCGAATGCGTCGATCTCCTCCTCGCCGTCCGCGGGCGGACCGCGCGCGAGATCCTGGGGTCGCCCGACGACATCAAGCTCCGCTCCTGCCTCACGCTCTTCGAGCGCGCCGTCCCCGAGGAGCCCGCGTTCGGACGCGCGCTCGACCGGTACTTCGACGGCGTTCGCGATGCGATCACGAACGAACGGCTCGCCTGAACGGCCGGCGCGTCCGCGAGGCGCAGCCGCGACTGGCGGCGATCGCCGCGAACCGATCAGTCCGCCGAGCTCGCGCCCTCCACTGGAGCGACCGCCGCGAGCGCGCCGCGCGCCGCGAACCACTGCGGTGATGCGACGACGACCCCCACGATGACGAGCGTGAGCGCCGCCGCGACGACGTAGAGCGCGGGGATCCCGGCGACCGCGGCGAGCGCGGCGCCGGCGATGGGGCCGAACCCCCACCCGAAGTTCTGCACCGCCGCGAGCGCGCCGAACGCGCGGCCCTCGCCGCCCTCCGGCGCGCCCATCCGGGTGAGCACGGCGAGCGCGCTCGTCGCGCCGGCGAGCGCGAAGCCGACCGGGACGCGGGACAGCAGGAACACGACCGCGCTCGGGACGAGCGTCTGCGGGACGAGCGCGAGCGCGAGGACCGCGAGCGAGGCGATGAGGAGGAGGCGCGGCTCGTTGCGGTCGGCGTACGAGCCCAGGACCGGCATCGCCGCCGCGGCCGCGAGCGCGCCGATGGCGAACGCGAGGCCGACGGCCACCTCCGTGGTGAGCCAGGCGGGGCGCGCGAGGTCCTGCATGTAGAGCGCGATGACCGCGGCGCTCCCCGAGTACACGACCTGCATCGCCGTCCCGACGACGAGCACGCCGCGCAGCCCGGGCCACCCGAACGGCACGAAGACGTCGCGCACGTTCGCGCGGATGCCGCGCGGGACGTCGACGGGCACGGGCCGCGGACCCTCGTCGACGTAGAGGATCGTCACGACGGTGCACACCGCGAGGAGCGCCGCGCCGAGGAGGAACGACGTCCGCAGGCCGACGCTCGCGACGGCGAACCCGCCGACGACCGGGCCGATGAGGTTCCCCACCTGCACCGCCGTCTGGAGCAGCCCGAGCGCGAAGCCGGTCCGCTCGGCGGGGACGATCCCCGCGAGGAGCATCGCGCCCGCGGTCTGCGTGCCCGTGAACGCGCCCTGCAGCATGCGCACCGCGAGGAGCTGCCAGACGCTCCCGATCGAGGCCTGGACCGCGAGGATGACCGAGCCCGACCCGACGGAGCGCACGAGCATCGCCCTGCGCCCGAAGCGGTCGGCGAGCAGACCCCAGACGGGCGAGACGACGGCCATCGTGATGCCGCCCGTCCCGATCGCGATCCCGCTCCAGAGCGCGAGCTCCGAGCGGTCGGTGACGCCCAGCTCCTGGATGAAGAGCGGCAGGAACGGGAACGAGAAGTTGAATCCGACGAGGATCGCGACCTGCGTGGCCGCGACGATCTGGACGGTACGGAGCCAGGAAGAGCGGGGCCGTCCCGAGCTGTCGCCCGGGACGGCCCCGCGAGCCTTCGGTATCGGCGTGGTCTAGCCCTTCTCTTCCGTGATCTCCGTCGGACCCTCGACGTCGAGGATGTCCGTGCTCTCCCCGAGCTCCTCGTCCTCTTCGTCCTCGTCCTCGAGGTCTTCGAGCGAGAGCTCCTCCTCGGGCGGGAGCGGCGACAGCTCCTCCTCCGCGCCGAACATCGCGGCGAGCGGCTTCGGCTTCGGCATCCACGCGAGCTGCTCGCGCCGCTCAGGCAGGCCGGTGCCGGCCGGGATGAGCTTGCCGATGATCACGTTCTCCTTGAGCCCGAGCAGGCGGTCCTTCTGGCCCATCGTCGCGGCCTCGGTGAGGACGCGCGTCGTCTCCTGGAAGGAGGCGGCCGCGAGGAACGAGCTCGTCGAGAGCGACGCCTTCGTCACCCCAAGGAGCACTGTCTGCGCCGTCGCGGGCTCGCCGCCCGCGGCGATGGTCCGCGCGTTGATGTCCTCGAACTCGAAGCGGTCGAAGAGCTCCATCGGGAGCAGCTCGGTGTCGCCGGGCTCCTCGACGCGGACCTTGCGGAGCATCTGGCGGACGATGATCTCGATGTGCTTGTCGTTGATCGTGACGCCCT
>CAZSRI010000080.1:0-10675 GCA_964609145.1 uncultured Chloroflexota bacterium
CGAAGAAGGACGGCCTCGCGAACATCGGCGGGTGGCTCGCGATGAACGACGACGCCCTCGCGCGACGCTGCCGTGACCTCCTCATCCTCACCGAGGGTTTCCCGACGTACGGCGGCCTGGCGGGACGCGACCTCGAGGCGATCGCGCAAGGTCTCGAGGAGGTCGTCGACGAGGACTACCTGCGTTACCGCATCCGCTCGACGGAGTACCTCGCGGAGGCGCTCGACAAGGGCGGCGTGCCGCTCGTCCTGCCGCCCGGCGGCCACGCCGTGTACGTCGACGCGCGGGCGCTCCTACCTCACATCCCGCCGCTCCAGTACCCCGGGCAGGCGCTCGCGGTCGCGCTGTACGAGGCCGGCGGGATCCGCAGCGTCGAGATCGGCACGGTCATGTTCGGCCGGCACTCCGATGGGACGGAGTCGCCGGCCGCGATGGATCTCGTGCGCATGGCCATTCCGCGGCGCACGTACACGCAGAGCCACGTCGACTACGTGATCGAGGTGGTGCTCGGCGTCGCCCGGCGCGCGTCGGAGCTGCGCGGCTACCGCATCGTGGCTGAGCCGCCGCAGCTCCGGCACTTCACGGCGCGGTTCGAGCCGCTCAGCTCGTCGTCTTGAGGAGGCCGAACACCGCGCCCTGCGGGTCGCCCACGACGGCGAACCGGCCGCCTGGGAAGTCCATCGGCGGCGCGACCGCTCGCCCGCCCGCGGCGGTCACCTTCGTCGCGGTCGCGTCGACGTCGTCGACGTTGAAGTACACGAGCCAGTAGCTCGGCACCTCGGCCGGGACCATCGCCGGCATCTCCATCGCGCCCGCCACGCTCTCGCCGTCGAGCTGGAACTCCGTATAGGCCGTGCCCTCGCCGGCCGCCTCGCTGCGCTTCGCCGTCCAGCCGAACACCGTCTCGTAGAACGGGATCGCGTTGCCGATCCCGCGCGCATTCAGCTCGGCCCATCCGAACTCGTTGTCCTTGCCCTGCTCGAAGCCCCTGTTCTCCGAGGGCTGCCAGACCGAGATGAACGCGCCGCTCGGGTCCTGGAAGACGGCCATCGTCCCCTGCGTCCCGACCGGGAAGGGCGGCGCGATCACCTTCCCCCCGGCCTGCCGGACCTTCTGCGCGGTCGCGCTCGCGTCGTCCGCTCCGACGTAGAAGGACCACGCCGCGGGCTGCTCCTTGGACTGCGTCGGCCCGATGCCGGCGACGTCCTTCCCGCCGAGCTTCGCGAGGGCGTATCCGCCGTACTGCGGATCGGGATCGACGTCCACGCGCCACCCGAAGAGGTCGGCGTAGAACCTGCGCGACCCCGCCGGATCGGCGCTCGAGAGATCCACCCAGATGGGTCTGTCGGCGACCGCGATCTTCGTGTGTGCCATCTCGCTCCCCCCAATGGTCACGTTCCGTGTCGTGCCTCCCGAGCGTACTCGCCGGCGCGCGATACCCTCCGCGCAACATGCGACCGCTCGGGCTGCGCGAGTCCCTGCTCTTCAGCGCGGCGAACTTCGGGTCGAACCTCGTGTACCAGTTCATCAACTTCGGCGCGGGCCTCTACCTGCTCGCCTATCCCGCCGTGCCCGCATGGCTCGTCGGGCTGCTCGCGCAGGAGCGATCGCTCGCGGGCGCGCTCGTGCAGCCGGCGGTCGGCGTGCTCTCGGACCGCACGCGGACGCGCATCGGGCGACGCAAGCCCTTCTTCATCGTTGGCGTCGGGCTCACCGCGGCGTCGCTCCTCTTCCTCGGCACCTTCCCGCCGCTCGTGCCGATGCTCCTCGTCCTCTCGGTGAACGCGTTCTTCCTCAACGTCGCGGTCGACCCGTACCTCGCGCTCATGGCCGACGTCGTGCCGCCCGGGCAGCGCGGCCGGATCGGCGCCGCGCTCGCCGTGTTCCTCGTCCTCGGGGCGGTCACGGCGACGATCGCGGGCAGCCTGCTGTGGGACGTCTCGCCGGAGCTCGTGTTCGTCGTCGTCGCGGCGGGGCTCGTCGTCGCCTGGGCCGTGACCACGGTCGCGGTGCGCGAGCCCGCCGCGCCGCCGGCGCCGCGCGAGCCGCTGCGGTTCGAGCCCGCGCGCTACGTCCGCGGTCTCCTCGCGTATCCGGAGCTCCTGAAGTACGTCGCCGCCGCGGCGTTCTACTGGATGGGCACCGGCGGGGTCATCCCGTACATCACGCGCTTCGGCGTGAAGGAGCTCGGCATGCGCGAGTCCGAGTCGTTCCTCCTCGCGCTCCCCGCGCTCGGCGCGAGCGTCGTCGGCGCGGTGGTCGCGGGATACGCCGCCGACCGCATCGGGAAGAAGCCCGTGCTCGCCACCGCGCTCGCGTACTTCGCCGTCGTCGCGGTCATCGGGTCGCAGGCGCAGACGGTCGGGCAGGCGTACCTCGCGATGGGCGTCGTCGGCGTCGGGAACGGTGCGCTCACCGCGGTCGTCGCGCCGCTCCTCGTCGATCTCGTCGCGCCGGAGCGCGCGGCCGAGATGGCCGGTCTCGGATCGGCGGTCTGGTCGCTCGCGCAGCCGATCGGCGCGCTCGCCGCGGGCCTCCTCATCGAAGCGAGCGGCGAGAACTACCGCGCGTCGTTCGTCGGCGCCGGCGTCTTCGTCGCGATCAGCTTCGTCCTGCTGCTGCCGGTGCGCGCACCCCAGCACCGCGCGACCGTGACCGCCGCGCTCGCGTGACCCTCGGCGGCTCGCACACGCGCCGGGTCGCGCGCGGCGCGCGCTGGCCGAGGTCGCGTACGGCCCGCCTCGTGGGCGACGCCCTGCTCTGGATCGCGTGCCGCATCCACGACCGGTGGCTCCGGCTCGAGGTGGTGCACGGCGGTCGCGCGGCGGCGATCCCGCTCCCGTCGCTCATCGTCTTCAACTACCCCGCGCCGTACGCGGCCCTCGCCGTGCTGCGCACGATCCCCCGGCGCCTCCGCCACCGCGTCGCCGTCGCCGCCGACGCCGACGCGTGGTCGCGCGATCGGCGGTGGCAGGGCGCGCTCATCGCCCTCGCGATCCAGGCGTTCCCCATGGCGCGCGGCGGGCGCGGCGTCCGCGCGAGCCTCGAGGAAGCGGCGCGGTGGCTCGCCGAGGGCTACGCCGTCCTCATCGCGCCGGAGGGCGGCCCGAGCATGTCCGAGGAGCCGGGCGCGTTCCTGGGCGGCGTGGGACTGCTCGCGACGCGCCTCGGCGTGCCCATCGTCCCGTTCCGGATCGAGGGGTACGCCGCGCTGTATCCCGTTCACGACGTGCCGTTCCCGTGGCTCCCGCGGCGATCGGACCGAGCGCGCGTGATCGTCGGCGAGGCGATCGCGATCCCGCCCGGCATGAGCGCCGCGGACGCGACGGAGATGGCGAGACGGGCTGTGCTCGCGCTGGAGCCGCTCCGCCCCTGATACGGTCGTATCCGCGCGCGGCTCAGGCCGCGCGCCGCCGCTCCCGTGCGCGCCGCACGCGCTCCGAGAGGAGCCGCTTGGCGCGCTCGAGCTCTGCCCGGCGAGACGGCGAGAGCGTTCGGCCCGCACGGTTGATGTAGAAGGTCAGCATCCGCATGCCCGATCCCGGGCCTTTCGGCGAGACCTTGCGCGACGCGAGCGTCCGCGCGATCGTCGGCGCGTCCTTGGTGAAGAGCCCGCGCGGCGGGTAGGTGGAGGCGGTCTTCACGCCCGCGCTCCACCTCTTCGTGTTCTGGCGCGTGCCCGCCACCGCGCGATCTAGCGCTTGCGTGCGCGGACCTTCCGGAGTCGCGCGCGCCGCGCCTTGACGATGTTCCGCCGCGCGCTCTCCTTCACCGTGACCGAGGGGAACTCGGTCTGGTCGAAGCGCGCCATCGCGTTGCGGATGTGCGACTCGTCCTGGATCGGCAGGTGCCCCTCGCCGCGAGCGTCGAGGTAGGCGAACTTGCCCTTCGGCACACGCTCGCGCTGCTTCATCGTTCGCAGCTCGGCCATTGCCATCACCTCCGGCGACCGAGCGCTGCATTTGTGCTGCCGTCCCGGCCGCCCGCTCGAGCGCGTTCCCGGCGAGCGACGGACGTGCGGATGCGTTCAGCCGCAGCCCTTCGTCGTCGCGATGTCGGCCTCGTTGCCGGCCGCGTCGGCGAGCGTCCACCATGAGGGCGCGAACTCGTCGCGCACCATGCGTCCGCCCGCCGCGAGCGCCGCCTCGATCCTCGCCTCGGCCTCTTCGTACGGCAGCCAGATCGCGACGTGAGCAGAATGTAGCGGCGCATGCCGCTTGACCTGCTCTCCGCGCGCGTCGATGCGTGGCTGTGGGCGGTGCGCGTGTTCAAGAGCCGGACCGAGGCGACGGCCGCGTGCCGCGGCGGCCACGTCCGGGTCGGCCGCGCGCCGGCGAAGGCATCCACTCTGGTGAAGATCGGCGATCGCGTCCACGTCTTCGCCGGACGGGAGCGCGTCCTCGAGGTCGTCCGCGTCATCGACAAGCGCGTCGGCGCGGTCGTCGCCGCGACGTGCATGGTCGACCACAGCCCGTCCGTGCGACCCCAGCAGCGAGCACGCGCGCCCGCACGCCCGCGTGGAGCGGGCCGGCCGACGAAGCGCGAGCGACGCGCGCTCGAGCGCCTCCGCGGCTCTTTCGACATGCGATGACGTATCGTTCGCGGCCCGTGGTCACGGTCGCGCGGCTCGTCGGCGACCGGCTGCGCGAAGCCGGGGTGCGCCACGTCCTCGGACACCCGGGCGGCGAGGTGGTCGAGCTGATCGAGGGCCTGCGTCAGGCGGAGCTCGGCTTCGTCCTCACCCGGCACGAGACCGCGGCGGCGTTCGCGGCCGAAGCGATGGCGGTCTCGACCGGGATACCCGGCGTGTGCGTCGCGACGCTCGGGCCCGGCGCGACGAACCTCGTCACGGGCGTCGCCCACGCGTTCCTGGACCGCGGACCGCTCCTGGTGTTCACGGGACAGCTGCCCGACGACCGGTACGACATCGCGACGCACCAGAAGCTCCCGACGAGCGCGCTCTTCGGCCCGATCACGAAGTGGCAGGCGAAGCTCACGCCCGCGAACGCGTCGGCGGTGATCGAGCGGGCGCTGCGCGTGGCGCTCGCGCGTCGCCGCGGCCCCGTCCTGATCGAGGTCCCCAGCGACGTGCCGAAGCAGGAGGCGGTGGACGTCGCCCTTCCGCGCTTCGTCACGCAGCCCGCGCTCGCCATCGACCGCTCCGCCGTCCGCGACGCAGCCGCTCGGCTGCACGAGAGCCGCCGGCCGCTGCTCCTGGTGGGGATGGACGCGAACGACGAGGCCGTCGCCGAGCCGCTGCGGCGCCTCGCGGAGGCGTGGTGCGTGCCGGTCATGGTCGGACCCAAGGCGAAGGGGATCTTCCCCGAGGACCACGACCTCTTCCTCGGGACGATCGAGGGACTCGGGACGCCGTACCTGTACGACTACATCGATACCTGCGACCTCGTCCTCATGGTCGGCTTCGACCCCGTCGAGTTCGACCGCGACTGGACGGCCAAGGCTCGCGTCGTCCACATCGGGCCGCAGCCGAACGACGACCGCTACTACGGGAGCGACGTCGAGGTGGTCGGTCCCGTCGACGCCGTGCTCGAACGCGTGCGGCTCGAGGCCGCGCCCGAGCCGAAGCTGCCGCTCGAGGGCCTGCGCGCATTCCAGGACGCGTTCGGCGCGCGCGTCCGTCCCGAGCGCGACGGGCTCACGGCGCAGCGCGTCCTGGCCGCGCTCCGCGAGGCGCTGCCCCGGGACGCGCTGCTCACGACGGACGTCGGATACAACAAGGCGGTCACCTCGCAGTCCTGGCGCGCGTACCGCCCGCGCACGTTCTTCGTGTCGAACGGCCTCTCGTCCATGGGCTACGGACTCCCGGCGGCCATCGGGCTCAAGCTCGCCCATCGCGACCGCGCGGTCGCGTGCGTCATCGGCGACGGCGGCCTCGGCATGGTCACGAGCGAGCTCGAGACGGCGGCGCGGTGCGAGCTCGGCGTCCTCGTCGTCGTCCTCGCGGACGATGCGCTCTCGCAGATCCGCGCGGGCCAGGAGCGTCGCGGCTATCCGGTCACCGGAACGACGTTCCGCCCGACCGACTACGTCTCGCTGGCGCGCGCATTCGGCATCGACGGGCGCGATGTGCGGAGCGACGACGAGGTGCGCGCCGCCTTCGACGGCGCCGCCACGCTGCGCGCTCCGCGCCTCGTCGCCGCCCACGTCGATCCAAGCGCCTACCTCGTCTGATCCGGTCCGCGCCGGCGCGGCCTTTAGCTCACCGCCTTCTTCACCGGTGCGGCGACCTTCGCGAGCACGGGCACTCTCCTCGTCTGTCCTGCCCGCGCCGCGGCGCGCCCCGCCCTTCAGCTCTTGGCGAACGTCACTCCCACAAAGGATCCGCGGGATCGCTCGCGCTAGCGAACAGCCGGCCCGGTGCCTTCTCCCAGACCGCCCGATCGCCATCAAGTGGCCGGAAGCGCGTGCCGAGCGCGCCAGAAGCCTGCCCACGGGTCCTCCTGCGCCAGGCGCCGCGCGACGGTCCGCACGTTCCAGCCCGCGGGGTCCGTCCGCGGCCGCAGCTCGTCCCAGGCGAGTGGCGTGGACACCGGCGCGCGCTCGCGCCGGCGCACCGACCACGGCATGGCGATCGTCTGGCCGAAGCTGTTGCGGCCGACGTCGACGAACACGCGGCCGCGCCGCCGCGTCTTCGAAGCTTCCACGGTGATGCGCCGCGGCTCGCGCGCGGCGACCTCGTGGGCGATCGCGAACGCGGCCTCGCGCACCTCGTGCTGCGCGTAGCCGCGGCGGAGCGCGACGAGCACGTGGACGCCGCGGCCTCCGGAGGTCTTGACGAAGGAACGCAGCCGGACCTCGTCGAGCACGCGACGCACGAGCCGTGCCGCGCGTGCGGCGTCGGCGAACTCCCCGCTCTCCGGATCGAGGTCGAACGCCATCCAGTCGGCGGCGCGCGGTGACCGCCGCCGCGAGTTCATCGCGTGGACGGCGATCGCGCCGAGGTCGACCATGCCGAGGACCGTCGCGAACGACCCACCGACCAGGTAGTGCACGACCTTGCCCGTGCTCGCGGCGCGGATCGCGAAGCGCGGCGCGCCGTGCGGCTCGTCGGCGGACGGGAAGTCCTTCTGGATGAAGCACCGTCCGCGCATGCCGTCGGGGCAGCGCTCGGCGGTGAGGATCCGGTCGCGGAGCCAGGAGCGCAGGCGCGGCCAGGCGTCCTCGTAGTGGCGCGCGACGTCGGACTTCGTGATCCCCTCCGGCGGCCACCACGCCTTGTCGGCGCGGTGGATCACCACGCCGCCGATGCGCTCGGACCGTGCGGCCCTCACGCGCGCTACGGCAGGCGCGACGTGACGACCACCGCCGTGTAACCGAGGGACCGCACGAGCGCGTCGACCGTGCGCTCCGCGTTCGTCCGCGCCCGTTCGAGGATCCCGCTCGTGACGGCCGTCTCCTCGAGCGTCCGCTCCGCCTCCTGACGCGCGCGCGTCTCGAGGTCCTCGTGTCGGGGCGTGAGGGGATCCGTCGTGCGCGAATAGACCCAGCTGTGCTCGTTGTCCAGCCGCGTCACGAGGACCCGCGCGCGCGGGAGCGTCACCTGCGCGGTCCCACGCTCGCGGTCCGCGACCACGTCGGCGTCCGTGAGCTCGCTGAGGTCGACGCCCGCGATGACGTCGCCGACGGCCACGAAGAGGATCGCGTCCTGCGTCCTGATGAGACCGAAGAGGAGCGACTGCCGGTCGCGCAGGTCGATGATCCGCTCGACGTGGTACTGCACGCTCTCCAGGCGCGCGAGGTCGCGGATCGCGGTCACGACGCCGGGCGTGCTCCGCACGGCCGTCCCGGTCTCCGACAGCTTCTGGACGAGCACCGCGGCCGCGGCCGCCGCGACCACGACGAGGACGACCAGGGGAACGACCGCGAAGCGCCACGTACGCATGCGATCGGACGGTCGGCACGTCGGATGCCGATCTGACGCTCAGGCCCCGTTCTTGCGGACTGGAGCGGTGCGCCGCCGCATCTGACCGCGGATGCGCGAGAGGAGGCGGACACGTGAAGCTCACACGGAACCTCGGCATGCTCGTGCTCGGCATCTATCTGATCGTCGTCGGCGTGCTCGGTCTCGGGATCGTCTCGGTCGCGGGCCTCGGGACGCTGACGACGCTCCTCGCGATCGTCGCCGGGGTGCTCATCCTGCTCGGCAGGTAGAGCGGAAGGAGCCGAAGCGGCGAACGCGAGAGCGACCGCGGCCTCAGCGGCGCGTATGCGCGATCCGGAGACGCGCTCGCGCCGTCAACGCGCCACGAGCTTGCCGCCGACCACCCCGAGGTGCTTGGACACGCCGACCGACGGCGAGGTCGTCATCGGCTCTCCGGCCTTCCGGTCGGCATAGTCGACCGTGAGATCGCTGCCGTCGATCCGCGTCGCCTGCGGAGCGATGCGGTCGCCCAGCAGGACGGCGTTGGTGCCGACGTATCCGCTTGTGGTCTGCAGCGCGACGACGACGTAGTAGAAGGTCCCGCTTCCACCGCGCGACTGCGTCAGCAGGAACGCAACATCCGGCGTGCCGTCTCCGTCGAGATCGCCGGTCGCCTCGTTGCCGACGTACCGCGTCACGATCTTCGACGCCGACCCCGGCGCCGCAGCCGTCTCGGAAACGCCACTCACGAGCGTGACGGCCTGTCCCTCGATCTCGTACGCGATGTCCTTGTACCCGGCGGACGCCGGGGCCGTCGCGGAAGACGGCGGCGCGGGCTGCTGGGCTCGAGGCTGACCGGCCACCGGGCTCGTGCATGCGACCAGGAGCAGGAGGGTCGCACTCCCGAGCCACGGAAGGCCGATCCGGGCGAGGTCTCTCATCGATCCGGTGCACTCCGTTCGAAGTGATGTTCCGCCGGTCCAACGTCCGCAGGTGAGAAGTCCGCGTTGGCGTGGGCCCGACGGCGCGTTGCGCCGTGTCCGGTCCCTTCCAACCGGACCATTCTCCGCGTGCCAGAGGCGTGGCAGTGGAGAAGAGGAAAGGGCTAGCCGCACGGCGATGCGTCGTCTGGCCGCGGGAGCGCGCCCGGTGATCTCCTGAAGTACACCGCGCAGAGCAGTCCGGCGAGGGGCAGTGCGACGCCCCACAGCGCGCCACCGGCGATGAAGATCGGATCCGCCAGGTAGGTCCCGCGGACACCGGCGAGCAGGCTGAGGACGCCGCCCAGACCGACGGCACCAAGGGACCACCGGATGGCGCGTTGGAGACCGTGTGGAGCGAAGGCGAGGGCGGCGGCAGCGGACGCGAGCCCCTGGACCCCATACGCGAGGAGCTCGATCGGCCAGAATGCGCCCCGCGGGTCGTCCATGATCAGGAGCGCGACAGCGCCGGCGCGCCCACCTTCGATGCTCGTTCGCACGAGGCTGAGCTGGAGGTAGTAGTTCGTGATCACGATCGCGGCATAGATCGTCGCGGCGGCGAACGCGACGAGGCTCCAGTGCCTCCGCTCGGGGGGAGCCGATCCGTGAATGGCCGCAACGAGCACGAGAAAGGACGGAGCGATCACGAGAGACGGAACGACGGTCACGATCATCGGCCGGGCGTCGAACGACCTCGCATATGCGACGGGATCGCCGCTCCACGTATTCGGCGGCAGGATCACGGCGCTCACCGTCGCTCCGACGAGGAAGCCGATCGAGGCGACCGCGGTCAAGACCGCCGACCAGAACCCGACGGCGCCGTGCGGTGCGCGGAGCCGTGCCACCCAGGTACAGGCTGCGCGTCGACGATGTCAGATCGTTGTCACGCGAGGGCTGATGGAGGACGGGTCGAGGTACGAACGCGGACCGCGAAGCCTACAGTGGGCCGCGAGGTCGTGACTCGAAGGAAGCCGTCTCGTGCGCGAACGAACGCCGCGGCACGCCGACCCGGACCGAGGGCTGTCGTTCCGGCCCGCCGCGGGTGGCTCTTGGCGGCGCTGGCTGCGACGACCGCCGCGGTCCTCCTCGCGGTCGTGATCCCGAGGCTCGCTTCGGATGGCGGACGGAAGGATGCCGCTCGACCCGACGCCGTGTCCGGGACCGCCGCCGGGCCGAGCCCCCGCCCGGCACCGGCATTCACCTTGAGCGGTGTGGATGGACGTTCCGTGTCGCTGGCGGACTTCCGCGGCGATCGGAACGTCCTGCTCTACTTCAGCGAGGCGGCGGACTGTCCCCCGGGGTGGCAGCAGGCCCGGGAGCTACAGGGAGACCTCGGCAAGTTCGGGGAGCTGGACGTGCGGGTCTTCATCGTCATGGCGGAGCCGCTCGACGTGCTGCGAGAGGAGGCACGCCAGCGCGGCCTCGACCGCGTCCCGATCCTTTCCGACCCCGGTATGCAGGTCACACGCGCCTTCGACGCTCTCGGCGGGATGCACGCGGACAAGCCGAGGCACGCCTTCGTGCTCATCGACAAGGCGGGGACCCTTCCGTGGCGATGGGATTACGCCGGCGAGGACGTCGCGAAGATGTACGTCCCCGATGACGAGATCATCCGGCAGGTGCGTCAGGTCCTCGCGTTCGGCCGCGGGTGACCGATCGTCGCAGCGGCGCCGGCCGGACCGCGTACACCGCTCCGCCTGCAGCAAAGCCTGGACAGTGTCGGGAACAACTGGCAGACATTCGCGGCGGCTCGAACAGACTGGGTTCGGTGGCCCGGATGGGATCCGAACCCGTGACCTTCTCCTTGAAAGGG
>CAZSRI010000081.1:0-10503 GCA_964609145.1 uncultured Chloroflexota bacterium
CTCTTTGATTTCCGATCCAGAAGGTAGAAAATAGCGTCATGGCAGCACAGCTTCCGCGGCTTCAGGTCCCTGAGGGCTATCAGTACGGCTGGTTCGACAGCGACGCGAAATACGTCAACCCGAAGAAGAGGGGTCTGACGGACGACGTCGTCCGCGAGATCAGCCAGACCTACAAGCACGAGCCGGAGTGGATGCTCCAGCGCCGTCTCAAGGCATTCCGTCACTTCGTCGCGCGGGCTCTGCCCACGTGGGGGGCGGACCTGTCCGGGATGGACTTCGAGGAGATCTACTACTACCTGCAGGCGCCCGGCAAGGCGGAGAAGAGTTGGGAAGACGTACCGGCCTACGTCAAGCGCACCTTCGATAAGCTCGGTATCCCTGAGGCGGAGCAGAAGTATCTCGCGGGCGTATCCGCGCAATATGACAGCTCCGCCGTTTACCACAACATCCGACAGGATCTCGAGAAGCAGGGCGTCATCTTCGTCGATACCGACACCGCGCTCCGCGAGCACGAGGATCTCGTGAAGGAGTACTTCGGCACGGTCATCCCGGCGAACGACAACAAGCTCGCGGCGCTGAACACCGCGGTGTGGTCGGGTGGATCGTTCGTGTGGGTCCCCGAAGGCGTCCACGTCGAGGTCCCGCTTCAGGCGTACTTCCGCATCAACAGCGAGAACGCGGGTCAGTTCGAGCGCACGCTGATCATCGCCGAGAAGGGTTCGAGCGTGCATTACGTCGAAGGCTGCACAGCGCCTGTTTTTAGTAGCGCGACGCTGCACAGCGCCGTCGTCGAGATCATCGTCAAGGAAGGCGCCGACGTCCGCTACACGACGATCCAGAACTGGAGCCACAACGTCTACAACCTCGTGACGAAGCGCGCCATGGTGCAGAAGGACGGGCGCATGACGTGGATCGACGCCAACCTCGGCAGCCACGTGACCATGAAGTACCCCTCCGTCTACCTCATGGGGGAGCGCGCGCACGGCGAGGTCCTCTCCGTGGCCTTCGCCACGGACGGCCAGCCCCAGGACGCCGGCGCGAAGATGATCCACGCCGCGCCGAACACGACGAGCATCATCACGAGCAAGGGCATCAGCAAGGGCACCGGCAAGCAGAACTACCGCGGCATGGTGAAGATCTACCCCGGCTGCCACGGCGCGAAGAGCACCGTCCGCTGTGACGCGCTCATGCTCGACGAGACCGCGCAGAGCCAGACGTTCCCGGTCATGGAGGTCGACGAGGACGACGTCACGATCGGGCACGAGGCGAGCGTCTCGAAGGTCGGCGAGGAGCAGCTCTTCTACCTCATGAGCCGCGGACTCTCCGAGGCCGACGCGACCGCGATGGTCGTGAACGGCTTCATCGAGCCGATCGTGAAGACGCTCCCGATGGACTACGCCATCGAGATGAACCGTCTCATCCAGCTCCAGATGGCCGGCGCCATCGGGTGACCGCCTCCGCGACCCTGCCGGCCCTCCGTGCACCGCTCGACCCCGACGAGGTCGAGCGGTGCGCCGTCGGAAGGGGGGAGCCGGAGTTCGTGCGGCGCTCCCGGCGCGCCGCCGCGGAGCGCGCCGCGGCGCTGCCGTGGCCGACGGGCCAGGAGGAGGAGTGGCGGCGGTCCCCGCCGCGCGAGATCCCCCGGTCGCCGCTCATAGGCGCCGAGGCGACCTCGACGTTCACGCCCGAGCGGCTTCCCGCGAGCGTCTGGGTCGGAGAGCTCGCGGCGGCGCTGCGCGAGCGTCCGGACGCGGTCGAGCGCTGGCTCGACGCGGGCGGCACGGTCGCGACGCACGCGGCCATCAGCGCGGTGAGCGACGCGCTCTGGACGACCGGCACGTTCGTCCACGTCCCGCGCGGCGTCGCGGTCCGCGTGCCGCTCACGGTCGAGCGCACGTGGCGCGGCGGCGACGCGGCGTGCCTCTCGCGCACGATCGTCGTCGCCGAGGAGGAGAGCGAGGTCACCGTCCTCGAGGACCTGCGCTCCGAGGGGCCGGCGCAGCGCGTCGCGATCCCGCACGTCGAAGTGCACGCGCTCGCCGGCGCGGACGTCCGCTACGTGCACCTGCAGCGGTACGCGCCGGGGACGTGGGACCTCGGCGCGCAGTGGTATGCCTCGGCGTCGTCGAGCCGCCTCTCCTCGTACAACGTCCTGCTCGGCGGATCCAAGAGCAAGATCGGCGTGCTTTCCGACATCCGCGGCGACGGCGCCGAGGTGAAGCTCTACGGGCTCGTCGCGGCGGGCGAGGACCAGCGCATGGACGTCGACTCGCTGCAGCTCCTCGACGGACGCGGGTCGCAGTCGGACCTGCTGTACCTCTCGGCCCTGTACGACGCGGCGCACGCGACGTACTACGGCGTCGTGCGCGTCGAGCCGACGAGCCACGCGACGGGGTCCTACCAGGAGTGCCGGAATCTCCTCTTGTCCAACAAAGCCGGCGCCGATCCGATCCCGGTCCTCGAGATCCTCACGAACGACGTCGCGCGCTGCGGCCATGGCGCGACGGCCGGCCGGATCGATGAGGAAGAGGTCTTCTACGTGCTCTCGCGCGGCATCGACCGCGACACGGCGGAGCAGCTCCTCGTGCGCGGGCACTTCGCGCGCGTCATCGACACGATCCCCGACGACGCCATCCGCTCGCGCATCCTCGAGGCCCTGCGGCCGCGCATCGGCCGCGCGGTCGAGGTCGAGCTGGAGGCCGCGTAGGTGGCGGAGTTCGTCGAGGTCGCGCGCGAGGACGACGTCGCGCCGGGCGAGGTGAAGGTCGTCGAGGCGAACGGCAAGAGCCTCGCGCTCGGCCACTGCGCCGACGGCACCTGGGGCGCGATAGACAACGTCTGCACGCATGACGGCGGCATCCTCGGCGAGGGCGAGCTCGACGGGTGCAGCGTCGAGTGCCCGCGGCACGGCGCGCAGTTCGATCTCGTGACGGGTGCCGTGCGCGCGCTGCCGGCGGTGTATCCGGTGAACGCGTACCCGGTGCGCGTCGTCGACGGCCGCGTCGAGGTGCGCCTCGACGTACCGACGCGCGAGCTTGAGATAGGCTGATCCTCGCCCCAGCGACGACCCTCGGAGGAAGAGAGTGATCAGCAGCGCGGCGCGCGATCGCGTGAGGCTCTCCATCGACCAGCTCGAGGAGCTCTTTCATCGCTTCGACGACCAGGCATCGGGCGACGTGAACGACTCGTACGAGGCCGCGCTGGACCGCGGCAAGGCCGTCGCGTTCCAGGAAGCGGCGCACCTCGTGAAGGCGGCCCTGCACGACATCGACGTGAAGTCGCTCTAGGCCTCCTAGACTCGCCGCATGCGCGCGGTCGTCATGGCGGGCGGCGAGGGGAGCCGGCTCAGGCCGCTGACGATCAACCGGCCCAAGCCGATGGTCCCGCTGGTGAACAAGCCGTGCCTCGGCCACATCTTCGACCTCCTGACCCGGCACGGGATCACCGAGGCGTTCGTCACGCTGCAGTACCTCGCGAGCGTGATCCAGGACACGTACGGCGACGGCACGCCCGTCGGCATGCACCTGCGGTACAGCATCGAGGAGACGCCGCTCGGGACCGGCGGGTCGGTGCGGCAGATCGGCGACGACCTCGGCACCGAGCCGTTCCTCGTCATCTCGGGCGACGCGCTCACCGACATCGACATCACGAAGGTGGTCGGGTTCCACCGGGACAGGGGCGCGGCGGTGACGCTCTGCCTCGTGCACGTGTCGGATCCGCTCGAGTACGGCGTCGTCATCACGAACGGCGATGGCCGGATCGTGAAGTTCCTCGAGAAGCCGTCGTGGGGCGAGGTCTTCTCCGACACGATCAACACCGGCATCTACGTGATCGATCCGCGCGTGCTGTCGCGCTACGAGGTCGGGACGGCGTTCGACTTCAGCAGGGACCTCTTCCCGCAGCTCCTCGCCGAGGGTGAGCCGCTCTACGGCTACGTCGCTGACGGCTACTGGACCGACGTCGGCGGCCTCGCGGAGTACGCGCGCGCGAACGCGGACATCCTCGAGGGGCGCGTCGCCGTCGGCCCGCTGGGCCGCGAGGTCGCGCCAGGTGTGTGGTCGGACGGCGCGCCCGAGATCGACCCGAGCGCCGTCGTCCTCGGGCCCGTGTTCCTCGGCGAGGGCACGAAGGTCGGACCGCAGGCGCAGATCGTCGGGCCGAGCGTGCTGCGTGACGACGTCATCGTCGAGTGGGGTGCGATCGTGGACCGGTCGACGGTCTGGCGGAACACGTACATCGGCGAGCGCGCCGAGGTGCATGGATCGACCGTCGGCCGCCAGTGCGCGCTGAAGGCCCACGTCGTCCTCGAGGAGGGCAGCGTCGTCGCGGACCACTCGATCGTCGGCGAGGGTGCGCGCATCCGCGCGCAGGTGAAGGTGTGGCCCGACAAGCAGATCGAGAGCGGCGCGGTCGTCACGTCGAGCCTCATCTGGGGAGCGCAGGGTAGGCGCGCGCTCTTCGGCCGCTTCGGCGTGACGGGCGTCGTGAACGTGGACCTCACGCCGGAGCTCGCCGCCGGGCTCGGCGCGGCGTACTCGTCGACGCTCGACGTCGGCTCGACGGTCACGATGAACCGCGACCAGCACCGCACGAGCCGCATGCTGAAGCGCGCGCTCATGAGCGGCGTCGTCGCGGGCGGCGTGCACGTCGTCGACGTCGGCCAGGTGCCGCTGCCGATCGACCGCTACGAGACGCGGCGGCTCGGCGCCGCGGGCGGGCTCTACGTGCGGATCTCGCCGTTCGACGACCGCGTGTGCGACATCAAGTTCTTCGACCAGCAGGCGCTCGACATGGGCCGGGCGGCGGAGCGCAAGGTCGAGGGCGTGTTCTTCCGCCAGGACGTGCGGCGCGTCCCGTTCGACGACCTCGGCCGGATCGACGTCCTCTCGCGCGTCGGCGAGGCGTACGGCGACGCGTTCCTGAGCGAGATCGCGGCGCAGCGCGACCTCGCGGACGCGCGCTTCAAGATCGTCGTGAACTACTCGCACGGGACCGGCGCGCTCTACCTCCCACAGCTCCTCGCGCGGCTCGGCGTCGACGTCATCGCGATCAACGCCGTCGTGTCCGAGAGCGTGGGCGCGCGCTCGTTCGACGAGTTCCAGGAGGAGCTGCGCGAGCTCGCCTCGATCACCTCGACGCTGCGCGCCGGTCTCGGCGTGATGATCGACGCTGGCGGCGAGAAGGCGTTCTTCGTCGACGACCGCGGCCGCATCGTCGAAGACCGCCACTTCCTCACGGCGTTCGTCGGCCTCGTGGCGCGCGTGACGCCGGGCGTCGTCGGCGTTCCCGTGTTCGCGCCGGCGGCGATCGAGCCGATGGTCGCCGAGCGCGGCGGCCGCGTCCTGCGCGTGCGCAACTCCGCGGAGGCGCAGATGCGCTTCGCGTCGCGCGAGACGCCGGTCGTCCTCGGCGACGGGCTCGGCGGCTTCATCTTCCCGAAGTTCCATCCGTCGTTCGACGGCCTGTTCACCCTCGCGAAGGTGCTCGAGCTCCTCGCCGTGACGAAGCGGTCCCTCGCCGACGTGATCGACGAGACGCCGGCACCGCGGATGGCGCGCCTGAAGGTCGCGTGCCCGTGGGATGAGAAGGGCCGCGTCATGCGGATGCTCGCGCAGGAGCCGGCGACCGAGCGCACGCGGCAGGTCGACGGCGTGAAGCACGAGTACGACGGCGAGTGGGTCCTCGTGCTCCCGAGCGTCGACCAGCCGCTCTTCGACGTGTGGGCCGAGGCGCACGACGAGGGGCGCGCGTGGGCGCTCGCCCACCAGTACGCCGACCGCGTCAGCCGGATGCGCGGCGAGTCGTGACGACGCGGATCGCGCTCGCCCAGGTCGCGCCCGCGCTCGGCGCGTTCCGCCGCAACCTCGAGATGCACCTCGAGCAGATCGAGCGCGCGCGCTCCGGGGGGGCGCGCCTCGTCGTGTTCCCCGAGCTGTCGCTCACCGGCTATTACCTCAAGGATCTCGCGAACGACGTCGCGTGCTCGCCCGACGACGCCCGGCTGCGGCCGCTCGCGGAGGCGTCGCGGCGCATCGACGTCCTGGCCGGGTTCGTCGAGCGCACGGCCGACGGACGGGTGCACATCGCCTCCGGGTACTGGACGGGCGGCCGCGTCGCCCACGTCCATCGCAAGGTGTACCTGCCGACGTACGGGATCTTCGACGACGGGCGCTACTTCGCGCGCGGCGAGCGCTTCGACCCGTTCCCGAGCGCGGTCGGCGACGCGGGCATCGCCATCTGCGAGGACAACTGGCACATGTCCACGCCGTACCTCTACGCGGTGCGCGGAGCGAACGTCGTCTTCTACGTGTCGTCGAGCCCCGGCCGTGGCGTGGCCGAGGGCGGGGACCTCGGGACAGCGGAGTCGTGCCGGCTCATGGACGCCTTCTACGCGCAGTACCTCACCGTCTACGTCGTCTTCGTGAACCGCGTCGGGAACGAGGACGGCGTCGCCTTCTGGGGCGGGTCGGAGGTCGTCGCGCCGGACGGGACCGTCGTGGCGCGCGCTCCGGAGTTCGCCGAGCACCTCCTCTTCGCCGAGGTCGACCCCGCGCTCGCGGCTCGGGAGCGCGCCCGGAACCCGCTCCTGCGTGACGAGCGTCACGACCTCGTGCTGCGCCACCTCGCTGAGCGCGTCGGCGTCCCGCCGCCGTTGAAGGACGTGCCCGTCTGAGCGAGGACGTGCGCGTCCACCCTCGCGAGGAGCAGCGCGTCGGAGCCATCCGCCCCGACCCGCGCGACCCCTCGCCGCTGCGCATCGACGAGCGCCTCGTCCGCCGGATGCTCGTGTCGTTCCTGCGCGAGGAGACGGCGAAGGTGGGGCTCCATCGCGCCGTGGTCGGCCTCTCGGGGGGCGTCGACAGCGCCGTCGTGGCGACGCTCGCCGCCGAGGCGTTCGGCCCCGCGAACGTCCTCGCCGTCCACACTCCGTACCGCTGGAGCGCGGGTTCGTCGCTCGACGACGCGCGCGAGCTCGCCGAGCGGAGCGGCTTCGAGCTGCGTGTCATCCCGATCACCGCCCAGATCGACGCCTACCGCGGGCTCGTCGGCGAGCTCCACCAGGTCCGGCTCGGCAACAAGATGGCGCGGGAGCGCAAGTCGATCGAGTTCGACCTCGCGTGGCCCGACGGCGCCGTGCTCGGCACGAGCAACAAGACCGAGCTGCTCCTCGGGTACGGCACGTGGTTCGGCGACATGGCGAGCTCGCTCAATCCCGTCGGCGACCTCTACAAGACGCAGCTCCGCGAGCTCGCCGCGTCGATCGGCGTCCCCGAGCGGATCGTGCGGAAGGTCCCGACGGCCGAGCTCTGGGAGGGCCAGACCGACGAGGAGGAGCTCGGCTTCACGTACGCGCAGGCGGACCTCGTCCTCTACCACCTCGTCGACCGGCGCTCGCGGCCCGAGGAGCTCGTCGCCGCGGGGTTCGATGAAGCTCTCGTCGGCCGCATCCGCGAGATGGTGCGCAAGAGCCACTACAAGCGCGTCACGCCGATCATCGCGAAGGTGAGCCTGCGGACCGTCGGCCACGACTTCCTCTACCCGCGCGACTGGGACGCCGACTGAGCGCGGCCGACGGGCGCGCGGACGTGCCGGCCGTCGTCCCGGAGCTCGCGGTGCCGGACGCCGCGGCCGGGACGGCGCGGGCGGATCTCGTGCCCGCGGCCCGCCTCGCGCTCGGCTACGGCCTTGCGCTCGCGGGGGCGGCGCTGTACGGGTTCGGCGGCGTGATCGCGAAGGACGCGTTCGCCGCGGGGATCGCGCCGAGCGAGATGGCGGAGCTGCGCGCGCTGTTCTCCTTCGTCGTGCTGCTCGGGGCGCTCGCCCTCGCCGCGCCCCGCCACCTCCGCGTCCGCCGCGCCGACCTGCCGCTCCTCGCGCTCTTCGGCGCCCTCGGCATCGCCGCGGTGAACGCGACGTACTACGAAGCGATCGCGCGGCTCCCGCTCGGCGTCGCGCTCGCGATCCAGTACACCGCGCCCCTCGCGCTCCTCGTTGTCGCGCGCGCCACCGGGCGGCACGTCGGCGGGCGCCTGTGGATCGCGGCGGCGGTGGCGATCGTCGGGTGCGTCCTCGTCGTCGGGGCGTACGACGCGCGCCTGCGCGACCTGAACGCTGCCGGCGCGCTGATCGCGGTGTCCGCGATGCTCGCGTTCGCCGCGTACCTCCTCATGGCCGAGCGCATCCTGCGCGCGTACACGCCGTGGACGCTGCTCCTCTACGGCCTCGGCTTCGCGAGCGTCGCGTGGTCCGTCTACCGCTTCCCGACGTCGCTGCCGTGGACGCTCGCGGCGGCGCAGTGGCCGCTGATCGTCGGCGTAGTCTTCATCGCGACGCTGTTCCCGTACGTCCTCACGCTCGGCGCCGTCTCGCTGCTCCCCGCCGCGCGCGTCGGCCTCACGGCCACGTTCGAGCCCGTCGTCGGCGCACTGGCCGGGTTCGCGCTCCTCGGCGAGATCCTTCAGCTCCCGCAGATCGCCGGCGGCGTCCTCGTGCTCCTGGCGATCGCGCTCGTGCAGACGAGCCGCCTGCGCGAAGGAGGCGTGTAGGCCGCGCGAGAGGTCCGCCGGGGGCGGCGCCGATGCCGTCGGCTGGCCGGACCGGTAGCTCTCGGTATCAATCCGGTGAATGCGGGGTAAGCGGTACTTGTGGGTCCTGCCCTGACCGCCCGGTCGGCCGTATGAACGACTGTGGCTGTGAGCACGCTAGGCGCCCGGGCAGGCGGCATCACGCTCACATCCCAGCAGCGGCGCGTTCTCCGGCTCGTCGCCGCTGGCTTCTCGACCGACGAGATCGCGGCGCGGCTACGGATCAGCGCGAGGACGGCGCAGTGGCACATCTCTCGTCTGATGGCCATGTTCCGCGTCCCGAACCGGGCGTCGCTTGTGTACGCCGCGGCGAAGGCTGGCTTCCTGCTCGGCCTGCTCCTCAGCTCCATCGGTCCTATCGGCCGCGTCTCGTAACGACATCGTCACGTTCGGCCCTCTTGCCCGGCAGCCGCTCGATCACCCGAAGCGCCAGTAGCAGGAGGACGGACGACGCCACAGGCTGGCAGACGTGGGCGCCGTGCGGCGCGCGTCGGTGATCCTGGCCAGCCTGGCGATCGCGGTGGCGACGAGCGGGCCGGCCGTAGCGGCCGGGCCGGGGCGCTCCGCGGATGCGACCGGAGCCGTCCACCGGGTGATCGCCCGGTTCAGCTCGGACGAGGGCCGCTCGCGCGCGGTCGCGATCGCCGCGGATCACCGGCCCGTGGGCCGCACCGGCAGCGAGCTGCTGTTCGTGCCCGCCGCAACGCTAGAGGCTGCGCTCGAGCGCGTCGCGTCGCTTCCCGGCGTGGCGAGCGTGGAGGAGGACGCCGTCCTGCACCTCGGCCTCGCGCCGAACGACCCGTACTTCCTCGCCGACCCGTTCGGTGGCGGCGGCCAGTGGGACGTGCGCATCACCCGGACGGACCGCGCCTGGGATCTCCAGCGCGGGAGTCCCGCGGTCACCGTCGCGGTCATCGACACCGGCGCCGACTACACGCATCCCGATCTCGCTCCGGCGCTCCTGCGCGGACGCGTGATGCTGAGCGGCGGCGGCAGTTGCCCGCCGGCCACGACCGCGCAGGACGACAACGGTCATGGGACGCACGTATCCGGGGCGATCGCCGCGGTGGGCGACAACGGCCGCGGGATCGCGGGCATGGCCTTCGGTGTCCGCATCCTGCCGTTCAAGACGCTCGACTGCGCGGGCTCGGGACGGCTGTCCGACACGGCGACGGCGATCACGGACGCGGCCGACGCGGGCGCGCGCGTGATCAACCTCAGCATGGGCTCGACGAGCCCGTCCCCGACGGCGCAGGCCGCCGTGGACTACGCGACCGCGCGCGGGTCGCTCGTGGTCGCGGCGGCCGGGAACTGCGGCATCGCGTCGGAGAGCTGCCCGACGGCGAACGCGACGAACTTCCTGGCCGCGTCGGCGAACGTGCTCGCCGTCGGTGCCACCGACGCGAACGACGCGCCGGCGACCTTCTCCACCGCCGGCGCGTACGTCGACGTCGCCGCCCCGGGCGTCCGCACGCTCTCGACGTATCCGCTCGCGCTGCCGAGCCCGGTCCCCGGCTACGCGCTCTTCTCCGGGACGTCGATGGCGGCACCGCACGTCTCCGGTCTCGCGGCGCTCCTGCTCTCGGCCGCGCCGCGCGCAACGGTGGCGCAGCTTCGCGGCGCCATCGAGGGCACGGCCACGGACGTAGGCGTGCCGGGGCGCGACGACAAGACCGGCAGCGGAAGGATCGACTCGCTCGCGGCGCTGTCGTGGCTGCGCGCGACCATCGCGACGCCGATCGCCACGGCGTCCCCGAGCCCGACGCCCGCGAAGACACCAACGCCGAGCTCGACGCCCGCGGCCTGCGTGTCGACGATCGGCCCCGGCATCCCGCCGCCGGCCTCGCTGCCGGCCGGTGTCGACGGCTTCCACGCGAGCTGGTACGGCCAGTCCGGGTACATGACGCTCTGCCCGGGC
>CAZSRI010000082.1:0-10410 GCA_964609145.1 uncultured Chloroflexota bacterium
CAGTAGCCATCCGAATGAAGGCATGACCAGCACCACGCGCAGGTAAAGCACGTGTCGCACCCGCCGAGGACGCACAGGTCGCAGCAGAAGACCCTGTAGGTCGCCGCGACCCGGGTACCTTGTCCCAGAAGGCCAAGCGTGACTCCTACCGCGCCTGCCGCTACCTTCGCCAGAAGCGTTCGGCGATGCAGCCGGCTACCGAGTTCAACGATCTTGTCGCTCACATTCGCTCACCTCCTTCCTCCGGGTTTCTCGGCGAGCCCCTCTTCGTGACCGTGGAGACTGCGATTCCCCGCTATTTGGTCTGGATCAGTCACCACGTGACCCCAATGGCGACGAGTTCAGTCGCGAGCGCAACTGCCACTAGACCGATCGCGAACGAGTGGGTCAACTGAAACAGGCGCCGCTCGCCGGCGATCACAGCCACGACCTGCGGCGTCGCGTTCGTGGCCGGGACGAAGACGGGAGCGAGCCACAGCGAAATCGCACGGCCGGCCCAGTACGCGACGAAGATGAGTGCGCCCTGGGATGGCAGGCCCGACAACAGAGCCAGCATCGCGAGGATCCACGGACCCCCAAACGTCAACCACGTTGCGAAGACGAGTCCGATATCGATCCCCCATAGCGCCGCCGCCACGTGCCGAGGAAAGATGAAGGTCCAGCGCCCGTTCGTCTGACGCGGGACTTGTGGGAGCGGTACGGGCGCCATGCCTAGCTCGCGCGCCAGTAGGACGACGGCCAAGGAAAGGGCGACGAACAACCATGTGGCGCCGCCGATCCGCAACTCGTGGCCGAGCTGAGCGAGTAGCGCACCGACCGTCGCGCTGGCAATTGCTCCGGTTCCGGTGAAGAGAAGTAGCGTGCTCGGCCAAGCCTTCAATTGACTCGCCTCCTTCACGAGGGGGCCCATCGCTCCGAAGAGCGACGTCCCTCAGAGGCCGACTAGCTGAGACCACCCCATGATCACAGCGGAAGCCAAGACGAGACCCAACGTGCCGTTGTTGAGTCGCATGAACGCCAACAACGTGACCAAAGGCAACACGACGGCGACGACGCGGAGGCGGTCTATCCGACGGGCGTCCGTCACGTTGTCGGCCACGTCCTCGCAGATACTCATCTCACGTCGGCGTGGCCGCCTCCGCTTCAAGGCCAACTGCCAGGCGGATCGACTGCAGGTCCTTAGCGAGATCATCGCCACGTTGCGGTCTCCCGTAGGACCTCACGCGATTCATGCGGTCTACTAGCACGGCGATCGGAACGCCGTCCACGCGAAACGTTCTCGACAGGCTTCCGTCCTCATCGACGATCGTCCGAGGGAGCCGATACGCCCTCGCAACGCCCACGCACTCGTCCGCCGCACCCTGACAGACGACCACGACGTTGCCGGAGACCTTATGCGTGACGCCAGCGAGCTCCTCAAGTGTCGTTAGGCAGGACTGACATCTCGGCGAAACAAACAGGAGCGCCGTCAGGGCATCCGCGATGTCGCTACTCGAGATGGGGCGACCCTGAACGTCGACCGCGGCGAAACTTGGGGCGACGGTTCCTGGCTCGAGGCCACCGAGTCTCTGGCGTGGTGCTTCCGGGGCGCGGGCGTCTCGTGAGACGATCAGCAAGAGCCCGAGCAGAAGAAGCGTCTCGACAATGACGACGATCCACAGTGCCACATACGAGATGACGAAGAGCGGTGAACTCATGGAAGCTGCCCCTCTCCAGCCCTAGTCATGATCTCGCGGGCTCGGCGGGCGACCTCGAGCAGCTCGGGCAGATGCAGGAGCCACAGCGCTATCAGAGAGCCGCCTGCCGCCAAAGACGACGCCTCGATGAGGCGTGCTGCTCCGTCTGAGCCGCGCTGGTCGGTTGCCACTTCGAGCGTTGGTCCAGGGTCGCTGAGCGCCGCGAGAAGGACTGCAGCACTTAGGAGGAGTACCAATCGCGCTACGGTCCGCGGCGAGATCAACTCGTCGCCGTCGCCGAAGCACCCGCACGGTACCCTTCGGCCGCGCCTCAGATTGACCCCGACCGCTGCAATGAAGAGCAGCAGAACGCAGATAAGCAAAGCATCGGCGACGCGCACGAAGTAACCGGTCAGAAGCGATATCCCCAGAGCAAGCTCGATCGAGATCAGCAACACGCCGCCAAGATGCGCAAAGCGCCGCGGCAGAACCTCGTAGTTCGCCACATGGACCGCGAAGACTCGCGGGCGGCGTATCTTGCCAAGGGAGGCAGCGACGAATGTCACACCCAGTGCGAGGCGAAAGGCGAGAGCGATAGCGGGATCCGCGTCAAGCACCGCCTGACTCCAATCGAACGCGGCTGGGCGCGATATGTTCGCGCAGGTCGAGCCCCTCCCAATTGAGATTGTTCGAGACCGAAGCGAGACGCCATTTGGTGGACCACAGTTGGCGGCCATCGAGAGGACGCGACTCGAGTCGGCCAAGGGTGCGTCGGGCGGCAGTCACGTGATAAGGCGCCTCTGCGGCTAGCCCTGGAATGCGATCGGCACTCGACCAGATCGAGAGCGAGTAGCAGGTCCGTGCGTTCTCGACAAGGAAGGCCGCGCGTATCAACCCAGGCGTCTCGCGCGCCTGCTCGATCGTCCTTCTGTAGTCGCGATATGTCGTCGCTAGGTCAATCGGGCTGCGAAGACCGAAACGGGTGATGACGCACGTGACGAGCGAATCGACGGCGTGGTCACCAGCACGCTCGAGGTTCTGCGAATCAGCTATTCGGCCCAGATTGTCGGCCATGATCACGCTTGACTCCCGCGCACGCGCTCGCAACCCGAATCGACGTGGGCTGACAACTAATGCCGCGGTCGAGCAAGTCAACTACGGTCCCATGTAAGTAGCGTCACAGTTGCGTAAAGGCGTGAGCGACGGACTAGCCTGCTTGGCATCTACCCGTGCTACCGGGCCGAGCGGTCCCAGCGATCCTGCCAACACTGACCACGTCAGGTCGGTCGGATCGGCTTTCGTAGGCGGCCTCGGTGCAGCTCGTCGCGGCAGCCGTCCCTGCCGTTGAGACGCCGACGGCGGCGACCAGCATAAGGGCCGCCAGAAGCTGAACGCGCCGAATCGAATGCGAGATCATCGCACTTCATCCCGCACCTCATCGAGGAACGCAGACGTTGCTCGCGCGGGGGTCACGAGCGCGCAACAGTTGCTGCTGTGGCCGAGGCTGAAGCCGTGGCCCTGCTCTTGCGCGGCGACATGGCGCGCCCAGCTGTCGGAGACCGACTAGAACAGGTTGCCCTTCGCGTAGAAGTAGATCTTCTTGAAGTTCGCATCGCAAAGGGTCCATGTGTACCCGCCGTTGCCGTCGTCCGCCCAGTAGAAACGTCGAAGGAGTTTGGGATTCGGCAACGACCAGGCGAACCGCGGGCCACCTTCGCCTGCAATCAGGGTGAAATGACCACCTTCTTCGGGAGGCGTTGCGCCAGCGTGAGCGAGCGCCCGAGCAGGTCGCCCGTCGCGGCGAGGCGGTCGCGCATGTTCGCGATGGTGAACGCGTCGGGGCGACCGAGCGACGGGATCTCGTCCCACGCGAGCGGCGCCGAGACCGGCGCGCGCGGCTTCGGCCGGACGCTGTACGGCCCGGCCGTCGACTTCCCGCGCATGTTCTGCAGGTAGTCGATGTAGACCCCGCGTCGGCGCGACTTGCTGAACTCGAGCGTCACCAGCTTCGGGAGCCGCTCGCGTGCGCTCCTGCCCACCGTCTCGGCGAACGCGCGCGTCTCCTCGAACGCGTAGCGCCGTGCGACCGGCACGAGGACGTGGATCCCGCGCGATCCGGTCGTTTTCGGGAACGACTCGAGGCCCATCTCGTCGAGGATCGCGCGCACGGTGAGGCCGACCTCCTTCACCTGCTCCCACGTGCTCCCCTCGGAGGGGTCGAGGTCGACCATCGCGAAGTCCGGATGGTCGGGATCGTCGACGCGCGCGAGGCGCGGGTGGATCTCGATCGCGGCGTAGTTCGCCATCCACACGAGCGTGGCGAGGTCGTTGCAGAGGATGTAGTCGTTCTCGGGCTCCTCGGGGTCGTTCCAGCTCGCGATCCACCGCGGGGTGAACGACGGCTTGTCCTTGCGGTAGTAGCTCGCGCCGTAGATCCCATCGGGGAACGGCTTCAGCGTGAGCGGACGATCGGTCGCCCAGGGCACGAGGTACGGCGCGACGTCGGCGTAATAGCGGATGAGGTCCGCCTTCGTGTAGCCGTCTTCGGGCCACAGCACCTTCTCGAGGTTCGTGAGACGGATCGCGTGGCCTTCCACCTCGAGCACGCTCGGCACGCGCTCGGCGCGCGACGCCCGCTTCGCCGGCCGATCCTTCGCCGCGCGCTCCGCCTCCTTCTGCGCGCGCTCGGCCGACGCGATGCGCTCCTCGCCCGTCGCCTCGTTCGGGTCGACGTCGGCGCGGAGCCCGAGGAACACGGGCTGGCGGAGGTATCCCTCGGCCGTCATGTCGCTGTAGCGCACCTCGCACACTAGCTCGGGCAGGCACCAGTGCGGCGTCTCGTTCACGCGCGGCTTCACCGAGAACGGCGACGTCGGGCTCTCGCGCTCGCGCAGGAGCGCGAGGAGGTCGCGCAGGGTCGTGCCGTCGAAGCCGCTGCCGACATGGCCGATCGGGCGCAGCTCCTAGTCGCGATACACGCCGACGAGGAGCGCGCCGAGGTCCTTCGCGCGCCCGCCCTTCCCCTCGGTCCAGCCGCCGACGACGCACTCCATCGTCCGCTGCGCCTTCACCTTCACCCATGCCGCGGAGCGTCCCTCGACGTACGGCGAGTCGAGCCGCTTCGCGACGACGCCCTCGAGGCCCTGCTCCTGCGCCGCCTTGAACAGCGCCTTGCCCTCACCGACGAACGCCTCGTGATGGCGGATCTGCCCCATCGGCGTGATCGCCGCGGCGAGACGCTTCCGGCGCTCGCGCAATGGGAGCTGCGTGAGGTCTTGTCCGTCGGCCCAGAGGAGGTCGAAGACCTCGTACCAGACGGGCGTCGAGCGCCGCAGCTTGCGGATCTTCGCCTCGTCCTGCACGTGCATGCGCGCCTGCAGCCGCTGGAACGATGGCACGCCGCGCTCGTCGAGCGCGACGACCTCGCCGTCGACGATCGCCTGGTACGCGCCGGTGAGCGCCTCGGCGATCCCGTGGGCCTCGGGATACCGCGCGGTGCAGTCGAGGAGGTTGCGCGTCTGGAGTCGCACGACGCCGCCGTCGACGAACGCGATCGCGCGGACGCCGTCCCATTTCGGCTCGAACGCGAAGTCTTGCGAGTCGAACGGCTCGTCGGCGGAGACCGCGAGCATCGGCGAGACGCGCCGGTCGAGCGGGTGATCGGTGGGGGGCGTCCCGTGGAGGATCATGAGCCAGTCGCGCCCCTCGTTCTGCTTCGTCCGTACGAGGACGTACTCGCCCGTCAGACGGTCACCGTGGAACCGGACCTTGTACTCGGACTCCTCGGCGTCGCGGTCGCGCTTCTCCTCGACGAGCTCGTACGTCCCCGTGTCCCAGATCGTCATCGTCCCGGCGCCGTAGCCGTCGGGGATGACGCCGTGGAATGTGAGGTACTCGATGGGGTGGTCCTCGGTGTGGACCGCGAGGCGCCGCTTCCCCGCCTCGAGCGGCGGGCCCTGCGGGACGGCCCACGACGCCAGCACGCCGCGCATCTCGAGCCGCACGTCCCAGTGCAGGCGTGTCGCGTGGTGGCGGTGCACGACGTAGCGCAGCGGCGCGCTCGGCCTCGGCTCGCGGCCCTTCGGCTCGGGCGTCCGCTCGAAGTCGCGTTTGCGCCGGTACTCGGTGAGGCTCACTGTCGTCCCATTCTCGCGGTGAGGATGTGCGGATGACCGACCAGGTGAGCGACGCCGTCGGGCGCTTCGCCGATCAGGCGATGGCGTTCCTGAAGGAGGAATACGAGGACTCGCCGGTGCTTGCGAGCGCGCTCGGGCTCACGGAGTACGACGAGCGGCTCGACGACCTCTCCGCGGCGGCCTTCCGGAAGCGCGAGGAGCGCGACCGCCAGTGGCGCGCGCGCTTTCGCGCCGTGCCCGACGACGGCCTCGGCGCAGCGGCGATCGACCGCGACTTCCTCATCGCGACCCTCCGCGGACGCGAGATCCTGCGCCCGCACCAGATGTGGCGGCGCCAGCCGGCGACGTACCTCGGCGTCGGGCTCACCGGCGTGTTCACCCTCTTCCTGCACCGGCTGCGGCCGGACGCCGAGCTCGCCGAAGCGGCGCGCGCGCGGCTCGAGCAGGTGCCGGCCGCGCTCGAACATGGCATGGCGAACCTCGACCCCGCGCTCAGCCCGCCGATCTACGTCGAGCGCGCGATCGGGCAGGCCAAGGCCGGCGCGCGGTACGCGCGCGAGCTCGTCCCGAACGAGGTCCGCGATCCGGCGCTGCGCGCGAAGCTCGCCGCGGCCGGCGAGACGGCCGCGAAGGCCTTCGAGCGCTTCGGCGCCTACCTCGCCGACCTGCAGAAGAAGGCGTCGGGGAACTACGCGGTCGGCGAGGAGACGTACGGCGCGCTCCTCCGCGAGAAGGAGGTGCTCCCGTACGACGCGCGCACGCTCCGCGAGCGCGGCCGGCACGAGTACGACCTCCTCGCCGCGGACGCGAAGCGCCTGGCGAAGCAGATCGCCGGTCACGAGGACTGGGTCGCGCTGCTCCACGAGCTGAACCGGATCCACGCCCCCGACCCCGAGGGCATGCGACGCGAGTACGAGGAGTGGACCGAGCGCGCCCGCGAGTTCCTGCGCCGCACCGGCCTCGTCACGCTCCCCGCGGGTGAGCGCTGCGTCGTCGAGCCCTCGCCACACTTCCAGCGTCCGGTCCTCGCGGTCGCGTCCTACAACCGGCCCCCGGCGTTCAGCGACTCGCTCACCGGCCACTTCTTCGTGCCGTTCCCGCCCGACGGCACGCCCGCGGACGAGATCCAGAAGCGCCTCGAGGGCAACTGCACACATGGCATCCCGACGACCTCGGTCCACGAGGCGTATCCCGGACACCACTGGCACCTCGTCATGGCGAAGGCGAACCCCTCGCACGTGCGACGCGTCTTCAGCACGTCGTACTTCTCCGAGGGATGGGCGCTCTACGCCGAGCGCGCGATGCGCGAGCAAGGGTTCTTCACCGACCCGCGGCAGGAGCTCTACCAGGTCGAGGCGACGATCTTCCGCGCGGCGCGGATCGTCGTCGACACGAGCCTCCACATGGGCGAGATGTCGTTCGATGACGCGGTGCGCTTCATGATGGAGAAGGCGAACCTCACCGCGCCGAACGCGCGCGCCGAGGTGGGCCGCTACTGCTCGTGGCCGACGCAGGCATCGTCCTACCTCACCGGCATGCTCGAGATCCTCGACATCCGCACGCGCTGGCTCGCCAAGCGCGGCGCGACCGACGTGCCCGCGCTGCGCGAGTTCCACGACGCCATCACGTCCGCCGGCGCGCTCCCGACGGCTCTCGCGGAGCGGGCGATCGCGTGAGCTGAAACAGCGGCGCGAGGCGGGGTGACGCTGCCTCGGGTCGCACCTCTCGCCCTCGGCGGCCAAACAGCACCGGCGGGAGAGGTGGCCGCCTCGTACGAGAGGCGGCTCCCCTCGACCTCACCCCGCCCCGCGCCGCTTGGCCCCTTACGTGCATCTTGACTGTGAGCGCTACGCTGCGCGCGGCGTTGCCGCGCGGAACAGGCGGCAGACCGCCGGGGAGGCGACCTGTGCCGAGATCCATCTGGAAGGGCGTCCTCAGCTTCGGGATGGTCGCCATCCCGGTGCGTCTGTACCTCGCGACCGAGAGCACCTCGAAGGTGTCCTTCCATCTGCTGTGCCCGGAGCACCACAGCCGGATCAAGAACAAGCGGTGGTGCCCGGAGGGCGAACACGAGGTCGCGTGGGGCGACGTCGTGCGCGGGTACGAGTACGAGAAGGGCAGCTACGTCGTGCTCGACGACGACGACCTCAAGAAGCTGCCGCTCAAGAGCAGCAAGGCCATCGACATCGCGGGCTTCATCGAGGACGAGGAGCTCCCCGGCCCGATCTACTACCAGTCGGCGTACTACCTCGAGCCGGAGAAGGCGGCGCAGAAGCCGTATCGGCTCCTGCAGAAGACGCTCGAGAAGACCAAGCGGATCGCGATCGCGAAGTTCGCCCTGCGCGACCGCGAGCGGCTCGTCTCGGTGCGGCCGCTCGACGGCGTGCTGCTCATGAACACGCTCCACTGGCCCGACGAGATCCGCGCGACGGACGACCTCGACCTCCCCGAGGACGTCTCCGTGAGCACGAAGGAAGTGCAGATGGCGGAGACGCTCGTCGACGCGATGGCCATGAAGTTCGAGCCCAACGAGTTCAGGGACGACTACAAGCAGGCACTCGAGGAGATCGTCGAGGCGAAGGTCGAGGGCAAGGAGGGCCTCGTCGAGGCCGCGGAGCCCGAGGCCGAGACGACGGTCGTCGACCTCATGTCGGCCCTCAAGGCCTCGGTCGAGCGCGCGAAGAAGGAAGAGAAAAGGCCGGCGGCGTCGCGCGGCAAGCGCACAGCCGAGCAGACGACGGCGGCGAGGAAGAAGAGGTCAGCCTGATCCGTATCCTGCGTTCGTGACGGATCAGGCGACCCTCATCCCGGTCGCCCAGGCGCGACCGGGCCTTCCGCGCGCGATCGCGCCGATGCGCGCGCGGACGGCGCGCGCGCCGTTCAACTCGCCCGACCACCTCTTCGAGGTGAAGTGGGATGGGATCCGTGCGATGGTCGCGCGCGACGCGAGCGGCGTCCGCGTCGTCGACCGCTCCGGCGGGGATCTCCTGCGCGCGTTGCCCGAGCTGCGCGACGTGCCCGTGCCCGAGGGCGTCGTCCTCGACGGCGAGGTCGTCGCCTGCGACGGTCGCGGACGGCCGTCGTACGACCTGCTCGCCGGACGGCTCGGCCCTCGGGCCGCGAAGCGCGGCAAGGGGCCGTATTTCGTGGCGTTCGACCTCCTCTACGAGGGGCATCGCCCGCTCGTCGCGCGTCCGCTCGAGGAGCGCCGGCGACGCCTGCTCGGGCTCGGCCTCGGTGGGCGGCACATCGGCGTGCCCGACCACCTCGAGCATGACGGCGAGCCGTTCTTCGACGCCGCCCGGGAGTACGAGCTCGAGGGCATCGTCGCGAAGCGGCGCGCCTCGCCGTACCTCCCGGGAGCGCGTACGACCGACTGGCTGCGCTGTCACGTGACGCCACGCGCCGACGTCGTGATCGGCGGCCTCGTCCTCGACGACGTCCGCGGCGCCCGGACGCTGCTGTGCGGATGGTCGAATACGGGGAGCGGCCTCGCGTTCGCGGGAGAGGCGCACGTGCCCGCGTACCTCGGCCGGTGGCTCGACGATGCCACGCGCGACCTCGCTCAGGACGCGTCGCCGTTCGCGACGCCGATGCCCTTGCGTCCGGGGACCCGCTGGATGCGACCCGCGCTGGTCGCGATCGTCGAGCACGCCGGTGAGCCCGCCCCCGAGCTCGCCGACGCGCGCTTCCGCGCGATCCGCCTCGACGGCGACGCCGCGACCGTGACGTACGACGAGCCGGTCGACGTCCCGAGCACGCCGCCGACGGGCCCGGCGGAGCGACCTCGTCTCGTGGTCCTGCAGAGCCTTCCTTTCTCCAAATAGCTCAACGGTCCCCCACGCGCGCAGACCGAGGGGAGGACCCGATGCCGAGCGAGGCGAGGCTTGGGAGGACCACGAGGTCGCGCACCTCGGCCCGAGCGAGGGTCGATCCCGAGCGAGGGTCTAAACTTAGAAAAACCCCGGAGGTCCTGCGGATGTCGAAGTTCGTCTTCGTGACCGGCGGGGTCACTTCCTCCCTCGGCAAGGGGATCACCGCGGCGTCGCTGGGCAGCATCCTCGCTGCGAGAGGCCTCTCCGTCGCGTCGCTGAAGATGGACCCCTACCTCAACGTCGACCCGGGGACGATGTCGCCGTACCAGCACGGCGAGGTCTTCGTCACCGAGGACGGCGCGGAGACGGACCTCGACCTCGGGCACTACGAGCGGTTCATCGACCGCAACGTCACCCGCGCGTCGAACCTGACGACGGGCCAGGTCTACAACGCGGTCATCGCCAAGGAGCGCCGCGGCGATTACCTCGGCGCGACCGTCCAGGTCATCCCGCACGTCACGAACGAGATCAAGGCGCGCATCCACCGCGTCGCGCGCGAGGCCGCCGCGGACGTCGTCGTCGTCGAGGTCGGCGGCACGGTGGGCGACATCGAATCGCTCCCCTACCTCGAGGCGATCCGCCAGTTCCGCAACGACGTCGGGCGGCAGCACGTGCTGTACATCCACCTCACGCTGCTGCCCCGGGTCGCGACGGGCGAGCTGAAGACGAAGCCGACGCAGCACTCGGTGAAGGAGCTGCGCGAGATCGGCATCCAGCCCGACG
>CAZSRI010000083.1:0-10071 GCA_964609145.1 uncultured Chloroflexota bacterium
GTGGGTGATGAGGATGAACGCCGTGCGGAACTCGCGCGCGAGGTTCTTCAGCAGGTCGAGGATCTGCGCCTGGATCGTGACGTCGAGCGCCGTCGTCGGCTCGTCCGCGAGGATGAGCTTCGGGTTGCACGAGAGCGCCATCGCGATCATCACGCGCTGGCGCATGCCGCCCGAGAACTGGTGCGGGTAGTCGTCGAGGCGCTTCTTCGCGCTCGGGATGCCGACGAGCTCGAGGAGCTCGATCGTGCGCTTGCGCGCCTCGGCGCGGTCCATCTTCAGGTGGAGCTCGAGCGCCTCGGAGATCTGCCGGCTGATCGTGAGGACGGGGTTCAGGCTCGTCATCGGGTCCTGGAAGATCATCGCGATGTTGTTCCCGCGGATCCCGCGGACGTCGTCCTCGTCCATCTTCAGGACGTCCTGGCCGTCGAACACGATCTGGCCCTGCGTGATCCTGCCCGGGGGCTGCGGGATGAGCCGCATGAGCGAGAGCGCGGTGACGGACTTGCCGCAGCCGGACTCGCCGACGAGGCCGAGCGTCTCGCCGGCCTCCAGCTGGAAGTTCACTCCGTCGACCGCGCGGACGACGCCGTCCCGAGTGAAGAACTGCGTGTGCAGGTCCCGTACCTCAAGCAGCGTCACGTCCGGATCCTCCGACGCGGTGATAGAGCAACGGCCGCAGAGCGTACGCGACGGGCGCCATCAGGCGCTACTGCTGCATCCGCGGGTCGAGCGCGTCCCGCAGCCCGTCCCCGACGAAGGTGAACGACAGCATGACGATGGCGATGGAGATGGACGGGAACATGATCGACCACGGGGACGCCGAGAACTGCTGGAACCCCTCGTTGATCATGACACCCCAGCTCGCGGTGGGCGGACGGATCCCGACGCCGATGAACGAGAGCGTGGACTCCGTGAGCATCGCGCTCGGGACCGCGAACGCCAGAGCGACGATGACCGGCGCGAGCAGGTTCGGGAAGAGGTGCCGCAGCATGATCCGGCGCGGCGGCGCGCCGATCGAGCGCGCGGCCTCGATGAACTCCTTCTCCTTCATCTGCAAGACCTGACCGCGTACGAGCCGCGCCATCCCTACCCAGTTCACTACCGCGATGCCGACGAAGATCAGCAGCAGGCCGCTCTGCACCCGTCCGAACGGGGTGTCGCGGAGCGTCGCGATCATGATGAACAGGAGGAGCAGGTCCGGGAACGCGTAGATGACGTCGGTGATCCGCATGAGCACGAGATCGATCCAACCCCCGTAGAACCCGGCGAGCATCCCGATCGTCGCGCCGATGGAGAAGATGATCGCCACCGGCACGATCCCGACCATCACGCTGATCCGAGCCCCCCAGATGAGGCGGCTCAAGATGTCGCGGCCGAGGGTGTCCGTGCCGAGGAGATAGTTCGGATCGACGTACTTCGACCCCGTCCATACGGGATCGGCGAGGATCACGGTCGTGCCGGCGGGTCGGGTCGAGACCGGATCGTACGGTGCGATGAGGGGCGCGAACAGGGCGACGAGGGCCGTCAACACGATGATGACGATGCCGACGATGGCCGCCTTGTTCTTGCGGAGCCGCTCCAGGGCGTCGCCCCAGAGCGAGCGCTGCTTCCGCGCCAGGACGTTCAGCTCGATCGCGCGGTCGGCCGACGTCATCGGACGCGAGACGGTCGCCACCTATCGCAGCCTCACTAGCTCACCTTGATCCGGGGGTCGAGCAGCCCATAGACGATGTCGACCGTGAGGTTCGCCACGCTGATCGCGACCGCGTAGAGCAGGTAGACGCCCATGATGAGCGGGTAGTCGCGGGCGAAGATGCTCCGGACGAAATCTCGGCCCAGGCCGGGGATCGAGAACATGTACTCGATGATGAAGGACCCCGTCATGAGCGCGGCCGCGGCGGGTCCGATGATCGTCGCGACCGGGATCATCGCGTTCTTCATCGTGTGCGCCACGATCACCACCTGCTCCGACAGACCCTTGCTCCGCGCCGTGCGGACGTAATCCTGACGGATCGCCTCGAGCATGCTCGCGCGCGTGATCCGCGTGAGGAACGCCATCGCGCCGAGCGAGAGGATGACCGTCGGTAGGATCCAGTGCTTCGGCGTGCTCCACCCGATGAAGGGCAGCGTGTGGGTCAGCACCCCGAAGATGTAGATGGCGAAGATCGCGACGACGAACGAGGGGATCGTCGTGCCGACGGTCGCGAAGAGCATCGCCCCGTAGTCGACGCCGGTGTTCTGACGCAGCGCGCTGATGACGCCGAGCGGCAGCGCCACGGCGAGCGCGAGGAGCAGCGCCTGGGCGCCGAGCTGGGCGCTGACCGGCAGCTCGGACGAGAGGATGTCGCTCACGCTGCGGTCCTGGACGAGGCTCGAGCCGAGGTCGAAGCGCACGAGGTCGCCCAGGTAGATCGCGAACTGCTCGTAGATGGGCTTGTCGATCCCATACACGCGGTTGAGGCGCTCGATCGTCGCTTGCGGCAGCGGCCGGTTCTCGTTCTTCTCGAAGGGCGACCCCGGCGCGAGATGCGCGAGCGTGAACACGATCAGCGCGACGAAGAAGAGCGTCGGGATGAGGAGCAAGAGCCGCCGGATGACGTACCTCAGCATGTCGTCCTTCCGAGTGTATGCGCCCTATCAGTCATGGAGAGGGGCCGGCTCGCGCCGGCCCCTCCCTCGCGCACGTTCGAGCAGTGCCTCAGCGCTTGGTGACGTACAGGTCGGTGAACGAAGCCTGTTCGAAGCCGAGCGGGGTGATGTAGTAGTTGTTCACCCACGGCTTCTTGAGGACCTTCGCCGCGTTGTAGAAGAGGAACCCGACAGGCGCCTCCTTCGAGAGGAGACGCTGCGCGTCCTTGTACTCCTGGTCACGCTTGGCGAGGTCCGGCTCCTTGTCGGCCTGCTGCACGAGCTTGTCGAAGTCCGCGTTCTTCCAGCCGGTGTGCGAGATCGTCGCGGTGGACTGGAACACGGTCGAGAGCCAGTCCTGCTGGTCGTAGTAGTCCGCGCACCACCCCAGGAAGAACATCTGCGGCGTGGTGTCGGTCTTCTTCACCAGCTGCGTGTAGGTCTTCGAGTCGACCGGGTCGAGCGTGACGTCGACGCCGAGGTTGGTCTTCCACTGCTGCTGGAGCCACTCGGCGCGCGTCTTGTTCGTCGGGGTCGACGAGAACGTGAACTTGATCTCGGGCGGGCTGCTCACCTTGGCCCACGAGGCCTTCGCCGCCGCGGCGTCGAACTTCTGGAAGGTGTCCTCGGCGTCGTAGCCCGGGATGCCGGGGCTGATGAACGACGTCGACGCCTTGCCGATGCCCTGCTGGACATCCTTTATGAAGGTGTCGCGGTCGAAGGACTTCGCGAAGCCGACGCGAGCGTTCACGTCGGTGAAGGGGGCCTTCTGCGTGTTGAAGCCGATGTAGAAGGAGCACGCGCCGGGCCCGTCCTGGACCTGCTTCGAGAGGTCCGCGTCACCCGTGATCGTGCGGAGGTCGGAGGGGGCGACGCCGTAGACGTCCAGCTCGTTGTTGCGGTAGGCGGCGAAGGCCACGGCGTTGTCGTTGATCATGACGAACTTCCACGTCTTGAGCTTCGCCTTGTCCTTGCCGCCGTGCCAGTTGTCGCTGCGCTCGAAAGTGATCGACTCGTTGTGCTTCCACTCGGTCATCTTGAACGGGCCGTTGCCGATGAACGTCGCCGGCTCCGTCCACTTGTCGCCGCCCTGCTGGACCAGGTCCTTGCGGACGGGGACGCCGACCCAGATCGACGCGATGGCGTTGAAGTACGGGGCCGGGTCGGTGAGGGTGAAGGCGATCGTGGTGTCGGTGGTCACAATGCTCTTGAGGAAGGTGTCGCGCGCGGCGCTCAGCTTGGCCGGGTCGCCCTTCGGGTCCATCGTGTTCCAGGCCTCGCAGCCCGCGACGATGTAGCCGGTGAAGGCGTAGTCGCCGGCGGTCGCCGGGTCGCACAGGCGCTCCCAGCCGTACTTGAAGTCGGCCGTGGTGACCTTCTTGCCGTCGCTCCACGTCAGGTCGTCGCGGAGCGTGTACGTGTAGGTCTTGCCGTCAGAGCTGACCTTCGGCTGATCCTTCGCGGCGGACGGGATCGGCTTGCCGGTCTTCACGTCCGGGGTCATGAGGGCCTCGAAGACCTTCATCGTGACCGCGATCTCGCCGACGAACGACTCCTTCTGCGGGTCGATCGTGTCCGGCTCGGAGCCGAGGTTGCTGGTGAAGGTGCCGTTCGGGTCCGCCGCGCCCGCGGCGGACGCTGCTGCGGACTGGGACGCTGCCGGCGGGGTCGTCGTGCCGCCCTGGCACGCCGTGGCGACGAGGGCGAGCGAAACGCCGATGGCCAGCAGTCGCCAGGCCTTCTCGCGTAGGGCCATGCGCTCCTCCTTCAAAGGTGTTCCCGGTAGCGGTCGCTCGGTGCGCCGCCGTTGGGACGCGGGGGTCGCGGTCCGCGGGCGGGTCGAGGGTGACGAGATGACCTGGTGCCCGTCTCCCTCCCTCCCTCGGGCCGCGTGCATTCTATGCATCGGGCCGTGCGCCGTTCGGGCGGCGTCCGCTGACCGCTTTCCGACCAGTACCGCCCGGCGCGGCGAGAGGTTCAGCGCGGCGCGAACGTCCACGCCTCCACGTTCCAGGTGATCGGGGCCGCGTGGGCGGCAGGGCGTAGGCCATCCAGCCGTGCGTCCACGACGTCGACCTTGAGCGCCTGGAACAGCGGCAGCGCGACCGCGCGCTCCGCCCAGAGGCGCTGCAGCTCGAGGTAGAGCGTGCGCTGGTCGGCGCGCCCGTCGGCCGAGCGCGCCGCGTCCGCGAGCGCGTCGTACCAGGGCCCCGCGCCGCGATACCGCGCCGTCGCGACGAGCGGATCGTCGGCGGCCTCGACCTCGAGCGCGAGGTCGAAGTCGCCGTCGGCGACGCGGCGCGCGACATCGGCCGCGGGGAGCGCGCGCACGTCCGCCGCGATCCCGAGGAGCGCGGCGTCCACGGCGACGCCGTGCGCGGCCTCGATGAGGCCGGGCTCGTCGGGAACGAGGAGCGCGACGACCAGCCGCTCGCCGTCGCGCTGCGCGATGCCGAGGTCGCCTCGGCGGTATCCCGCGCGCGCCATGAGCGCGTCGGCCGCCCGGCGGTCGAGCCCCAGGGGGGAGGCGTCGCCGACCGCGGCCCACAGCGGCGGCACGAGGTAGCTCGACGGGATGCGCGGCCGTCCGGCGAAGATCGTCCGCACGGTCCGCTCGCGGTCGACGGTGAGCGAGATCGCGCGTCGGACGGCTTCGTCCGCGAAGCGCGGACCGAAGCGCAGCATCGCCACGGCCTGCGCCGGCGCGTAGAGCACGCGCTCGGGGAACGTCCGCTCGAGCGTCGTCGCCAGATCCGCGTCGAACGCGGGCGAGGGCGCGACGTCGACCTCGCCCGCGCGGAGCGCCGCGATCAACGCGGACCTGTCTCCGTAGAGGCGGACGACGATGCGGCCGATCCGCGGCGGTCCGAGCACATGGCCGCGGAAGGCCTCGAGCACGATCGCGTCCCGGGTGCGGCGGACGAGCCGGTACGGGCCGGCGTGCACGGGCTCGCGCGCGTAGCGGTCGCGCGCCGCGGCGTCGGCGCCGTCGAGGAGGTGCTTCGGGAGCGCGCGCGGCGCGAGCGCGAAGAGGTCCCAGCGCTCGCCCGCGCGGTACGCGACGCGGAACGTGCGGTCGTCGAGGACGTCGATCCGGTCGATGCGGTCGGCCGTGACGCGCGCGGCCGATCCCGGCGCCGCGCCGCGGTCGACGTCGAACGCGAAGCGGACGTCGGCGGCGGTCAGTGGCGCGCCGTCGTGCCACATGAGCCCGTCGCGCAGACGGAACGTGGCGACGAGCCGGCCCGTGGGGGCGGTCTCGTCGACGACGAGGGCGAGGTCGCCGTTGGCGAAGGAGGGGACGGCCAGGACGAGGCGCGGCTCGAGCTCCTCGGTCGCGGTCCGGCGGACGAGGGGCTCGACGAGCGCGGCCGCGACGGCGGCGCCCCTCGGATCGTCGCCCAGGAGCGACTCCGGCTGCCCCACGATCCCGAGCGCGAGGTCGCGCTCGGCCGCGACCCGCGCGCCCGCGGGCGGCGCCGCGCATGCGCCCGCGAGCAGCGCGACGAGGAGGGCTAGTAGGGCGCGGAGCTCTCGAGGCCGGCCGGACGTGGCGGGACCACCTGGGCGGGGCCGCTGAGCTGGCTGACGTGAACGACCGTCGGGTCGAGCCAGTCGTAGATCGGGATGTAGCGGTCGAGGCGGAACCAGCGCAGGAACCGCTCCTCTTCGCTCGGGAGCGGTGACGGCGCGGCGCGCACCATGCCGGCGAGCTGCGCCTCGCGGACCCACGCCTCGTCCTGGAGCATCGTGGCTGCCGACACGTTCGCGGGGACGGCCGACCCGAATGCCCCGGCGAAGATGACGCTCGCCATGCCGACGGCGAGGCCGAGCTCGGACAGCCGCGAGACGGCGCCCGCCCAGGGCACGCGCCGCGCCTCCGCACCGCCGCGGCCCCAGCGTACGGCGGCGCGGGCGCGGAGCGGCGAGAGGTCGGTCGACGCATGCCGGAGCGGCTCGAACGCGTCGTCGAGCGCCGCCTCGATCGCGAGCTGCTCACCCAGCGGGAGCTCCCGCCGCGTCCTCATCGCTCTCCGGTAGCCCTCCGGCCGCTCCGCGGTTCGACGGCGAGCGGCGGATGTGACGAGAGATACGTTCGCAGGCGCCGCAGGGCGTAGTGGAGGCGGGACTTCACGGTGCCGACCGGAACGCCGACGACGACCGCGACCTCGGCGAGCGCGAGCTCGCTCAGGTAGTGGAGGACGACCACGCTGCGGTGCTTCTCGTCGAGCCTGTCCACCGCGGCGAGGACGACGCGCCGGGCCTCTGCGCGCTCCGCGATCGCGGCCGGCGAGCGGTCCTCGCTCGCCGCGATCTCCTCGGCGCCGTCGTCGAGGGAGCTCGAAGTCGCCCGCGGACGGCGGTCGTACGACTCGTTGATCGCGACGCGATAGAGCCAAGGGCGCAGGGTGTCGTCCGGCTCGAGGCGCCCAAGCGCGCGATACGCGCGCGCGAACGTGTCGACGACGATCTCCTCGGCGGCGTGCGCGTCCTTCGTGATGGCGAGCGAGAGGCGGTAGATCCCGTCTCGGTAGCGATAGAAGAGGACGTCGAACGCGCGCTCGTCGCCGCTCCGCGCCGCGTACACGAGAACGCGGTCGCTGCGTGCATCGCCGTCCGGCGCCGCGTTCGTGGCGGACGCGCGCGCGGGGGAGCGCCTCACGGAAGGTAGCGGCGGATCGCGCGGGGCGCTCGGCCCTCGGCCGGCAGCTCGCCGAGCTCGACGCGCGCGCCCGCCTCCGGCGCGTGCAGGAACGTCCGTTCGCCGGTCGCGAGCGCGACGTGCGTGACGCGCTCGGCGCCCGGGTCCCCCCGGGCGGGTGAGAAGAAGACGAGATCGCCCGCCCGCGCGACCTCCACCGGTCTCCCCTCCAAGGACTGCTGATCCGCGTCGCGGTCGAGTCGGATCCCGTTCAGACGGTACACCTGCTGCACGAAGCCACTGCAGTCGATGCCGAGCGCCGTCGTACCACCCCAGAGGTAGGGAACGCCGAGGAACGCCTCCGCGGTACGGATGAGGTCGGCGCTGGTCGGCGGCCGGTGCGCCAAGGTCGCCGCCTCGGCCGCGTCGGAGATGGCGACGTATCCGAGGCTCGGCCCACGAGGCATCGGCGACGGCCGGCCGAGCGCGACCTGCACGAACTCCCCCTCGTCCTGCTCCCCCGCCGGCGCGAGGAGGGTCCCCGCGGGCAGGTAGCCGAGGATCTCGGAGGACGCGTCCGCGGCGCGATGCACGGGCGCGACGGTGACGCCGACACGCCGTCCCTGCGGACGTGACGGCGCGGGGAACACGATGACGCCGTCCTCGGCGATCCACCCGAAGTAGTGGTCCTCGACCGCCTGCACGAAGTGCCATCCCTCCCGGGAGGCGAGCACCGTGAGCTGCTCGGCGTAGTGGACCTGGTCGACAAGCTCGCTTCGCTCGTCGGCCTCCGCGTGGAGGTCGGCGACCGGCACGGCGACGTACCCGCGCGGGGGTACGACCATCGCGACGCGCGTGCGCGTCGCTACTGCGGTCGCGTCCACCGCAGGACCGGCTTCCGCGCCGCGCTCACCTCGTCCAGGCGGCGGAGCGGCGCGCTGACCGGCGCGTCGTGGAGCGAGGCGGGATCGGTGTCGACGCGGTCGGCGATGCGGATGAGCGCGTCGGCGAACGCGTCGAGCGTCTCCTTCGGCTCCGTCTCGGTCGGCTCGATCATCATCGCCTCGGGGACGATGAGCGGGAAGTACACGCTCGGGGGGTGGAAGCCCTCGTCGATGAGCGCCTTCGCGATGTCGAGCGCGGAGGCGCCCTTCCTCTTCTGCGGCGCCGCCGTGAGGACGAACTCGTGCATCGGCGTGCGGTCGTATCCGACCTGGTATCGCCCGCGGAGCCGCGCGAGGAGGTAGTTCGCCGCGAGGATCGCGTCCTCGCTCGTCTCGACCATGCCCGGCTCGCCGAGCGTCCTCATGTACGTGTAGGCGCGCACGAGCACCCCGAAGTTCCCGATGCGCTGCTTGATCGTCCCGATCGAGTCGCCGATGGCGGCCGGCTCCCGGTCCTCGCGCGCCGTGTCGTAGTGGTACGTCCCGTCGGCCTCCTTCACGATCCACGGCTTGGGGAGGAACGGGCGGAGATGGGCCTTCACGCAGAGCGGGCCCGCCCCGGGGCCGCCGGCGCCGTGCGGCGTCGAGAACGTCTTGTGGACGTTGATGTGCACGCAGTCGAAGCCGAGGTCGCCGGGGCGCGCGAGCCCGAGGAGGGCGTTCATGTTCGCGCCGTCCCCGTACACGAGCCCGCCCGCGGCGTGCACGGCGTCGCACACCGCGCGGACCCGCTCCTCGAAGAGCCCGAGCGTGTTCGGGTTCGTGAGCATGAAGCCGGCGACGTCCGGTCCGAGCGCCGCCTTCAGGGCGTCGAGGTCGACGTTGCCGCGCGCGTCGCTCTTCACGGTCGCGACCTCGTAGCCGCACATCGCGGCGGACGCGGGGTTCGTGCCGTGCGCGGAGTCGGGGACGATGATCCGCCGCCGCGCCGCATCGCCCCGCTTCGCGTGATACGCCTTGAACACGAGCAGCGCTGTGAGCTCCGACTGCGCGCCGGCCTGCGGCTGCAGCGACACGAAGTCCATCCCGGTGATCTTCGCGAGGATCTGCTCGAGCTCGTACGCGAGCGCGAGCACGCCCTGCGTCGTGCGGTACGACTGGCGCGGGTGCAGGTCGGCGAACAGCGCCGCCGCGCGGTCGTTCACCTTCGGGTTGTACTTCATCGTGCACGAGCCGAGCGGGTACATCCCCGTGTCCACCGCGTAGTTGAGCTGCGACAGGTGCGTGAAGTGGCGCACGACCTGCGGCTCCGCGAGCTCCGGCAGGCGGAGCGGCGTCGTGCGCGCGAACGCGGCGGGGATCTCGGCCGTGGCGTCCGAGCGGACGTGCCGGCCGTGGCGCCCGGGCCGCGCGAGCTCGACCAGGAGCGGCTCGAGCGCGGGCACCGCGGTCGTGGCCCCGGACTCCGGGAGGTGGCGTCCGGTCATCGTGCGAGCACCGCTTCGTTCGAGCGCGCGAGCGCGCCGACGGCGTCGACGAGCGCGTCGACGTCGGCCTCGCTCGTCATCTCGGTGCACTGCACGATGACCTCGTCGCGCCCGACCCTCTTGCCATCGACGTAGTGGGACGCGGTCGCCTCGACCTGGATCCCGCGGTCCAGCAGCGCGTTCCGGAGCGCCCAGCCGCCCATCGGCGCGCGGAGGGTGAACCGGTCGAAGAACGGCCCGCCGTTCGCTATCGCGTGGCCGGGGATCGCCGCGAGACGCGCGGTGAGCGCGTGCGCGCGGGCCACGCCGGCGCGCGCCGCGGCGCGCAGCCCTTCGGGTCCGAGCAGCGCCAGGTACACGGCCGCGACGATGGCCGCGAGCGCCTCGTTCGTGCAGATGTTGCTCGTCGCCTTCTCGCGGCGGATGTGCT
>CAZSRI010000084.1:0-10010 GCA_964609145.1 uncultured Chloroflexota bacterium
GGGGTCTACACGGAGTAGACCGTCGGCAGGTTCAAAGGTGTATAGAGGACACGACGAGGGGCGGGAAGATCAAGGCCTGCGGCAACGGCGAGAACGGGTCGTACGGCCTGACGCGGTGCGCCGAGCGGTGCGCCGTCTTCGCCGCGGTCGCGGCCGGCGACGTGCGGGACTACGACGCGATCGCGATCGTGACCGGCGGCGACGAGCTGCCCTCGCCCTGCGGCGCCTGCCGGCAGGTGCTGCACGAGTTCTCGCCCGGCACCCGCGTCATCCTCGCGACGACGACGGGGAAGCGGAAGGCGACGACGCTCGCGGAGCTGTTCCCGGAGCCGTTCGGGCCGGCGAATCTCAGGGGCTAGCCGTGGTGCCAGCAGAGATCGCTGACGAGCCACCGCATCGACGTCAGCGGTGCTCGGTCCCGTGGCGCGTGAGGACCGCTTAGAAGCGGCGGCCGCGGGCGCGAGCGCCTCGCTAACGACCTTCCACAAGTTAGGTTGCTGAGTAGACGAAGGCACAGTGAAGTACTGGGGCGTTCTTACCCATTGACAGCGCGGTCTAGCGGCAGTATTTCCAGCTTGGCCATGAGGACGGGAGGAACGACCGGAAGAGGCGCGGCCCGTGGGGACACACCGCGAGGTTGCACGATCGAGCAGCGGTGCACGGTGCTGATGTCGCGCCGCTGCTCTGGATCGCACAGCGCGCAGGCAGGAGGGAGGTGGGTTGGACGCGAGCGGTCCTGGTAGTCGTCGGTCCGCCAAGGTCCCCGCCCATTCGTGTCAACGCCTCACTCGGAGGGATCAGAGAACCGGAATAGGAGGCCGCGTATGGCGTGCTGTAGCGGCCAGGTGAGCTGGTATCACTGCTATCGGATCGACACAGGTTGTGGCTGCGCGGGTAAGGCCTCGGGCCGGGTGGTGCCGACGACGGTCGCTCGCGCGGTACTGATGACGGTCGCTTCGGCCGTCGCACTCGCGGCGGGTGCGCGGTTTCCGCTCACCGAGGGCGCGTCGGCGTTCGCATTGGCGCTTGTGCCAGCGGGTACGGTCGCGTTCCGGGCCTTGCGGTGGCGCTCTAACCCACTGATTCCGCCTCACCATCACATGCATCACGCGACGCACGCTCACCACGCGCACGACGTCGAGACAGACCCAGCGCTCTCGGCCGCACAGGTCGCGCTCCGCGCACGTCAGGAAAGCCTCCGAGAAGCGGGGGCTGCCGACTAGCCCCGTAGTAGCAGCGGGCGGCACTGTCGAAGAGGCTCAACGACGAGCTCGAATGACGCGCGATCCCCACCGCACCGCTTTCGACTCGGCGATCCCAACCTCGAGCAGGGAGGATCCGTATCTCGCCCTCGAGAGACGGTGCTGAGATGGACTGACCAGCCGTCAGCGATGATCGGGCCTCCCGCTCGGATGAGCAACATCGGGCTCGCGTGCTCGTCCAACGTAGACCTAAGAAGAAGCCGGAGGGCATCACTCAGCGCGGAGGCAGGGGCCTCATCGAGCTCGCGATGCGGATCAGCTCGTCCTCCGTGAGGATCGGGCTGTCGATCGCAACGTAGACAGGACCGCGCGAGGTCTCCTCGGCCCACCACAGCCCACGGAACGATGAGACGACGTCGTACTGGCCGAAGACCCCTGGACGTATTTGGACGTCGCGAATCGCGTTCGGATGTGCGCCATCGAGGCAGCAGCCGGCAGGGCCCTGCAAGACCATGAGCACGACGTCGCTCGTCCCCTTCTTGTAGAAGCGGTAATCGAGGCAAGGAGAAGCGCCCGTCCCGCACGAACTTTGTGGTGCCACGAGTACCTCGAGCGTGTCCGGCAAGAACGTCGGTATCAGCGGCCAGAAGCTTGTGGCCGGAGCGGCACGGACGGCGGCCATGAGCTCGCTCTGCCATCCGAGTGGCGACGCAGACGGCGGTCCGGCCACAGTGCTTGGCTCGCCGACCGCGCTGCGGCGCTGGGCCAACGCAGTGCCGGCCACGAGCGCGACGACGACCACGCCGACGGCTGCGAGCGCGACGAAGGCACGGGGCGTGCTCTGGTACAGGCGAGCTTCAACGCCCGAGAACGGCAAGACGAGCGGATCACGCACGGGGCGGCGCAGCAGGCGCGCAACACGCTCGTCGCGCGCGAGCTCATCGCTGCTAACGCGCATCTGTCCCACCCAGCCGCTCAAACTCGCGGATGAACCGTTCGCGCCCGCGCGCGAGACGTGACTTGACACCCTCCTCGCTGATGCCGTCCATTTCGGCGATCTCGAGACGAGAGAACCCCACGTCGTAGTGCAGAAGTAGAGTCGCAGCTTGCTCGACGGGGAGGCCGCGCAAGGCGCGTCGGATCAGATCGCCGTCAGGGTCAGGAAGTCCTGACGATCCGTGCTCGAGCCCAGAGAATGGGATGAACCGCAGGAGCTGTTCGCGGCGTCGATGGTCGCGCGCGAGGTTCGTCGCGACCCGATAGAGCCAAGCCCGGAGCGCCCGATGTTCAGGACCAGCCGGCCGCGCCTTCATCGCCCGCATGAACGTCTCCTGCACCAACTCCGCCGCCACCTCTCGGTTACCGTCACCTTGATCAGGAAGCGCGCCAGCGCGGGTGCGTGCTCGGCGTAGAGCGCAGACCACTCCGCGCTCACGCCGCGCGCCCGTCGTGTCGCGTGTGCGGCTTCCACTCGCCTCGCTAATGGATACAACGAATGAGCGGGCGGTTAGGGGGCAGTCCGGCGGACGCGGGCGATCCGGCGCCTGAGCCACGCCGGGGTCCGCCGCGGCGGCTGAGGGGGCGACGCGGCTGCGAGGCGAACGCGGCATCGCCTTCCAGCACGAAGTGGCCGGATGCCTTATGCCCTCTGCCCGGAGATCCCGAGCGCTTGGCCCCCGCGACGCTCCGACTCGTCGCCGATCGTCCGCGGCGCGCCCGGCCGCGGCTCGTCGAGCAGGCCGTCCAGGCGCCGCTCCAGGAAGCGCGCCCGCCAGCGGCCCACCGTCTGGCTGGTCCAGCGCAGCTCCCCGGCCACGACGGTGTTGCTCTTGCCGGCAGCCGCGCCCAGCACCACATCGACCCGGCGGGCCAAGGCCTGCGCCGTCGTCGGTCGGCGCGCCCAGCGTTCAGCGCGGCGCGCTCCTCCTCGCTCACGGTCAGGGTCGGCCTGGGTCGTCCGGTACGCATCGGCGTCCTTGTTCGATCGGATGCGGGACTCCGACGCTTATTACGACGACTTCCGACCCACGACGTCAGCGGAGTTCAGCTGATATGGCGCGGCCGGTCAACCGAGATCGGCGGAGCGAGCGCTAAGGGGAGCGCGCGGACACGTGGCAGCGGCGCTTCGCCACCCTGATATTCGCGGATCGGTCCCGCATGTCGGTGGTACGCCGGAGGCTGCCCCCCACTAGGCACGTGGCTCGGACCGAGGTCCGCCACATAGCTGAGACGGGGATCCCTCCGTGGGACTCGCCCGCGCGCTCCCGGCTGCGCTCGCTCGGTCACCTCTTAGGTCGTCTGCTCCGTTATCAAGCCCCAGATGAACCCGGCGAGCTCGCGCGCCGCGGCGACGGTGGCGACCTGACGCGGCCGCCCGCGCTGCGCGATGCGCCACCATCGCCGGTGCAGGCGCTGCTGCGCGCGCGCATGACGTACTGCACGACGTCGGGGTCCTGTCCAGCGACGCGGCGCTGGAAGTCGCGGCCGAAGCTCGGCCGGCGCTGCGCCGACCACGCGGCCTCCACGAGGACGCGCCGCAGGTGCGCGTTGCCGGTCTTGGTGATGGCGCCCTAGCGCCGGCGCTCGCCGCTGGAGCGCTCGCTCGCGGTGAGCCCGGTGAAGCCCATGAACTCGCGCGCCGGTCCGAACCGCCGGAAGTCGCCGACCTCGACCAGGAGCGTGAGCGCGCTGAGCTCCTTGATGCCGCGCAGGCACGAGAGTCGGGCGACCGCGGTCATGTACATGGGGCCGCGTGCGATCTCGGCGATCTGGCCATCGAGGAGGGCGCGCTGCGGGAGGCGCACATCGACGACCGCGAGGTGGTGGTCGACGAGCGACCGGAGCAGCGGATCGACGAACTCCTGGTGCCTGACCCAGTCGACGTGCTTGGCGGTCCAGCCTTTGCCCTCGCGGTACGCGCGGCCGTGGCGGAGCAGCAGCTTGGTGGTCCGATGACGCGCCCGCAGGATGTCCTCGGTGAGATCCTCTCGCCCGCGGACCAGGTCGCGGACGATCTCCTCCGCCGGGTCGGGAACGCGCACGGCGGTGAGCTCGCCGACGCGGTGCAGCCGGCAGAGGTCGCGGGCGTCGCGACGGTCGGTCTTCACCCGCCGCCCCGGGGCGCTTGGGGATGAGCGCGGGAGCGACGACGATGCAGTCGACCCCCGCTGCGGCGAGTTGGCGCTGCAGCGCGTACCCGGTCGGCCCGGCCTCATAGCAGACGCGTAGCGCTGCGGGGTGGCCCCAGCGGCGCAGCTGCTTGCGGACCGCCTCTTCGGTGTTCGCGATGGTCTGCTCGAGCGGCGCGTGCTCGCCGGGACGCAGCATCGCGATCGCGATCGTCTCTTTCGACACGTCCATGCCGATGAAGGTCAAAGCGCTAGGCTCGATCACGGCCGGCGTACCTCCGTTGCGTGCTCTGGGCCCGGGCGACCGGGCCTAATCCGCGAAGTTACGGAGTGGCGCCGGCCGCGCCATCCTGACTAGCGGCCCGGCGTCATCGCGTCGGTAAGGGTGCGGTAGAAGGCTGACGCCCCGGCCATGTGCAGCTCGTCGAGGCCGGCGGAGATCGTCTGCTCCGAGTGCTCGCCCGCCGTCTCGATGAAGATGACGCCGTAGTCGCGCACGAGCGACAGGGGGAAGGGGCGCTCGAGGCTCGCGTCCTGGACGCGGTCGAGGAGCATCGCCGCCTGCTTGCGGTCGAAGACGCCCCAGCGCGCGATGACGCGCCGGTCCGTGACGACGAACCACCGCGCGCTCCACGGCACCCACACGAACAACAGGAGGATCGCGACGAGGACGAACGCGACGGCGCCGATCCCTGACGCGATCGCGTAGCCTGTCGCGAGCCCGTACGCGGCCAGGGCGAGGAGGACCACGAGCAGCAGGACGAGGGGCTCCCACAGGAAGAGCGGGCGCGTCGCGATGAGGACGCGCTCCTGCGGCTCGAGGATGAGGTCGCCGGGGACCCGGACCGCCTGCGTCGTGCTCACGGCCGGGCGCATCGTACGCCGCCCCCTACGCCGGTGCGGTCGCTCCCGTCTCGACGACCGGACCCGTCGCGCCGTCGACGAGCGCTTCGAGGAGGGGCAGCGGCGCCGTTGCCGCTGCGTGGTCGCGTACGGCGCGCAGCTCGTGGAGCGCGCGCTCGCGGTGGATGGCGATCTCGCGCTCGATCGCCTCGCGCACACGAAGGTCGTCGAGGATCTCGCGCACGCGGTCGACCGTTCCCTGCGGCAGCGGCGGCGGGCTTCCGTAGAGCTCCTCGAGGATCGCGCGCACGCGCGGCGTCGCGCGCTCGAACGCGAGGACGACGGGGAGCGTCTTCTTGCGCTTCGCGATGTCGTTCATCTCCACCTTGCCGGTGCGCTCGGTCGTGCCCCAGATCCCGAGGAGGTCGTCGTGCGCCTGGAACGCCTGTCCGAAGTCGGCGCCGAACCGCACGAGCGCCGCACGGAGCTCGCCGTCGCCGCCGGCGACGCTCGCGGCGCCCTCGGCCGCCGCGCAGAAGAGCGCGCCCGTCTTCTTCGCGACCATCGCGCGGTGGCGGTCGGCCGTCACGTCGGTCCGCGACTCGAAGCTGATGTCGAGGAACTGGCCCTCGCACACCTCGACGCAGGCGCGATCGAGGAGCCGCGCGAAGTCGAGCACGCGCTCGGCGGAGACGCCGCGGTCGCGGAGCCGGTGCACCGCCAGGCGCGAGATCGCGTACATGCCGTCGCCGGCGTTGATCGCCTGCGGGATGCCCCAGACGGACCACACCGTCGGGCGATGCCGGCGCGTCGGGTCCTGGTCCTCGATGTCGTCGTGGATGAGCGTGAAGTTGTGGAGCAGCTCGACCGCCGCCGCCGCGGGCAGCGCGGATCGGATCTCGCCCGTGAGCGCCTCATGGAGGAGGACGAGGAGGAGCGGGCGGAGCCGCTTGCCGGTGCCCGGACGCTCCGCGTCGAGCCCGAGGTGGTACAGCATCATCCCGTAGAACGGCTGGAGCGACGGCTCGGCCTGCGTAAGGACCGCGCGGATCTCGTCGTCGACGGCGGCGAGTCGCCCGTTCGCGTCGGATCGCGTCACGGCCACCTCGGTCGATGATAAGGACCGCGCACCGCTAGCATCACCTCGGATGGGATCGCGCACGTACCGGGCCGAGGCCATCGTCCTCAAGACGCTCGATCTCGGCGAGGCGGACCGCATCATCACGCTCCTCACGCGGCATTTCGGCAAGGTGAACGTCGTCGCGAAGGGCATCCGCAGGCCGACGAGCCGGCTCGCGGGGTACGCCGAGCCCCTCTCGCACGCGACGTACCAGCTCGCGCGCGGGCGGGAGCTCGACGTCCTCACGGGCGCCGAGACGCGCTCGGCCTACCTGGCGCTGCGCGACGACCTCGATCGGATCGCCGCGGGGTGGTACGTCGCTGAGGTCGCCGACCGCTCGACCGTGGAGCGCTCGCCCGCGGCGGCCGTGTTCGACCTCGTCGAGACGGCCCTTCGGCACCTCGAGGCGGGCCACGCCCCCGCGCTCGTGTGCCGCTGGTGGGACCTGCACCTCCTCGACCGGACCGGGTTCCGCCCCGCGCTCGCTTCATGCGCGCGCTGCGGCGGCGCGCTGCGCGAGGGCACGAACGCGTGGAGCCCGCTCGACGGTGGCGCGGTGTGCACGACCTGCATCGACCGCTCGCTCGCCGGCATGCCCGCACTGTCGCTGCGCGCGCTGAAGTCGCTGCGCTACCTGCTCGCGAGCGACTTCGCCGCCGCGGCGCGCCTGCGGATCGACGAGGCCCTCGAGCGCGAGCTCGAGCGCCACCTGCGCGCGTTCCTCCACCATGTCCTCGACCGCGAGATCGCCTCGGCGCGGCTCATCGACGAGCTGACGCGGCTTCCCAAGTCCGACCCTCGGTCGGGCAAAGCCCTTCCTGAGGCCCCAGGGGGAGGGGCCCCTGGGCGCGTAGCGACGCTCGACCTCGCCCCTTCGGCATCCGCCTCAGCGTCTCGGTCTGCGCGCCGGGGGGACGATTGGACCTAGCGGACAAGGTCTCTTCGCTCGCGAAGCGGCGCGGCTTCGTTCTCCCCTCGAGCGAGATCTATGGCGGCGCGGGCTCGACGTGGGACTTCGGCCCGCTCGGCGTGGAGCTGAAGAACAACGTGAAGCGCGCGTGGTGGCGCGCGATGGTGCAGCTGCGCGAGGACGTCGTCGGCCTCGACGCCGCGATCCTCATGCACCCGCGGGTGTGGGAGGCGTCGGGGCACGTCGAGAACTTCACCGACCCGCTCGTGGACTGCCGCGAGTGCCGGCACCGCTTCCGCATCGACGACCTGCCGGGCGGCGAACGGCTCGAGAAGGCGTGGCGCGAGGGGAGCGTCGACCTCTCCTCGGTCGCGTGCCCCGTCTGCGGGAAGAAGGCGCTCACCGTGCCGCGCAAGTTCAACCTCATGTTCAAGACGTTCGTCGGGCCGGTCGAGGACTCGGCGTCGGTCGCGTGGCTGCGGCCCGAGACCGCGCAGGGCATCTACGTCGACTTCGAGAACGTGCAGCAGACGACGCGGCGTCGCCTCCCGTTCGGCATCGCGCAGATCGGGAAGGCGTTCCGCAACGAGATCACGCCCGGCAACTTCCTCTACCGCTCGCTCGAGTTCGAGCAGATGGAGATGCAGTACTTCGTGCGGCCCGACGACGCCGCGGCGAAGTTCGAGGAATGGAAGGCCGAGCGCCTGCGCTGGTACACCTCGCTCGGGATCCCCGAGGACGCGCTGCGCTTCCGCGAGCACGCCGGCGGCGAGCTCGCGCACTACGCGAAGCGCGCCGTCGACATCGAGTTCCGCTACCCGTTCGGGTGGAAGGAGCTCGAAGGCATCCACGACCGCGGGGACTGGGACCTGCGCCGGCACACCGAATACAGCGGGAAGGACCTCTCGTACTTCGACGATCGCACCAACGAGCGATTCATTCCGAACGTCGTCGAAACGTCAGGCGGAGCGGACCGCGGAACGTACGCGTTCATCCTCGCGGCGTACGACGAGGAGCCGGACAAGGAAGGCGTCCGTACGGTCCTGCGTCTCCACCCGGCGCTCGCGCCGTACAAGGTCGCCATCATGCCTCTGTCGAAGAAGCTGATTCCATTAGGTCGAGAGATCTGGAGCGACGTCAGATCGCGGTTCATGTCCACCTATGACGACACACAATCGATCGGACGGAGATACCGACGGCAAGACGAGATCGGCACGCCGCTCTGTGTGACGATCGACTTCGAATCCGAGGTTGACCGGAAGGTGACCATTCGGGCCCGCGATTCGATGGCGCAGGACCGAGTGCCGATGGAGGACTTGCTCCGGGAGCTTGAGCGGCGCCTTCCGCCTAGCTAGAGCCGCGCATCCTCCGGCGACGCTGCAGTTGCCAGTCGCCCTTTCCACGTTGACTGATGACGAGGTCGTAGGTCTTCGCGATCATGCCGAACGCATCCAAGTCGGTCGGTGAATGCCGGATTCGAACGCTCTGCAGGCCACTCTTCTGCCGAAGATGCTGGCTGAGGATCCCGACGAGCTCGTCAAAGAATGAGGGACCGAGCACCTGAATGGCGCTCAGATCCAGGTCGATATCCTTCGGGTGCGGAGCGACCGCAGCCTCTATTGCTGGTCGCAGTTCACGCGCGGTCTCTCGCGCGACCAACACGTCCCGATTGAGGATCGCATGAACAGCGACCGTCGTCATGTCGGAATCCAACCGCACGCTTCAGTGCCTGGGAACAATCGGGCATTACGCGCCCGACCAGCTCCGCCGCCCTCCAGGAGGATTGCGCCGCGAATTGAATGAAAGACCAGACGGCCAGTGGGGCTACTCAGCTCCTGGCGAACCCAGGACAGGCCAATGCCACGGTTGCGTTCGCGCGTGCCGGTCGTCCGCTCCTCAAACGCCTTATCAATGGCCGCAGCGTCGCTGTGGAGATACTCGCGGAGCGCGCGATTCTGTGCCAGTGATTCGCGGACTCCCATTCCGCCGTCTGCCACCGCGCACACGAACTCGCCTCTATCGCCTTGGGCGTACTACTGAACGAAGCCATACGCGGCAACGGGCGATTCGGCATGCTGGACCGCGTTGAGCGCGAGCTCCGAGAAGATGGGGCCGACCTTCGGGCGCACGTTGGCGGCCCCCAGACCGGACCGCTCCAGAGATTCGACCGCGCGCGCAGTGACGGCTTCGGCGTCTGCCGCAGTCCTAAAGCAAGTCAACGGAAGGACGACCTGGACGTGCTGGGCGACGGACCCGTCGTGCGGCGGGTCGACCTCCACACCCTTTGCCTCGAGCAGGGCGCCTAGCCCCAGTGACATGAGCCAGTGACGGACCGCCTCATCCGTGGGCAGCAGTACGGTCACGCGCTGGGCCCGTCGAACTGCAACAAGCGGGTAGATCAGGGACCACATGACGGCGGGTGGCCATATTCGTCGGACGCGACGTAGCTCGATCTCGATGCTCTCCTCCGCGAACGTCATGGCTCGCGGATCCCGGTTGGCCTCCGCGTCGAGTTCGTTTGCGTTGTGGAACTGCTCAGGGGCGACAATGCGCATGGCAACTAAGAAGATATGTGGTGCATGCGCTCGCGTGACGACGCGCCTCGCGCGTGCAGATGGGCGAGAGCGCCGAGTGTGTAACCGTCACGGATCTTGCCGTCCGCGACCAGCCGCCACACCCTATCCATAGGAAGAAAGTGCCCACCGACGATCGCTTCGTCGAGTTCCAAACGTAGATGCGCCACGGCGTCCTGAGCCAAATCCGCGATCAGCACTGCGACCTCACCGGCGACGATGGCCGTGTCCGAG
>CAZSRI010000085.1:0-9916 GCA_964609145.1 uncultured Chloroflexota bacterium
AGCGAGCTCATCGCGGAAGCGACCCTCGCGGTGCGCCTCGAGGCGACCGCGCACGACGTCATCGCGACGATCCACGCGCACCCGACGCTGGCCGAGACGCTGCGCGAGGCCGCGCTCGTCGCCGTCGGCCGCCCCATCCACACCGTCCGCTGACCTCTCCGCAAGGGGCCTGATGACCATCCTTGCGCTCGGCGCGTTCTTCGCGCTTGTCGGTCTCGCCCTCTACCGCGGCCAGTTCGCGCCGCATCAGCCCATCAACGCTTCATGAGCCAGGCGCCGCCGACCAGTGGGATCGCCGCGGCGACGGCGACCGCCGATCCGGGCCCGGTCGCATCGAGGAGCCACGCCGCAGGCACGAAGGAGAGTGCGACTGCTGATTCCACCGCCATGTGCTGCGCCGCGTACACCCGTCGGAGTTGCGCCGGCGAGACACCCTGGACGAGCCAGGTGTCACTGGAAAGCACCGCGACGCTGCCAGCGACGCCGGCCACGGCATAGGCGACAGCGAGGAGCGGGACGTTCGGCGCGATCGCGAGGCCCAGGAAGCCGAAGCCCACACCGACCCAGCCGACTCCTGCGAGCTGTCGCAGCCGGACCCGATGCCAGGTCGGTGCGAAGATGAGGTTCCCGATGACACTCCCGACGCCGAAGCCTGTGATGACGTAGCCGAAGTCAGCCAGCGTGCCGGCGCTCGACCGCACGAGCAGCGGGATCCCCAGGACCGGCACCGACCACGCGATGTTCGCCGCGACCCGCGCCGCGATGAGCTGCCGTACGCCGGGCGAGACCGTCGCATGCGGGTCCGGGAAGCCCGGATGGGGAACGCCGTTCGCGGTGCAGCGACGAGCCGTAGCGTGCGCCACGAGCGCCAACGACGTCGCTGACAGCAGGAACGTCCCGGCATCGACCGAGAAGAGGTGGATCTCGGGGAGGATCGTGAGCAACGCGCCGGCGAGCGCCGGCGCCGCAACGCGCGCAACCCGATCCGTCGCGTCGAGAAGACCGACCGCGGTCCCGGCCTCTTCCTCCGCCACCAGCGCGGGCACAAATGCCTTCAGCGCGGGCCGGAAGATCGCGTCACCGCCCGTGAGCAGAAGCGCGACCGACGCGATCAACCAGACCTGCAGCGCGCCGAGCGCATCGGCGATCGGAAGCGCGAGTACGATCGCGGCACGCGCGAGGTCGGTGACGATGAGCATCAGCGAGCCCGACGGTTTCGCGACCGCAGCCGCCAGTCCGAACACCACGATCGGGATAGCAGTAGCGAGGCCGACCGCCGCCATCCCGTCCGGCCCGCCGCTGAGGCGGAGCGCTTCCCATGCCGCCGTCATCCAGAAGAGCCGGTCTCCCGCTGACGATGTTGCCTGTCCGACCCACAGCAGAACGAGCACGGGGTGGCGCGCGAGCAGGTCTCGGTACGCTCGCATCAGCTCGCTTCTCTTTCGGCGCGCCTCGTTCGATCTCGGGGTGCGCCGCTAGGCGAGCCTAGGTAGGCTGGCGCCTCCTTAGTGGCTGCATGCCGGCAACCTACACCGCAGGTACGTTCTGGCGCTAGTCAGCTGCCCGAGCTTACGCACACTCGCATCCAAGGCCGCGACCGAAGGTCCTGGTGGTAGCGCGAAGATCTGGCCCTCTCCTGCCGTCCTCATGGAGGGGGCGCATGGCTACGGTGTCCGACAGCAGGGGACGATCACCCAGATCGTGAGGGAGCACCTCGATGACTGGCGTGCGGACTGGTCTCGTTCCTTCGGCGGTCGATAGCCGCCCCGGCGTCGCCGCGAATGTCTGGTGCGACGAACGCGAGATGTTCGTCGAGCTGACCGACGGCCGACTCGTGCGGCACCCGCTGCCCGACTTCGTCTCGCCGGCGCCTCCAGAGAGGCGCGGAGAACCCGAGGCGCAGGAGTTCGGGACCGCGATCTGGTGGCCTGAGCTCGACGAGGGCGTAGGCGTCAATTGGCTGTTCGGCGTGAGCGAGTCCGTGATCTACCGGCTCGCAGGGTTCACTCACCGCCCGGGCTGATCCTCCGATCAGGCTGCCCCGACGATCCCCTCGCGCTCGAGCGCGTCGACGTCGGTCACGCCGAGCTCGGCGAGGATCTCGCGCGTGTGCTCGCCCAGGAGCGGGCCGGCGCGTTCGTGCCGCATCGGCGTGCGCGAGGGACGCACGGGATTGGCCGTCGCGCGCACCGTTCCGAGCGTCGGATGCACGAGGTCGCGCACGACGCCGCGCTCGCGGACGTGCTCGTCGGCGAGCACCTGGTCGAGCCGGTTGAGGACCCCGCAGGGCACTCCGGCGCTCTCGAGCGCGCGGTACCAGCGCTCGCTCGTATCGGTCACGGTCACTTCCTCGATGAGCGCGGCGAGCTCCTTGTAGTTCCTCCGCCGCAGCGGACCCGTCGCGAAGCGCGGGTCGCCGTTCAGCCGCTCGAGCCGCAGCGCGCGCACGAAGGCGTCCCAGTTCGCCGGCGTCGTCGCGCCGAGCGTGATGTGGCCGTCGGCCGTGCGGAAGGCCTGGTATGGCGCGTTGATGCGGTGCGCGCTCCCGAGCGGTCCGGGGACCTCGCCCGTCGCGAAGTACGAGGCGGTCTCCCACGCCTGCAGCGCGATCGCGGACTCGAGGAGGCTCACGTCGAGGTGCTGCCCGCGGCCGTCGCGGTCGCGCACGCGCAGCGCCGCGAGGATCCCGTACGCGCCGAAGAGCGCGGACGACAGGTCGGTGAGCGGGACGCCCACCTTCACCGGCGGCCGCCCCTCCTCGCCGGTGATCGCCATGAGGCCGCTCATCCCCTGAATGATCAGGTCGAGCGCGGCGCGGTCCTTGTACGGGCCCGTCTGGCCGTAGCCGCTCGCCGACGACATCACGATCCCGGGATTGACCTCGCTGAGCACGGCGTAGCCGACGCGCAGGTCGTCCATCGTCCCGGGGCGCAGGTTCTCGATGACGACGTCGGACGTGCGGACGAGGTCGAGGAAGATCGCGCGGCCGCGCTCGCTCTTCACGTCAAGCGCGATCGACCGCTTGTTGCGATTCACGCCCATGAACGGAGCGCTCTCGGTCCCGATGAACGGCGCCGCCTCGCGCGTGAAGTCGCCGCCCTTGGGGTTCTCGACCTTGATGACGTCGGCGCCCATGTCCGCGAGCAACATCCCGCAGAAGGGGCCCGCCATGAAGTTGCCGAGCTCGAGGACGCGGATGTCCTCGAGCGCGTACCCCTTGCCCTCGTATGGGCGTCGGGGCCTCGTCACCGCCCTCGCCAGACGGGCGGCCGCTTCGCGAGGAAGGCCTCGACGCCCTCCTTGAAGTCCTCGCTCTGGTACGCCATCCGGACGAGATCCTCGGCGCGCTCGAGCCGCACGTGCTCCATGAGCCGCCGCACGCCCTCCTTCACGGAGCGGATCGTGAGCGGCGCGTTGGCCGCGATCTGCTCGGCGAGCGCGAGCGTTCGCGTCTCGAGCTCACCCGGCTCGACGACCTCGTTGAACACGCCGGCGGCCTTGCCCTCGTGCGCGTCGATGAGTCGCGCGGTGAAGAGGAGCTCCTTCGTGCGCGCCGGTCCGACGTACGCGACGATCCGCGCGAGCGTCGTCATCGAGAGCGTGTTGCCGAGCGTCTTCGCGATCGGGACGCCCAGGCGCGCGTCCGTCGCGGCGATCCGGAGGTCGCACGCGAGGGCGATGCTCGCGCCGCCGCCGACGGCGTAGCCGCGGATCATGGCGATCGTCGGCTTCTTCACCGCCTCGAGCCGCCCCACGTTCCGGTCCTGGTCCGCCTCGTAGTCGAGGGCGTGCTGCGGCTCGGTGAACGCGCGGAACTGCGAGATGTCGGTGCCCGCGACGAACGCGCGGTCGCCGGCGCCGCGCAGGACGAACACGCGCACGCGGTCGTCGGCGTCGACGTGCTCGCACGCGTCGTGGAGCCCCTGGTACATCTCCCACGTCATCGCGTTCCGCGCGCCGGGCCGGTCGAAGGTGAGGATCGCGATGGCGCCGCGGCGCTCGTACCGGAGGTCGGGGGTCGAGGGCGTGAACTCGGCGGCCACGACGCGATGGTACGGATCGCCCGCTCAGCCGCGCGCGGGCGTCCCCTCGGCCGCGATGCGGCGGTATCGATGCTCGGGGCGCCCGGCGCTCCCGTATCGGAGCGTGAGCTCGACGGCGCCGGAGCGCACGAGGTGATCCAGGTACCGGCGCGCCGTCACCCGGCTGATCCCCGCGGCGGCGGCGATCTCCGTGGCCGAGAGGTCGTGCCCGGCGCCGCCCAACGCGTCGAGCACGAGCGAGAGCGTCGCCGTGGAGAGCCCCTTCGGCAGCTCCGTCGTGGTCTCCGATCGGAGGAGCCCGACGACGCGGTCGATCTCCGCCTGGTCGACCTCCCTCCGGCCCGCGAGGCGTGCCCGCGCGGCCGCGTAGCTCTCGAGCTTCTCGCGGAACGCGGTGAACGTGAACGGCTTCACGAGGTAGTGCACGACGCCGCCCTGGAGCGTCGCGCGGAGCGTCTCGACGTCCCGCGCGGCCGTGATCGCCATGACGTCCATCGGCGCGCGCCCCTCCTCGCGGAGGCTCCGGAGGACGTCGAGGCCCGAGCGGTCGGGGAGGTAGATGTCGAGGAGGATGAGATCGGGCTGGAGCCGGTCAGCGAGCTCGAGCGCCTCCGCGCCCGTCCGCGCCGTGCCGACGACGCTGAACCCCTCGAGCCGCTCGACGAAGCCGCTGTGGACGTCGGCGACGCGGAAGTCGTCGTCGACGATGAGCGTCCGGATGCTCATGTTCCGATCCTCGCTCGGGCAATGCCGTCGGTCCGTCGCGGGTGCTCGACCTCGTCCACGGCCTCGGTCGGCGCGCCGGCGGGACGGATGAGCGCTGTGAAGACGGTGCCGCCGTCGCGGTCGAAGCGCACCCATCCGCCGCGCCGCGCCGTCACCTGCCGCACGAGCGCGAGGCCCAGTCCATGGTGCGCGACGCCGCGTTTCGTCGTGAACCCTTCACGCCAGATCTGGTCGACGTGCTCGGGGCTGATCCCCGGCCCGGAGTCCCGCACGCGTACGGCCACGCCATCGGGGCCGTCGGTGACCGCGACCTCGACCCACGCGCCGGGCAGGCCCGCGGCCGCGTCGATCGCGTTGTCGACGAGGTTGCCCGCGACGGTCACGAGGTCGTACGGATCCGCGACGTCCGCCGAGATCTGCGTGTCGCCGGCGAGGCGGAGATCTACGCCGCGCTCCGCCGCGACCGAGGCCTTCGCGAGGAGGAGCGCCGCGAGGGTCGGATCCCCGATCCGCTCGCGCACGCGGTCGACGAGCTCCTGGTGCACGAGGGCGGTGCGCGAGATGAGCGCGACCGCCTCGTCGAGCCGGCCGAGCTCGATGAGGCCGCTCACCGCGTGCAGTCGGTTGTAGAACTCGTGCGCCTGCGTGCGCAGCGCGTGCGCGAGGCTGCGCTCCTGGTGGAGGGCCGCGAGCGCGCCCTCGAGCTCGGTGCGGTCGCGCAGCGTCGCGACGTCGCCGACGCGCTCGCCGCGCAGCGTCACGGGCGTCCGGTTGAGGACGAGCACGCGCTCGCCGGACACGACGACCTCGTCGGCGCCCGGGCGCGCGCCCGTCAGCACGTCGCGCAGCGGGCTCGGACCGATGACTTCGTCGACGCGCCGCCCCACGGCGCCGGCGTCGAGTCCGAGGAGGCGTCGGGCCTCGTCGTTCGCGAGCGTGATCCGACCTGCCGCGTCCGTCGCGAGCACGCCCTCGCGGATGCCGTGCAGCACCGCCTCGCGCTGCTCGACGAGCGCGGCGATCTCGCTCGGCTCGAGCCCCAGCGTCTGCCGCTTCAGCCGTCGGGCGAGGAGGAGCGAGCCCACCGCGCCGATGCCGAGCGACAGGGCGAGGCCGCCCGCGAGGAGCGGCAGCGATCGCGCGACCTCCGCGTCGATCTGGCCGATGAGGAACCCGACGGAGACCTGGCCGATGACCTTCCCATCGCGGCCGAGGATGGGCGCCTTCGCGCGAACGGAGCGTCCGAGCGTCCCCTGTTCGATGCCGACGAACGGCTGTCCCGAGAGCGCCTGCGGCTCGGTCGAGACACGCTGACCGATCAGCTGAGGGTTGGGATGCGAATAGCGGATGCCCTCCGCGTTCGCGACGACGACGAATGACGCGCCGGAGCCCTGCCGGATCCCCTCCGCGATCGGCTGGATGACCGCGGCCGGCTGAGGCGTGTCGAACGCGTCGAGGATGTCGGGGATCCGCGCGACGGCCTCGGCGATGGCGAGCGAGCGCTCCTCGTACTCCCCGTCGATCTGCTGCCGGACGAGCCAGATCGTGATGATCGATCCGACGAGCACGGTCGCGGCGACGACGCCGATCTGCAGCAGGAGCAGCTGCGACGAGAGCGCGCGGGGCCAGCGCACCCATACATGCTGCGGCCGCCGGTCCAGCGGAGCGAGCGCGCGCCGGCGCGACCACAACGACCAGAACGCGCCGAACGACCGAATGGCTGGACCTTCCGCACGGCTCGCCCCAGCGTCGCTGCCGCCATGCAGGCGGACGAGCCGACCCCGAGCGGGTCGGCCGCGATCGAGCTTCGCGGCGTCACGAAGCGGTTCGTGAACGCGGCGGGGGAGACGTTCACGGCCCTCCGCGACCTCGACCTCACGGTCGCCGCGGGCGAGTTCTGCGCGGTCGTCGGCCCGACGGGGTGCGGCAAGTCCACGACGCTGGGGCTCATCTCGGGCCTCGAGCCGCCGAGCGTCGGTGAGGTCCGCGTGCTCGGCCGGCCCGTCGCGGGCGTCGGCCGATCGGTCGGATTCGTCTTCCAGCGCGACGCGGTGTTCCCGTGGAAGAACGTGCTCGACAACGTCTCCGCCGGGCCGCGCTTCCGGGGGCTCGGGGCGGCCGAGGCGAACGAGCGCGCGCGCGATTGGATCGCGCGCGTCGGCCTCGCCGGCTTCGAGCGCTACTACCCCCATCAGCTCTCGGGCGGGATGCGCAAGCGGGTCGCGCTGGCCCAGACGCTCATCAACGGCCCGCGGATCCTTCTCATGGACGAGCCGTTCAGCGCGCTCGACGTCCAGACGCGCGCGCTGATGGAGAACGAGCTGCTCGCGCTCTGGTCGGCGACGGGCGCCTCCGTCGTGTTCGTCACCCACGACCTCGAGGAGGCGATCGCGCTGTCCGACCGGGTCGTCGTGATCACGGCGGGGCCGGGCACGGTGAAGGGCGAGTACCGCGTGGACATCCCGCGGCCGCGTGACATCGCCGAGGTGCGCTTCCAGCCGCGTTTCGTCGAGCTCTACGGCGAGATCTGGAAGGACCTGCGCGACGAGGTCCTCGTGAGCTATGAACGCACGAAGCGCCGCGCGGCCGCTTAGCGGCGTGGCCGCGGCCGGGGCGGTCGCGCCCGACCGGGACGTCGCGCGGCAGCGCGCGCGCTCGCGCCGCCGCGTCCTCGTCTTCGGCCTGCGCGTCCTGCTCGCCGTGGTCGTGATCGGGGCGTGGGAGCTCGCGACGCGGCTCGGCTGCTCCGGGCCCGACACGGGTACGTGCCTCGTCGATCCCTTCTTCTTCGGGCGACCCTCGGGGATCGCGGACCAGCTCGAGCGCTGGATCGTGAACGGGACCGCGCAGGGGCCGCTGTGGCAGCAGATCCTCGTCACCCTCGAGGAGACGGTCCTCGGATTCGCGATCGGCGTCGTGCTCGGCGTGGTCTTCGGCGTCCTCCTCGGGCGCAACCGGCTCCTGTCCGACGTCGCCGGGCCCTACATCAAGGCGCTGAACGCGATGCCGCGTGTCGTCCTCGGCTCGATCTTCACGATCGCGCTCGGCCTCGAGATGCCGTCCAAGGTCGCGCTCGCGGTCGTCCTCGTCTTCTTCGTCGTGTTCTTCAACGCCTACCAGGGCGTGCGCGAGGTCGACCGCGACCTCATCGCGAACGCGCGGATCCTCGGGGCGAGCCAGCGCGATCTCTCGCGGCACGTGATCCTGCCGTCCGCGCTGTCGTGGATCACGGCGAGCCTGCACACGAGCTTCGGCTTCGCGCTCGTCGGCGCGATCGTCGGGGAGTACCTCGGCGCGCGCCAAGGCATCGGGCTGATGATCGCGACCGCGCAGGGCACGTTCAACGCCAACGGCGTCTTCGCCGCGATGTTGATCCTCGCGGTCGTCGCCATCGTCGCGGAGTCGATCGTCACCAACGTCGAGGACCGTCTCATCCGCTGGCGGCCGAACGCGATCACCGACGTGACCATCTGACGCGGAAAAAGAGGAGGAGTCCCATGCGTAGTCGCGTTCCGATATGCGCGGTCATCGCGAGCCTCATCGCCACAGCCTGCGGCGGAGCGACGCCGGCCGCGAGCCCTGCGGCGACGGCCGGGGGGACCGCGGCCGCGAGCGCCGCGGCGACGTCGGCGGCGACGAAGGCGCCGCCGACGAAGGTCTCGATCATGGTCGGCGGGATGAACAAGCAGATCTACCTGCCGAACAAGCTCACCGAGGCGCTCGGCTACTTCAAGGACGAGAACCTCGACGTCACGCTCATCGACGAACCCTCGGGCAAGGACACGACGACCGAGGTCGTGGCCGGCAACGTCGACATGGGGTCGGGCTCGTACGACCACACCATCGACGTCGCGGCGGCGGGCAAGCAGCTCACGATGGTCGTCCTGTTCCTGCAGGAGCCCGGCGAGTTCGTGATGGTCGCGTCGAACAAGGCCGACAAGATCAAGTCGCCGGCGGACTGGAAGGGCGTCAACGCCGGCGTCACGTCGATCGGCTCGGGCACGCACACGCTCATGCGCGCGATCACCATCAAGGCGGGCCTGCAGGTCTCGGACGTGAACTTCGTCGCCGCGAGCGCGGGTGACACGTTCATCGCGGCGATGAAGCAGGGCAAGATCGACGTGGGCATCACCACGCAGCCGACCGTGCTTCGGCTCCAGAAGACCGGCGACGCGAAGCTCCTGGTGGACCTCTCGAAGCCGGAGACGACGCGCGCCGCTCTCGGCGGCGACTACCCGTTCATCTCGCTCTTCGCGCGCGCCGACTACATCGCGAAGAACAAGGACGTCGTCCAGCGCGTCGTGAACGCGTACGTGAAGACGCTCAAGTGGATCCAGTCGCACTCCGCGGCGGAGATCGCCGACAAGCTGCCCCAGGACTACTGGGGCGGCGACAAGGACGCCTACGTCCAGGCGCTCAAGGACAGCATGGGCATGTTCAGCCCGACCGGGAAGATGGACAAGGCCGCGGCGGAGTTCGTCTTCAGCGTGCTGAAGCAGTTCAACGAGGCCGTCCAGAAGAACCCGAACATCGACCTGAGCAAGACCTATACGAACGAGTTCGTGGACAACGCGAGCAAGTAGCGCGTCGCGGAGGGCGCCGGCCGGCGTGCCGGCGCCCTCCGCGAGGACCGGCGATCCCTAGTGCCGCGGCGTCCGCTTCAGGACGGCGCGGTCGTGCGAGAAATGGATGAACGCCGCGTTCAGCGCGCGAAGGCGCTCGATCGACGCATCGGGCTCGTCCTGAGCGAACGCGCGTGCGTCCTGCGCGGCTTGTCCGACGACGAGCACCAGGCCGTCGTCGGTGTCGACCATCACCGACTGATGCCCGGGCGTATGGCCCGGCGTCGCGAGCACGTGCACGCCCGGCGCGACCTCGCGGTCGCCGCGCACGCGCAGGTACCGCGCGCCGGCGAAGTCCATCCACTGTCTCGCGGGCGAGCCCGGCTCCCACGCCGACTCCCACTCCGCCTCCTGCACGACGATCGGAACGTCGGGGAAGGATGCGTTCTGTCCCGCGTGGTCGAAGTGTAGGTGTGTGTTCACGACGAGCCGCACGTCCTCGGGCCGCAGTCCCGCGGCGCCGAGCGCGTCCCGCACGTCGCGCGCGTTCGGGCGGTAGTGCTCGTCGATCCACGCGTTGCCGCG
>CAZSRI010000086.1:0-9551 GCA_964609145.1 uncultured Chloroflexota bacterium
GAAGCGGTCGTCGGCGCCGAGGTCGTTGTGCAGCGCGAGCGACTTCAGGTGCTCGAGGAGGATCCCGCCGTGCCCGTGGACGAGGCCCTTCGGGAGCCCCGTCGTCCCGGAGGTGTAGAGGACCCAGAGCGGATGCTCGAAGGGGACCTGCTCGAACTCGAGCGGCGCGAGCTCGGAGGTGAGCTCGGCCCATGTCATCCGCTGCGACGGGGCGTCGGGTCGGAGGTATGGCAGCACGACCGTCGCTCGCAGCGACGGGATCGCGCGCTCGATCTGCGCGAGCTCGGCGCCGCGGTCGAAGTCCTTTCCGCCGTAGCGGTAGCCGTCGACCGCGAGGAGCACGCTCGGCTCGAGCTGCGCGAACCGGTCGATGACCGCGCGCGTGCCGAAGTCCGGCGAGCAGGACGCCCACGTCGCGCCGCGGCTCGCGGTCGCGAGGACCGCGACGGTCGTCTCGGGGATGTTCGGCATGTAGGCGACGACGCGGTCCCCGCGGCGGACGCCGAGCCGCGCGAGCCCCGCGCGGGCGCGCGCGACCTGCTCGGCGAGCTCGGCATACGTGATCGTCGTCGCGCGATCGCCGCGGGTCTCCGAGCGCGCGACGAGCGCGGGGTGGTCGTCGCGGCGCGCGAGCGCGTGCTCGGCCCAGTTGAGCGCGGCGGCCGGGAACCACTCGGCGCCGGGCATCGCGTCCTTCGCGAGCACCTGCGCATACGGCCGGCTCGCTTTCACCCCGAAGAAGTCCCACAGCGAGGCCCAGAACGCCCCGAGGTCGTCGACCGACCAGCGCCACAGCGAGCGGTAGTCCTCGAAGCGGCGGCCGCGCTCGCGCTCGAGCCAGCGCAGGTACGCGGTGATCTTGGCCCGGGAGATCGACTCGGGTGTCGGCTCCCAGATCGTCGCCACGGAAGGGAGACTAGCGACGCGGACGACACTCGTTACATTCGCAGGCAGTGCGACGTCACCGGTGAGCCCGAGGGGAGGAGCGCGGTGAAGCTCCCGGAACGACGAGCCATCGGGGTCGAGGTCGTCGGATCCGCCCCGGTCCTCGTCGCCGCCCTTCGAATGCTCGTCGCCACCTTCCCAGGGATCGAGGTCGTCGCCCGTTCGCCGGACGTCGTGCTCGTCGTCCAGCCTGACCTGAACGATCTCGCTCCGCTCACGGACCTCGGTCGGGAGCGGCCCGGCCTGCCGACGGTCCTGATCGCCGACCATTGGACCGGCGAGCGAGCCCGGGCGGCCCTCGAGGCAGGGGCCCGCGGCTGCCTCTCGTTCATGACGACCCCGGAAGGATCGGCCGCCGCGCTCCGGCAGGTGGCTCGCGGCGAGGTCGCACTCTCGCCCGACGTCACGCAGGCGCTGATCGCGGGACTCCGTCGTCCCACGACCGGGTCACCATCGGCCGGTGCGGCCCTCTCCCCCCGCGAGACCGAGGCGCTCACGCTCGTGTGCGCCGGTCTGAGCAACAAGGAGATCGCTCAGCGGCTCTACCTGAGCCTGCGCACGGTGGAGAACCACCTCGCCTCCGTGTACGCGAAGCTCGGCGTCGTCTCCCGGACCGAGGCGGCGGTCGTAGCCATCCGGAGCGGCCTCGTCGCGCCGCCCGAGTAGTGGTCTTCACTCACCCGAGGTGAGTGGCCCCCCGCTTCCCGGTCCGGGGCCGCCGCTGTCCACTTCCCGCGTGAGCCAGCGACCGCGGACGGCCGAGCATCGGGCCCCACCCCGCACCCGCGTCGCCCTCCTGGGCACCCTCGGCCCGCTCCACGTCCACGGCCTCCGCTACGACATCGACCGCCTTCGTTCGCTCGTCGAGACGATCGAACCCGACCTGCTCGGGATCGAGGCCGCCAGCGACGCGTGGGGATCGGACGATGCGACGCGCCTGCCGAGCGAGATCCGCGATGGACTCGCGGAGGGTGCGCGTCTGACCGACACCGTGGTGGTCCCGCTCGGCGAGCCCTCGCCGCTCGAGCTCGCGCCGCCGGTCGAGGGCGAGCTCGCCCGGTCGCGCGCCGCGTTCATGCGCGCCGCCGATCGTCTGCTCGCCGCCGTTGGGCGCGCGATCGACGACCCGGCCGGCGTCAGCCGCGGCGCCTACGTCCGCCTGTGCCGCGCGGTCTGCCACCTCGAGGCGGCGGCCGCGGGCGAGCCGGGCCGTGGGGCCTGGGCGCGCACGAACGAGAAGATCGTGGACGCGCTGCTCCAGGCGGTCCGGCGCGACCCGGGCCGCCGCGTCCTCGTCGCGGTCGAGTGCCGCCGGATCCATGTCCTCGAGGCTCGACTGCGCGCACTGCCGGACGAGATCGAGCTCGTCCGCTTCGAGGACCTCGCGCCTCTCGACGCGCTGCCCGGCGCGGGCCCCGCCGCCTCTCGCGACGGTCGCCTGACCCAAAGATGGAGGAGAGCCCAATGACGACCTACGCCACGCCCACCGCCTCCGCGCGCGAGCGCATCTACGAGCGCCGCTGGCTGACGCTCGGCGTCCTCGCGCTGAGCTTCGTCATCCTCGCGCTCGACACGTTCGTCCTCAACGTCGCCCTGCCCACGCTGCAGCGGTCGTTCGATGCGGACGCGTCGCAGCTGCAGTGGATGGTCGACGCCTACATCCTCGTCTACGCCGGTCTCATCCTCAGCATGGGCGCCTTGGGCGACCGGGCCGGTCGCGCCCGCGTGCTCCAGGTCGGTCTGCTCCTCTTCGGCGCCACATCGATCGGGGCGACCTTCGCGACGACCGCGGGCCAGCTCATCGCCGCCCGGGCGATCATGGGCGTCGGCGCCGCGATGATCTTCCCCTCGACCCTGTCGATCATCATCAACGTCTTCCCGCGCGAGGAGCGCGCTCGTGCGATCGCCGCATGGGCGGCTACCGCGGGCCTGGGCATCGGGCTCGGCCCGATCACCGGCGGCTTCCTCATCGAGAACTTCGCCTGGCAGGCGGTCTTCCTCATCAACGTACCGGTCGCCCTCGCCGCGCTCGCGCTCAGCGCGATCCTCGTCCCCGACAGCCGAGACCCAGAGCACGCCACGATCGACCTGCCCGGCGCCGCGCTCTCGATCGCCGCGGTGACGATCCTCGTCTACGCGATCATCGACGCGCCTCGAGCGGGCTGGACGGACTCTACGGTCCTGGGCGCCTTTGCCCTGGCCGCGGTGCTCGCCCTCGCATTCGTCTGGTACGAGCTGCGCGCGGCCCGGCCGATGGTCGACTTCTCACTCTTCCGGGACCGCCGGCTCTCGGCCGGGGCGGCCGCCGTCGCCTTCTACGGGTTCACCCTTTTCTCGACGATCTTCGGGCTGACCCTGTACGTGCAGTTCGTCCTCGGGCGGTCGCCGATCCAGGCCGGCGCGATCATGCTCCCCATCGGGCTGGCCGCTCCCCTCGGCGCGGGCGCGAGCGTCCGGCTCGTCAGGCGTTTCGGGACGAAGCTCGTCGTCGCAGCGGGACTGCTCGTCATGGCGGCCATCCTCCTGAGCTTCCAGCTATGGACAGTCTCGACCGAGTCGTGGGTCGTCGCGCTCACGCTGTTCGTTGCCGGTCTGGCGGCCGCGAACGTCGCGGCGCCTTCGGCCGCGGCGATCATGGAGGCGGTGCCCGAGGAGCGCGCCGGCATCGGATCCGCGATCAACGTGCTCGCCGCACAGCTTGCCGGCGCCCTCGGCGTGGCGATCGTCGGATCGTTGATGAACACCGTGTACCGGGACCGGATGGCCGAGGCGGTCCGCGGCCTCCCGCCCAGCGTGGCCGGGCTGGCGAGCGATTCGGTCGGCGGCGCGATGCTCCTCGCCGCCCGACTACCCGGTCCGGCCGCCCAGCAACTCCTCGACCACGCCCACACCGACTTCGTCAGCGCGCTCACGACCGGGGTGCTGGTGCCGGTCGGCGTGCTGGCGTTGGGTGCGTTGATCGTCCTCGGGTCCATGCCCGCCAGGGCGTTGCCTGCGGCGCCAAGGAGCGCCCCCTGAGGAGGGCGACCCGACCGCGCCGCCCACCCTGCCTCTAGGCCACGGACCTCCCGGCGATCGCGCGCACGAGCGCGACGATCAGCCAGCTCACGAGGAACAGGAAGAGGATCGCGAGCAGCGCGGGGACGTCGATGACGATCGCCGCCTGCGGCTGCGGGAAGATCCCCTGGAACGGGCGGACGAGCGGCTCCGTGACTGCGTAGAGCCAGGCGATGAGCGGCTGCGCGGCGTTCGCGCCGGTGACCTTGAACGCGAAGCGCAGGAGGAGCAGGACCTCGAGGACCGTGAACACGACGATCACCACGCGGGTCACCGCGGTGACGACGTCGTTCGCGACGGCCGCCGGTCCGACGTTCACGTTCGTTTGCGGCGTGGGTCCGCCGATCGAGGGTTCGTGGTAGTGCTCGATGCGCTCGGTGCGCTCGGTCACGCGTTCGTCGTCGTGGGCGTGGTCGTCCCGTCGAAGTGCCATGCATGAAGGACGAGCAACGCGCGTGCCAGCCGTATACGCTCCCGCCGAGTGAGCGAGCACCCGTTCCTGTTCGCGATCCGCCAACGGGTGCGTTTCGGTGAGACGGACATGCAGGGCGTCGTCTACTACGGCAACTATCTCCTCTATGCCGAGGTCGGCCGCGCCGCGTTCCTCCGTCACCTCGGCGTCCGCTACCGCGATCTCCCCTCGCGAGAGCTCGACTTCACGATCGGCGAGGCGTCGCTGCGCTACCACACGCCGCTCCGCTACGACGACGAGTTCGACATCCGCGTGCGCACCGGCGAGGTCCGTGGCGCGTCGTGGACGTTCGAGTACGCCATCGATCGCGCGGACGGAGTACGGTGCGCGGACGTGACGACGGTGCAGGTGCTCGTGGACCGCTCGACCTTCAAGGCGCGGCGCATCCCCGACGACCTCCGCGCGGCCCTCGAGACCGGCCGATGATCGACCTTCCGGAGGAACTGCACCTTCTCCAGCGCACCGCGCGCGAGTTCGTCGAAGAGCGCCTGCAGCCGCACGAGCACGAGATCGAGGAACGGAACGAGATCCCGCGCGCCCTGTTGGACGAGATCGCCCAGATGGGCCTCTTCGGCATCGGCTTCCCCGAGGAGCTGGGCGGGCAGGGGTTCGGCAAGCTCGGGTACGTCGTCGTGGTCGAGCAGCTCGCCCGCGCGAACGCGGCGATCTGGAACGTCGTCGGTGGGTCCGTCGGGCTGTGCGCGACGGCGATCTCGCTCGGCGGCGACGATGCGCAGAAGCGGCGCTGGCTCCCGGATCTCCTCGCGGGGAAGCGCATCGGCGCGTACGCGCTCTCCGAGCCGAACGCCGGCAGCGACGCCGGCGCGCTGCGGACGCGCGCGTGCCGCGAGGGCGACGCGTACGTCCTCGACGGATCGAAGACGTTCATCACGAACGCGCCGATAGCCGACCGCTTCGTCGTGTTCGCGAACGTCGCCCCCGAGACGGGATCGAAGGGGATCACCGCGTTCGTCGTCGAACGTGACACGCCGGGCCTGCGCATCGGCCCGAACGACGCGAAGATGGGCCTGCACGGCTCGACGAGCGCGCAGCTCTTCTTCGAGGGGATGCGCGTCCCGGCCGACCGTCGCCTCGGGGCCGAGGGCGCGGGGTTCCCGCTCGCGCTGCGCACGCTCGGCCACGGGCGCCTCGGCCTCGCCGCGAGCAGCGTCGGCGCGGCACAGCGGCTCCTCGAGGCCTCCGTCGCGCAGGCGAAGGCGCGCGTCCAGTTCGGCAAGCCGATCGCCGTGAACCAGGCGATCCAGTGGATGCTCGCCGACGCCGCGACCGAGATCCACGCCGCGCGCCTCATGGTGTACGACGCGGCCGCGCGCCTGGACCGCGGCGAGCCGATCACGCAGCGCGCCGCGATGGCCAAGCTGTTCGCGACGGAAACGCTCGGCCGCGTCGCCGACAACGCGCTGCAGATCCACGGCGGGATGGGATACATGCGCGAGCTGTGGATCGAGCGCGCGTACCGCGACGCGCGCATCGCGCGGATCTACGAGGGTACGAGCGAGATCCAGCGGTCGGTCATCGCGCGCGGCCTGCTCGACGAGGGCTAAGCGCCGCTCGCATGACCCCGGGCGCGCATCCCCTCATCCGCGCCGCGTGGCTCGCCTCGGCGATCGTCGTCGTCGCGGGGCTCGCGCTCGCGCTGCGTGAGGGCCGTCCCGGCGCGATCCTGCTCATCGCCGGAGTGCTGCTCTTCGCCGCGGGCTACGTCGCGTACCTCGCGCGTCACCTCGCGTTCGAGGTGCGCGTCCGCCGTGCCGAACAGGCGATCGACGCGCTCGAGCTCGAGCGCGCGCGGCTGATCCTCGCCCCGCTCCTCGAGCGCTACCAGCACCTCGCGCTCGTGCAGCGCGCGGCGGGCCGCGCGCTGTACGCGCTCGGCGACCCGCTCTCGGCGGCGGCGCTCCTCGAGCGAGCCGCGCGCTCGTTCGGCGAGGACGCCGTGCTCGCCGCGACGCTCGTCGCGTCGTACGCGGCGCTCAACCGCGGCGCCGACGCGCGCCGGGCGTCGTCGATCGCGCCGGCGTCGGTCGACGTGCGGCTCGCGCTCGCCTGGAGCGAGCTCGTCGCGCTCGGCGGCGACCGCGCTGCGGGGGCCGCGATGGTGCGCGAGCTGCGCGACCGCGCCGACGTCCGCGACCGTCCGTCGCGTCGCGCGATGGCCTCGATGCTCGGCGCGATCGCCGCCGCGCACGCGGGCGACGTCGCGGCGGCGGATGCCGCGCTCGCGGAGGCCGCCGCCGCGTGCGAGGGGCTCCCGCCGTACGAACGGGCGTTCCTCGGATACCTCGATGGCGTCGCGCTCCGGGAGCTGGGGCGGACCAGCGAAGCGATCGCCGCGTTCGAGCGCGCGATGGCGACGGCGCCGACGATCGGCGAGGCCCTCGCCCGTCGCGAGCGGGCCAACACCGTGGCTAGGCTGTCGGCCTCATGAGCGCGGGCGCGAGCGCGGACCGTCGGTTCAACCTCGCGGAGGCCTGCGTCGACGCTCCGATCGCCGCCGGACGGGGTCGCCGTCCGGCGCTGCGGTACGCGGGCGAGACGCTCAGCTACGACGACCTCGCCGACCTCGTCGCGCGCGTCGCCGGGATGCTGCGCGGGCTCGGCCTCGGATCCGAGGATCGCTGCGCCATCCTGCTGCGCGACGGGCCCGAGTTCATCGCGACCTTCCTCGGCGCCGTGCGGATCGGCGCGGTCCCGGTGCCATTCAGCACGCTGCTCGGGGCCGCCGAGATCCGCTACCAGCTCGCGAACTGCGGCGCGAACGCGGTCGTCGCGTGCGACGACCTCGCGCCGCTCGTCGATGAGGCGCGCGCCGCGACCCTGGGTCCCGCGCACCTCGTGGCGGCCGGCCCCGCGGCACCGCGCGGCTGGCTCTCGTTCGAGGCCGCGATCGCGTCGTCCGCGCGCGTGACCGCGACCGCGCCGACGACCGCGGACGACTGGTGCTTCTGGCAGTACTCCAGCGGCACGACCGGGCGGCCGAAGGCGGTCGTGCACACGCAGGCCGGTGCGGCGTTCCCGCGCGAAGGGCACGGGCGCCACGTCGTCGGGATCTCGCCCGACGACCGAGTCTTCAGCGTGTCGAAGCTCTTCTTCTCCTACGGGCTGGGGAGCTCGCTCCTCATCCCGCTCCAGGCCGGCGCATCCGTCGCGCTCGAGCCCGGCCGGCCGACGCCCCAGGTCGTCTTCGACCGCATCGCGCGCGAGCGCCCCACCGTCGTGTACGCGGTGCCGACCGCGTACGCCGCCGCGCTCGCGTACGCCGAGGAGGGGAGCGCGTGCGATCTCTCGTCGGTCCGGCTCTGCGTCTCGGCCGGCGAGGCGCTGCCGGCGGCGCTCTACGAACGCTGGCGCCGCCGCTTCGGCATCGAGATCGTCGACGGGATCGGCTCGACCGAGATCGGGTACATCGCGATCTCGAACCTCCCGGGGCGCGTGCGCCCCGGCACGTCGGGGTATGTCCTTCCGGGATACGAGGCGAAGGTCGTGGGCGCGGACGGCCAGCCGGTGGCACCGGGCGAGGTCGGCGACCTCTGGGTCCGCGGCGGCTCCACCTCGCTCTACTACTGGCGCGACCGCGACCGCACGAAGCGCACGTACGCGGGCGAGTGGATCGTCACGGGGGACAAGTACGTCGTCGCCGCCGACGGCGCCTTCACGCACGCCGGGCGGAGCGACGACATGCTGAAGGTCGGTGGGATCTGGGTCTCGCCGATCGAGGTCGAGGCCTGCCTCACCGAGCATCCCGCCGTCCTCGAGGCCGCCGTCGTCGGCCGCGGGGACGCAGGCGGGCTCACCAAGCCCTGCGCGTTCGTCGTCCTGAAGGAGGGCCGCACCGCGAGCGCCGCGCTCGCGTGCGAGCTGCAGGCCTTCGCGCGCGGCCGGCTCGCCTCGTACAAGTACCCGCGCTGGATCGAGTTCACGCCCGAGCTCCCCAAGACCGCGACGGGGAAGATCCAGCGATACCGGCTGCGCGAGCGGTGACGCGCCATGACCGACCGTCCCCCAGGCGCGCAGACCGAGGCGCATAGCGACGAGGTCGAGCGGCGCTCGGCGCACGGGGGCCCCTGCCCCCAGGCACTCGCGAGCGGGTCCCCCGCGAGCGAGGTCGGAATAAAGTTCGCCGATGAGCGACGGTCCGCTGGTCGGCCGGCATGCCGTCGTGACCGGGGCCGGCGGCGGCATCGGCTCGGCCATCGCGCGCGAGCTCGCGCGTCTCGGGGCCGACGTGACGCTCATGGGCCGCACGCTCTCGACGCTGCGGGCCGCGTGCGAGAGCCTCGACGGACACGGCCGCGTTCAGCCGGTCGACGTCGCCGATCCGGAGAGCGTCCGTGGCGCGTTCGAGGCCACGCGGTCGGCGCTCGGGCCGCCGGCGATCCTCGTGAACGCCGCGGGGATCGCGGAGAGTGCGCCCTTCCCCCGGACCGATCTCGCCATGTGGCGCCGCACGCTCGAGGTCGACCTCACCGGCCCCTACCTCTGTATCCAGGAGATGCTGGCCGACGCGATCGCGGCGGGGTGGGGACGCATCGTCAACGTCGCGAGCGTCCTCGGGCTGCGCGGCGCCCGCTACGTCAGCGCGTACACCGCGGCGAAGCACGGGCTCGTCGGGCTGACGCGCGCGCTCGCCGCGGAGACCGCGGGCACCGGGGTGACGGTGAATGCGGTCTGCCCGGGGTATACCGACACGCCGATGACGGAGCGCAGCATCGAGAACATCGTCGCGAGGACGGGGCGCACCGCGGTCGCGGCGCGCGAGGCGCTCGAGCGGACGAACCCGCTCGGCCGCCTCATCGCGCCCGACGAGGTCGCGCAGGCCGTCGGCTGGCTCTGCCTGCCGACGTCCGGCGCGATCACCGGGCAGGCCATCGTCGTCGCGGGCGGGGAGGTCACCTGATGCAGGTCGAGGACCAGCCGGCGGTCGGGGCGAGCCCCATCAGGCCCGTGCACTTCCGATGGTCGGTCGACGGGAAGGTCGCGACGGTCACGCTCGACCGGCCGGAGCGCAAGAACCCGCTCACCTTCGAGAGCTACGCCGAGCTGCGCGACACCTTCC
>CAZSRI010000087.1:0-9316 GCA_964609145.1 uncultured Chloroflexota bacterium
CGCCGAGGACGCGCCAGTCGGTGTGGTCGTCCTTGTAGACCCAGAGCCCGGCGAACGAGGCGCCTCCGGGGACGACGCCGAGGGTGTACGGGCGCTCGGCCTTGTCCGTCTGCGCGAGGACCTCGTCCGGCGTCTTCTCGCTCGTCACCAGGACGACGCCGTCCGCGCGAACGGGCTTCCAGATCGGCTGCCGCCCGTACCACGCCCACGACTCCACGCCCTTCACGAGCGTGTCGTCGACGGCCACGCTGATGTCGACGACGCTCGGCTCGTATCGCGCGAGCGACTGCTCGAGCTGGATGTCGTCGGCCGCCACGACGGCGAACTGCTTCGCCGGCACGCCGTTGCGCTCAGGAGAGTCGCCGTAGCGCGCGAAGGCGGTGCCCGGCAGGCCCTTCTGCCGCGCGGCGAGGACGATCCCGCGAGTGATGCGCTGCGCGAGGGTCTTCTGGAAGATCCCGCGGTACACGACCTCGATGGTGATGTCGGTCGTTCCCGCGACGGCGCTAGGTGCTTGGGCCACTCCGTTCCACCTCCCTGGTGATCAGCGTGAGGATGCCTTCGCCCACCGTGCGGACGTGCTCCGCCGCGGCGTCTCGCGCGCCGCGCGGATCGTGCCGCTCGAGCGCGGCGAGGATCCGCCGATGCGCTTCGAGGGACTCGTGCGCGCGCCGCTCGGTCTGGAGCCATTCCTCACGCGAGCTGCGGAGCACGTCCCAGATGACGCCGAGAACAGTGACGAGGAGCTCGTTGCGGGCGGCCGAGCCGATGACCTCGTGGAAGCGCGTGTCCTCGTCCACGTATGACTCGCCCGCGGAGACCTTGCGCTCCTGCGCGGCCAGGACCTCGCGGAGCTCCGCCAGATCCTCGGCGGTGACGTTGCGCGCGGCCCGTTCCGCGACGGCGGGCTCCATGAGGCCGCGTACGTCGATGACGTCCTTGAGGTCGTGGCCGCGCGCGATGAGGTTCGTGAGGGGCTTCGTGAGATCGCCGGGCTGACCGTGCCGCACGAACGTGCCGCCGCCGGGACGCGTCTCGACGATCCCGAGCAGCTCGAGCGACCGGAGCGCTTCGCGCACCGAGGCGCGCGAGACCCGGAACTGCTCGGCCAGCTGCCGCTCCGGCGGGAGCTGGTCGCCGGGCTTCAGCTCGCCCCGCGCGAGCAGGCCCTCGATCTGGGTGACGATCCCCTGGTAGAGGCGGTCGCGACGGACCGGCTGGATGAGCGCCAGAGCACACCTCCCTGGTCCGATGGCCTGACCACCAGACCAAGACAAACTACGGAAGCGCGACACCTGACGCAACCCTGGGCCCGATCCGCACCCTTGCGGCAGAGCCCTTGTGTGCTAGGCAGCCTCGGTGTGGCCCGCCATCAGCAGCCCCAGGCGCTCCTCCGAGGCCTCGCCGGCTGCGAGAGTGGCGACGATCCGGCCCTCGAACATGACCGCGATCCGATCCGAGAGGGCGCGGATCTCGTCGAGCTCGCTCGAGACGAGGAGGATCGCGGCGCCGCGGCCGCGCTGCTCGAGCAGGCGTTCACGCACGTACTCGGTCGCCGCGACGTCGAGCCCTCGCGTCGGCTGGCTCGCGACGATCAGCGTCGGCTGCCCGGCGATCTCCCGCCCGAGGACGACCTTCTGCTGGTTGCCGCCCGAGAGCGTCCCCACGATCGCCCCGGCGTTCGGCGGCCGCACGTCGAACTCTCGCGCGAGGCGCGCGCCTTCGCGCGCGATCGTTCCGAGCTCGAGCACCCCGCGCCGGGCGTACGGCGCGCGGTCCTGGCGGCCGAGGATGAAGTTGTCCGCGACCGTGAAGGCGAGGACCAGCCCCTCCGCGCGGCGGTCCTCGGGGACGTAGGCGACGCCGCGCTCGCGCGTGCGCTTGGGGTCGTCGTGCGCGACGTCCGCTCCGCCGACGAGGATCCGCCCCGCCGTGACCCTCCGCAGCCCGAGGATCGCCTGCGCGAGCTCGGTCTGGCCGTTCCCGCCGACGCCGGCGATCCCGAGGATCTCGCCGGCGTGCACGGTCAGGTCGATGCCCCGCAGCGCCGACGCGCCGCGGTCGGAGAGCACCTCGAGGCCGGTGATCTCGAGCACGGCGGGTCCGGCCGTCGCGGCGGGGCGGACGCGGATCTCGCGCAGGTCGCGCCCGACCATCGCGCGCGCGATCTCGGCCGCGGTCGTGCGCCGCGTGACGAGCTCGCCGGCGTTGTGCCCGTCGCGGAGGACCGTCACGCGGTCGCTCACGGCGAGGACCTCGCGCAGCTTGTGGGTGATGAGGATCACGGTCTTGCCTTCCGCCCGCATCGTGCGGACGATCGCGAAGAGCTCGTCCACCTCCTGCGGCGTGAGCACGGCGGTGGGCTCGTCGAAGATGAGCAGCTCGGACCCGCGGTAGAGGACCTTGAGGATCTCGACGCGCTGCTGGATCCCGAGCGGGATGTCCTCGATGCGCGCCGACGGGTCGGCGACGATCCCGAAGCGCCGCTCGAGCTCGCGGACGCGCGCCTCGATCGCGGCCGTGTCGAGCATCGGTCCGCCGCGCTCGTCGCCGAGCACGACGTTCTCCGCCACGGTGAGCGGCGGGATGAGCATGAAGTGCTGGTGGATCATTCCGATGCCGAGCGAGATCGCGTCGCGCGGTCCCGCGATGCGCGCCGGCGCGCCCCTGTAGCGGATCGTCCCGCGGTCGGCGTGGTTGAGGCCGTAGAGGACGTTCATGAGCGTCGTCTTGCCCGCGCCGTTCTCTCCGACGAGAGCGTGGATCTCGCCCGCGTTCACGACGAGGTCGACGCCGGCGAGCGCCTGCACGTCGCCGAAGCGCTTGCTGATCCCGTGCATCTCCAGCAGCGGCGCGGATGGGGCCGCGACCGCGGTGGCGGGGCCGCCGCGCTCGCGCTCCGGCCGCGGCCCGATCATGCGTGAGCCTCCGTCTCGTACGGGACCCCGTCGGCCGCGGGCGCGCGCGAGCGCCCGACGAATCCGGCGACGGCGAGGATGGTGAGGACGTACGGGATGGTCGAGAGGAGCTGGACCGGGAACTTGAACGCCCCGATCGCGACGCCCTGCAGCGATACGCTCAGCGCGTCGCCGTAGCCGAAGACGAGCGCCGCCGCGAGCGCGCCGAGCGGCGTCCAACGCCCGAAGATCATCGCGGCGAGCCCGATGAAGCCGCGCCCGTTCGTCATGCCGTCGGTGAACGATCCGGCGACGGCCATCGAAAGGTACACACCGCCGAGCGCGGCGAGCGCGCCCGACGCGAGGACGGCCCAGTAGCGCGTGCGCCGGACGTCGATGCCGACCGTCTCGGCGGCCCGCGGATGCTCGCCGACGGCGCGCAGGCGCAGCCCGGGCACCGTTCGGAAGAGGAAGAGCTGGAGGAGGATCGCGAGCGCCACCGTTGCCCAGACGATCGCGCTCTGGTGCCCGATGGCGTCGCCGACGTAGGGCAGCGCGTCGAGCGGGCCGAGGTCGAGCGTCGGGACGCCGGGCAGGTCCGGCGGCGTGCCGGTCGTGCTGTAGCGCTCGTAGTCGAGGTACGACGTCAGCCCGAGCGCGAGGATGTTGAGCGCCATCCCGGCGACGATCTGGTCCGCCCGCAGCGTGACCGACGCGACCGCGTGCAGCAGCGCGAGCAGGACGCCCGCGAGGACGCCGACCGCCACGGCGGCGACGAGGCTCCCGGTGAGATCCGCCGCGAGGATCGCGAAGAACGCGCCCACGAGCATGCAGCCCTCGAGCGCGATGTTCACGACGCCCGACCGCTCCGTGATGACGCCTCCGAGCGCGGCGAGGCCGATCGGGGCTGCGAGGCGGAGCGTCGCCGCGATGACGCCGGCGCCGAGCAGTACCTCCAGGCTCACGGCAGCGCCTCCGCCGGCGTCCCCCGGCGGCTCACGAGGACGCGCACGATCGTCTCGGCCGCGATCACGAAGAGCACCGACGCCTCGACGACCTCGACGAGGTGCGATGAGATGTTCGCGTCGGATTGCATGATCGACCCGCCGCGCGCGAACGCCGCGAAGAGGATGCCCGCGAGCGCGACGCCGAGCGGAGAGTTCTTTCCGAGGAGCGCGACGGCGATCGCGTCGAAGCCGAACCCCGCGGAGAAGCCGTCGTAGACGCGGTGGAACAGGCCGCTCACCTGGATCATCCCGGCGAGGCCGGCGAACCCGCCGGCGATGGCCATGACGAGGACCGTGCGCCGCGCCGGGTCGATCCCGGCCTGGGCGGCCGCGCGGGCGCCGAGGCCGACGGCGCGCAGCTCGTATCCGAGCGAGGTCCTCCAGAGGAGGAACCAGAAGGTCGCGACGGCGCCGGCGGCGAGGAGGACGCCCGCGTGGAGGCGCGAGAGCGGCACGATGGAGCTCGGGAGGATCACGGGGAGGATCGCGCCCTCGCCGATCGGCGCCGACGCCGGCGTGCCGAACGCGTTCGGCGCCTGCATCGGACCGTTCTGCAGGAGCCAGTGCATGACGAACACGACGATGTAGTTCTGCATGATCGTCGTGATCACTTCGTTCACGCCACGGACCGCCTTCAGCCACCCGGCGATCGCGCCGTACCCCGCGCCCGCCATGATCCCGGCCGCGAGCGTCAACGGCATGAGGGCGAGACCCGGAAGGTCCGCGAACCGCGCGCCGACGGCGCCCGCGGCCACCGCTCCGACGAGGAGCTGCCCCTGCGCGCCGATGTTGAAGAGCCCCGTGCGGAACGCGACCGCGACCGACAGGCCCGCGAGCGTGAGCGGCACGGCGATGACGAGCGTCTCGGTGACGTCGTACGCGCTGCCGAACGCGCCGCGGAAGAGCGCGGCATACGCGGCGAGCGGATCGTTGCCGCTGATCGCGACGAACGCGGCCCCGATGAGGAGCGATGCGGCAACGGAGAGGAGCGGGACCGCGGGGCCGCGTGCCCACTGCGCGGTGGGCTGACGCACCGACGGGGCCGTTCCCGGCCCCGTCGGTGTCGCTTGCGTGGCGGTGGTCAAGGCGCTACTTGACCTGGACCTGGTCCTTCGGCGTGATCTTTCCGCTCTTGATGTCCGCGAGCGCCTGGTCCGCGGCCTTCTTGATGTCGGCCGGCACGACGGCGTCGACCGTGCCCAGGCCGATGCCGTCATTCGCGGCGCTGAAGAAGTTGTCGCCTGCCTTGAGCTTGCCGTCCTTGACCGCCTTGACGGTGTCGTAGACGGCCTTGTTCACGCGCTTGAGGGCGCTCGTGATGATCGTGCCGGGCGCGACGTACGCCTGGTCGGCGTCGACGCCGATCCCGTACACGCCCTTCTCCTTCGCCGCGGCGAGGTAGCCGAGGCCGCTGCCGCCGGCCACCTGGAAGAGGATGTCGCAGCCCTTGCTGATGTGGTCGAGCCCGATCTCCTTGCCCTTGGCCTGGTCGACGAAGTCGTTGCTGTAGCCGTTGAGGATGGTGGTCGTCGGGCTGACCGTCTTCACGGCGTCCTGGTACCCGGCGATGTAGCGGTCGACCGGCGGGATGGGGATGCCGCCCATCGAGCAGACCGTGTTGCGCGTCGCCTTGCCGACCTTGTTCTTCGCCATGAGGCCCGCGATGACGCCGACGAGGTACCCAGCCTCCTGTTCCTTGAAGAACAGGTTCGCGACGTTCGGAAGGTTCTCGGTCTTGCCGGCGTCGTCCGCGGGAGCGCCGTCGATGATCGCGAAGTTCACCTTCGGGAACTGCTTCGCGACCTTCCACGTCGCGTTCGTCATGAGGAACCCGACGGCGATGACGAGGTCATACCCCTGCTGCGCGTAGTTCGTGAGGTTCGGGACGTAGTCTTCCTGCTTCTTCGACTCGGTCACCGAGGTCGTGACGCCGAGGTCCTTCTCCGCGTCCTGGCGGCCCTGGTTCGCGAGCGCGTTGAAGCTCTTGTCGTTCAGGCCACCGACGTCGGTGACGAGACCGATCCGGATGGGCTTCGGCGTGGCGGTCGGCGCGGCGCTCTTGGACGCCGCGACCGTCGCGGCCGCGGTCGACGCCGCGGCAGACGGGCTGGGACCGGCGGCCCCACCACCGCACGCGGATGCGAGGATCGCGGCGAGCGTGACGAGAATGATGGAACGCTTCACCTGATCGACACCCTCCCTCCGGCTTGCCCGGCCGGAAGCGCGGCCGGACAGCCGCGGGGATCGTACCGCATCGCGGAGATCAGCCGCGGACGATCGAGAAGACGACGTACCCGATGAAGATGACGTACAGGCTCCCGCCCAGCATGAGCGACGAGAGCGGGAGCGAGTTCTGCGTCGCGCGCACGCGGATCTGCGCCCAGATGAGCAGACCCGAGAGGAGCGCGAACACCGCGGCGATCGTCCCGTACGTGCCGAGCTGCCACGGCGTGAGGAGCACGCCGATGGTGACGGGGATCGTCGACTGGAAGACCATCGCGCCCGCGACGTTCCCGAGCGCGATGACGTCCTTGCCGTCCTTCGTCCAGATGAGGCTGTTCGCGGCCTCGGGCAGCTCCGTGGCGAGCGGCGCGAGGACGAGCGCGACGAGCAGCGTGTCGAAGCCCATCGCTTTCGAGAAGACGTCGACGAAGTCCGCGAACAGCCGCGCGCCGTACACGATCCCGGCGAACGAGACCAGCACCTGGACGAGCACCAGCAGGAGGGACGGGGCCGCGGGGCGCACCTTCAGCCCGAGCCGCTTCAGGTAGGCCGCGAAGGTGAGCTCTTCGAAGGCCTCCTCCTCTTCGCGCTCCTCCTCGATGTCGACCGCCGTCTCGCGCTTCGGTGTCCGGAGGACGAGGAAGAGATAGAGGAAGTAGGACGGGAGGAAGATCCAGCCGACGTACCCCTTGACGAAGTGCAGCTGGGCCGGCAGGACCGCGAGGGCGACGGCGACCGTGTAGAGGACGAGGAAGAACCCGAGGTCGCGGCTCGCGTGCGCCGCGTCGACCCGGAGCGTGTTCCGGCGGCGGCGCGTCCGGAGCGTGTACGCCGTCACGCCGATGAGCAGCATGACGAGCGTCCCGAGCATGAACGGCGCGCCGAGGATCGCGCCCACGCCGATCTCGTCGGCATTCACGCTGTTCGTGAACAGGATGGCGACGACCGGGATGAGCGTCTCGGGCGTCGCCGTGCCGATCGCCGCGAGGATGCTGCCCGTCGCGCCCTCCGAGAGCCCGAGCTTGATCCCGAGCCACTCGATCCCGTTCGTGAAGAACTCGGCGCCGGCGAGGATCAGCGCGAAGGCCGCGACCAGGACGACGACCTCGAGCGGGCTCACTTCGCCGGCACCGTCGGGAGCGCCGCGGGCCGCAGACGCGCGAGCGCGCGGCCGATGATCGGCCAGGCCAGGAGGAGCACCGAGAGCGCGAGGAGGATGCCGGAGATGGGGCTCGTGATGAAGACCGTGGGGTCACCGTGGCTGCCGATGAGCGCTTTGCGGAGCTCGCGCTCCGTCGAGTCGCCGAGGACGAGCGCGACGACGAGCGGCGCGAGCGGGTACTTCATCTTGCGCAGCCAGTAGCCGATGATCCCGAAGAGGATCGTGATCGCGACGTCCTTCATGTCGTTGTTCAGCGAGTACGCCCCGATGACCGAGACGATGACGATGAACGGCGTGAGGATCCCGTGCGGCGCCCGCATGATCAGCGCCAGCAGCGGCACAGAGGACAGGGTCACGAGGAACGTGAGGAAGTGTCCGAGGTAGATGCTCGCGATGAGACCCCAGACGAATTCGGGGTGCTCCACGAAGAGCAGCGGGCCCGGCTGGAGGCCCCAGATGAACAGGCCGGCCATGAGGACCGCGCTCGTCGGCGAGCCCGGAACGCCGAGAGAGAGCATGGGAACGAGCGAGCCGACGGCGGAGGCGTCGGCGGCCGCCTGGGGGGCCATGATCCCCGAGATCTCGCCCTTGCCGAACTCCGCCTTGTTCGCCGACCACTGGCGCGCCAGGCCGTAGCCGAGGAACGATCCCGCGGTCGCGCCGTGCCCGGGGAGGCTCCCGAAGAAGAAGCCGATCACGCCGTTCGCGATCACGAGCCAGATGCGCGTCTTCAGGGCGCCGAGCGTCTCGAGGACGTCCCTCAAGCCGACGCGGGCGGCGATCCGCTCGACGTAGCCGATCCCGGCCTCGTCCGCTGAGGCGATGATCTCGCCGATCCCGAAGAGCCCGATCGTGACCGGCACGAACCCGATGCCGGACAGCAGCGTGAGCTGGCCGAACGTGAGGCGCGGCTCGCCACTGATCGTGTCGAAGCCGACCGCGGCGAGGAGCAGACCGAACGCGACCATCATCACGGCCTTCATCGGGGATTCCGCTCCGAGCCCGATGAGCGTGGCGAAGGACAGCACGAAGATCGCGAACAGCTCGGCGGGGCCGAAGCGGATCGCGACGTCGGCGAGCTCCTTCGCCAGGAAGGTGAGCAGGATCGTCGCGAAGAAGGCGCCGACCCACGACGCGAGGAACGAGCTCGACAGCGCGACCCCCGGCTTGCCCTTGCGCTTCGCGAGCGGATAGCCGTCGAAGAGAAGGGCGACGGCCCACGGCTCCCCCGGGATGTTGAACAGGATCGAGGTGACGACGCCGCCGAACAGCGCGCCCCAGTAGATGCCGGCGAGGAAGATGATCGCCGTCGTGGGGCTGTTGTCCCGCGCGATGTACACGCTGATCGGCAGCAGGATCGCGACGCCGCTCGTGCCTCCCAGCCCGGGGAGGACGCCGATGATGAGGCCGAGGAGGCATCCGGCCAGCAGGAAGATGACGTTGCCCGGCTGGAGCGCGATGAGGAAGCCGCCGCCGAGCGATCCGAGGACGTCCATCAGAAGGGCGACCCCGGATAGAGGAAGCTCTTTGGCAGGAGCGCGCTGAAGCCGATCTCGAACACGAGGTACGTGGCCACCGGGATCGCCGCACCCGAGGCGAGCGACACCCACCAGCGGTAGCGCGCGACGACGCCGGCGTAGTACGCGACGTACAGGCCGCTCGCGAGGTAGAAGCCGAGGAGGCCCGGCGACATGAGCCACGTCGCGAGGGCCATTGGCACGACGAAGCGGAGGAGGTCGACGAATCGGCCGCGGTCGCGGAAGACGCCCTCCGCCGGCTGCGGGGTCGTGGCCGAGCGGATGGCGACGAGGACGCCCGCGGCGGCGATGACCGCGGCCGACCAGAACGGGTACCAGCCCCCGCGCAGGCCGCCCGGCGCCACTCCGGTCGGGTCCCGCAGCGCGCCGCCCCGCGCGTCGAACATGCGCACGGCGGCGCCCCGCCAGACGACCCCCGCAGCCGCCGCCTGGGCCGCCCGCACGCCCCTACATGACCCACCCCTGCCTCGTGGCGATATAGTCGTGCAG
>CAZSRI010000088.1:0-9234 GCA_964609145.1 uncultured Chloroflexota bacterium
CGGTCATCGCGAGGTGATGCGGCGTGACCTCGTAGGTGACGCGCACGCCTTCGGCCTTCGCGCGGCGCACGAGCTCGAGCGACCCGGCGGTGCTCACGTGCTGCACGTGGAGGCGTCCGCCGGTGAGCTTCGCGACCGCGAGGTCGCGCGCCACGGCCGTCTCCTCCGCGGCCGCGGGGATCCCCGGCAAGCCGAGCGCCGCCGAGACCGCGCCCTCGTGCATGACGCCCTTCCCCGCGAGCGCGCGGTCCTGCGGGTGGTCCATCACGGGCCGCCCCGCCGCGTGCGCGTACTCGAGGGCGCTGCGGAAGAGGCGCGCGTCGTCGACGGGGTCGCCGTCGTCGGAGAACGCGACCGCGCCGGCGGCCGCGAGCTCGACGAGGTCCGCGAGCTCCCGGCCTGTGCGCCCGCGGCTGATCGCCGCGACCGGCAGCACGCGCGCCGCGCGAGCGGCCCGGGCGCGCGCCAGCACGTCCGCGACGAGGCCCGGCGTATCGATCGCGGGCATCGTGTTGGCCATGGCGCAGACGGTGGTGAATCCGCCGCGGAGCGCCGCGCGCGCACCGGTCGCGATCGTCTCGGACTCCTCGTAGCCGGGCTCGCGCAGGTGTGCGTGCAGGTCGATGAGCCCAGGCAGCGCGAGGAGCCCGGTCCCGTCGACGCGCCCGGCCCCCTCGCCGATGCGAACGTCGAGGATCCGCTCGCGGCCGTCCGCGCCGATGCGGCGCACCTTCGTGACGATCACGGGATCGCCTCCGCGGCGTGGGACCCGGGGGTGGAAGGGGGCGAAGCCCCCTGCGATGAATAGGCGAGGAGATGGAGGAGCGCCATGCGGATCGCGACGCCGTTCGTCACCTGGCGCTCGATGAGCGAGCGCGCGCCGTGCGCGACGGCGGCCTCGATCTCGATCCCCTCGTTCATCGGTCCGGGGTGCAGGACGGGCGCCTGGGGGCGCATGCGCGCGACGCGCGCCTCGGTGAGGCCCCAGGTGAGCGCGTACTCGCGCAGCGACGGGAGGAGTCCGGCCTCCTGCCTCTCGCGCTGGAGCCGCAGCGCGATGACCGCGTGGGCTCCGTCGAGCGCGCGGTCGACGCCCTCTTCGAACGAGACGCCGCGCGGAAGCTGGCCGCAGCGCCACGCGCTCGGCATGAGGGTCGGCGGCCCCGAGAGCGTGACCTCCGCGCCGAGGGGCACCAGCGTGTGCACGTCCGAGCGCGCCACGCGGCTGTGCAGGACGTCGCCCACGATGACGATCCGCTTGCCGTCGAGGTCGCCGAGCGCCGTGCGCAGCGTGAGCGCGTCGAGGAGGCCCTGCGTCGGATGCGCGTGCCAGCCGTCGCCGGCGTTGATGACCGCGCTCGAGATCCGCCGCGCGACGAAGTACGGCGCGCCGGCCGCGGCATGGCGCATGACGACGATGTCCGCGCCGAGCGCCTGCAGCGTGCGCACGGTATCGAGGAGCGTCTCGCCCTTCTCGATCGACGAGCCCGACGCCGTGATGATCGACGTGTCGGCGGAGAGCGCCTTGGCCGCGAGCTCGAACGAGATGCGCGTGCGCGTCGAGGCCTCGGCGAAGAAGAGGACGACCGTGCGGCCGCGCAGCGCGGGCGTGCGCCGGATCGGGCGCGCGAGGACCTCGAGCATCGCCTCGCCCTGGCCGAGCACGGTCTCGATCTCCTCGCGCGACCAGTCGTCGGTCGCGAGGACGTGGCGGCGCGTCCACGCCTGCGTCACACCGTCACCTCTGCCTTCACGAGCTCGACCTCGTCGCGGCCGTCGATCTCGACGAGGTGGACGCGCACGTCGTCGCCCGGCTGCGTCGGGACGTTCTTGCCCACGTGGTCGGCGCGGATCGGCAGCTCGCGGTGGCCGCGGTCGACGAGCACGGCGAGCCGGACGGCGCGCGGCCGTCCGAAGTCGACGAGCGCATCCATCGCCGCGCGGATCGTGCGGCCGGTGAAGAGGACGTCGTCGACGAGAACGACGAGGCGGTCGTCGACCGAGAAGGGGATCTCGGTCGTGCGGACGACGGGCGCGTGGCCGATGCGCGTCAGGTCGTCGCGGTAGAGCGTGATGTCGAGCGCGCCGAGCGGCAGGCGAACGCCTTCGTTGCGCTCGATCGCGTCGCGCAGCCGCACGGCGAGCACGTCGCCGCGCGAGCGGACGCCGATGAGGGCGATGCGGGAGGGGTCGCGGTCGCGCTCCACGATCTCGTGGGCGATGCGCGCGACGGCCCGACGGACGTCGTCGGCGGACAGGATGACACCCAAGAGCCGCCTCCCTTCCCGGCCTCACAGGGACCGGTCCTTAAAGGGCTCGCTCGAGTCTAGCACTCGCACCCCGCCGCAACGGACCGTGCGAGCGCACGATGCATCCAGTGTGAAGAAGGTCGCGTCGGCGTTCCTGTCCGTCTGCGCGCTCATCGGTCTCGGCATGACCGGATCCGCGGTGGCCGACCGTGCCTCGGGCGCGCAGACCGAGGCGGCCGTGACCGAGCGAGCGCCAGTGAGCGAGGTAGCACGGTCGAACGAGGTCGAGTACACGAGCCGAGCGAGCGGCTTTGCCGCGAGCGAGGTCGGACAATGGCGCGCTTACTTCGTCGACGGCTTCGGCGCCGGGATCTACGACGACGCGCAGATCGACGCGCTCGTCGCGGCGGTGAAGGCCGCGAACATGAACGCGATCGTCGCGCAGGTCGTCCGCCGCGCCGACTGCTTCTGCAACAACGCGAGCGTCCCGCGCACCGACGCGCCCATCGCCGCCGCGCCGTTCGATCCGCTCGCCACGCTCATCGCGAAGGCGCACGCGCAGGGCATCGAGGTCGACGCGTGGGTGATCGTGACGGGGATGTGGCAGGGGCCCTCGGCGCCGACGTCGCCGGACCACGCCTTCAACAGGCACGGACTGTCGGCGACCGGGACGGACTACTGGCTGACGAAGCGCTCAGACGGCCTCGACCGGATCGGGCAGGAGTACTTCTTCGACCTCGGCCATCCGGACGCGGCCTCGTACGTCGTGAACATGGCGCTCAGCATCGTCCGCGGCTACGACGTCGACGGCATCAACCTCGACCGTATCCGCTACCCCGACGACAACCTCGGGACGAACGTGCCGTCATGGGGTTACAACCCCACGGCGCTCGCGCGGTTCCGCGCCGAGACGGGCCGCTCCGACACCCCGTCGCCGAGCGACGCCCAGTGGACGCGGTGGCGCCGCGACCGCGTCACCGACGTCGTCCGGCGGATCTACGTCGAGGCGACGGCGCTCCGCCCCGGCATCCGCGTGAGCGCCGACACGATCGCGTACGGCGGCGGTCCGCAGTCGCAGGGCGGCTGGACGAGCACGCGCACCTACGCCGAGCTCCTGCAGGACTGGGTCGGGTGGATGCGCGAGGGGATCCTCGACCTGAACGTCCCGATGGCATACAAGCGCGACTCGGACGCGGCGCAGCGGCAGCAGTACCTCGAGTGGAACGAGTACGCGAAGGAGCAGCAGTACGACCGGCAGGCGGCGATCGGCAGCGCGCTCTATCTGAACGACATCGCGGCGAGCGTCCGGCAGATCCGGATGGCCCTCCTTCCCGGCAGCTCGTCCGGGAAGAGCGCGATCGGGTGGGCGGGGTACTCGTACCGCAACCCCGACACGCTCGCGGCGTCGGGGACGCGGTCGAGCGAGGTGAGCCGCGCCGAGCTCACGGCGGCGCTCACGCAGCCGAGCGGCGACGATCCGATCACGCCGCCGATCTTCGCCTCGCCCGCGGCCGTGCCGACGATGCCGTGGAAGGCACGGCCGACGACGGGCCTGATCCGGGGGACGACCTCGGTCGCCCACGGGAGCGTGACGCTCCGCGATGCGAGCGGCGCGGCCGTGCGCACGACGACGACGGACGCGAGCGGCTGGTTCGGCTTCGTCGGCGTCGCGCCGGGGACGTACACGATCGCCGCCGGCGGCGCGACGTACACGGCCACCGTCACCGCCGGCCAGGTCACGACCGCGAGCGCCGCGACCGGCGGCGCCTGCCAGGACTCGGTCGGGCCCGGCATCGCGCCGCCCGCGACGGTCCCCGCCGGCATCGGTGGCTTCCACGCCGCGTGGTACGGGCAGAGCGGCTACCCGACGCTCTGCCCCGGCTCGACCGCGACCGCGGTGGTCGCGTTCTACAACTCGGGGTCGTACGGGTGGGTCCTCGGGCGCATGGGCCAGGTCGCGTACCTCGGCACGTGGGAGCCGGAGCCGGGCCAGGACCGCCCGAGCGCTCTCGGCGGTGACGGCACGATGGGGTCGCCCGACACCGGTTGGCCCCGGTACAACAGGGTCGCGGTCCAGCCCGCCGACTACGTCGGTCCGGGACAGGTGGCGTGGTTCCAGTTCAGCGTGAAGGCGCCGTCGACGCCGGGCACGTACCGCCTCTCGATCCGCCCGCTCGTCGAGGGCGCGCAGTGGCTCGAGGACTACGGCGTCTTCTGGTACGTGACGGTCAAGTAGCGCGCGGTCAGAGAAGCCCTTTCGGCAAGGCGAACACGAGCACGAGCGAGATCGTGTTGATGAGCGCGTGCGTGAGCATCGGCGCCCATATCGTCCGCGTACGCGCGTAGACGTAGGCGAGGCCGAGCCCCAGGACGAAGATCGGCAGCAGCACGCCGACCCCGTGTGAGATCGCGAAGAGGAACGCGCTGATCGCCGCGGCCGCCGCCATCGGCATGCGCTGCGCGAGGCCCGCGAAGATGAGCCCGCGGTACAGCGTTTCCTCCGCGATCGGCGCCACGACGCCGCCCGTCGCGAGGTCGAGCGCGAGCGCGAGCGGCCCGGTGTGCGCGGAGATCGTGAGGACGAGCGCCTGCGGATGCGGTCCCGCGAGCGCGGTCTGGACCGCGTTCACCGCGATCGACGCGACCCACAGCGCGCCCGCGGTCGCCGCGGCGGCGCGGAGCGCGTCGCGCGAAGGGCGCCTGAAGCCGAGGTCGCCCGGACGCAGCGCGAGCGTCGCGCGGCCGATCGCCATGAGCGCGACGAGCAGCGCTCCGTCGCTCGCGACCGCCAGGACGAAGATGCCGTCGGCCGAGAGCGCGTCCGTGGGCGATCGCAGCATCCCGGACGCGAGGATGAGGACGGTCGACGCGGCGATCGCCGCGGCGAACGCGCCCACGGCGGTCGCGACGAGGCCCGCGAGGCTCCACGGCCGCGGCCACGGCGCGGGGAGGCCTACCGGAGTCCCGTCCTCCGAGCGCGAAGCGCCGCCTCCAGGCAGAGCTGCATCCACTCGGTCACCAACGGGCGCGGCTCGCCGCGGAACACGCCCGCCTCCGCCACGCCTTCGGGAAGATCATGTGCCCACGGAAGATCGTAGACGTCGCACATGTACACATACGAGGTCACCGGACGGGGAAGCTCCTGCCGGACGGCCCCGAGCAGGTCGAGCCGCTGCGGGACGAGCCGCGTCGACGTCCACAGCTCACGCTTCGCCACCTCGAGGATCGTCTCGCCGTTGCGCCGCGCGCTCGAGGGCAGCTCCCATCCGCGCCGTTCGGGCCGGCGGATCCACACGGCGAGGTCGCCGAGGAAGGGGACGACGAGCGCGACCTGGGCCGATGCCGGCGGGAACCCTCTGAACGCGCTGTCCCGCCGCGATACGAAGGTCGCATCAGCCATCGGTCGCAGAGTAGGAATGTCGGCGAGCGACCGTCAATAGCGCAGCAGTGTTCGTTATGCGCGCAGCGAGGCGGCGACGACGAAGGGATCGCTCGCGATGACGCTCGCGGCATAGAGCTCCATCGCGCCGATGTCGCTCGTCTTGTTGCCGGGGTCGCCGCGGTCGACCAGCCGGGCCATCGGGGGGAAGCCGGACCAGTCCTGGCCGTCGGCGGTCAGCGGCGGGAGGTACACGGCGACGTTGTACGCGACCACGCCGGCGGCGCGATGCGCCTCGAGCGCCTTCGCGAGCGCGCCGACGAGAGCGCGCTCGTCGGAGCCCGGTCGACCCATGACGACCACCTCGCGCTCCTTGACGGGCGTCAGCGAGGCGAACAGGCGAGCGCCCGCCACCTCGGTGCCGAGCGCGAGGTCGCGGTGGACCGCCCACCTGTCCTCGAAGTAGTCCGCGCCGTACCGCTCGCGGTACGCGATCGCCGCGCGCCGGAGGCCCTCGACCTTCGGGTAGTGCATGCCCTTCGTCATCGTCATCTGCATGTGCGCGTGCACGATCGAGCCGCCCGCGCGCCACAAAGAGTTCCACATGAGGAACCAGTAGGGCGCGGACGGATCGGCGGCGAGCGCGCGCTCGGCCCACGTCCGCGCCGCCGCGAAGTGGCCCCGCAGCGCGGCCTCGCCGACCGGCGCGAGCGGGTCGTGCTCCGCGAACACGAGGACGCCGTGCGCGCCGTCGTACTTCGCGATGTTCGACGCGGTGACGCCGCCGTCGCCGCGGACGCGGCCGAACGTGTCCGACGGCGTGCCCGTGTCGGGGTGGCAGAAGGGGTCGTCGCGCGCGGCCTCGATCGTCTTGCGCACCTCGTCGATGCCCTTCACCTCCATCGGGCGGCGCGCGCGCAGCTCGTTGAAGAGGGCGCCCTCGAACGTCACGAGATCGGTCACGCGCACGATCCGCTGCTCGCGGACGGCGTCGATGGAGCCGAACAGCTTCCGGGTCCACGCGTGCATCTCGGGCGGCGGGTCGAGCCGGCCGACCGTCGTCGTCACGCGGTAGATGCGCTCCGCGGCGGCGCGCGAGGCGGCCGGAAGGCGCGCGATCCGCTCCTGGAGGTCGACGACCGTCGCGGCGGGGGCGACCGTCATCGGGGCCGCCGATGGGGGTGACTCATGCGGCGCGTCGCGCGGCTCGGGCAGCCTCGTACATCTCGACGTAGCGCTTCGCGGACGCCGTCCAGGAATGGTCGAGCCTCATCACCCGCTCGCGCAGCGCGCTCCAGCGCGCCTCGTCACGGTACGCGCGGATCGCGCGGCGCACCGCGTCGCCGAGCGCGGCCGCGGCGTAGTCGCCGAACGCGAAGCCGGTCCCGCGGCGCGCATCGGCGTCGGCGTCGCGCACTGTGTCGGCGAGTCCGCCGACGGACCGCACGACCGGGACGGTCCCGTAGCGGAACGAGATGAGCTGTCCGAGGCCGCACGGCTCGAACCGCGACGGCATGAGGAACATGTCGGACGCGGCGTAGATCCGCTGCGCGAGCGCGGCGTCGAACCCGAGCGTGAGCGAGAGCGTCCCGCGATGCCGCTCCGCGAGCTCCTTCCACATCGCCTCGTACTTCGGCTCGCCCGTCCCGAGCACGACGATCTGCGCGCCCGCGCGCAGGATCTCCGGCGCGACCGGCGTGAGGATGTCGATCCCCTTCTGCTCCACGAGGCGGCCGATGACGCCGAGCAGCGGGATCGACGTCCCCACCGCGAGGCCGAGCTCCTTCTGGAGCGCCGCCTTGTCCTGCGCCTTCCCGCGCATGTCCGCGAGCGAGTAGCGCGCGGGGATGTGGCGGTCCGTCGCGGGATCGAAGAGGGCCACGTCGATGCCGTTCACGATCCCCCAGAGGTCCTCGGCGCGCGAGCGAAGGAGGTCTTGTAGACCCGCTCCGAATTCCGGCGTGAGGATCTCGTGCGCGTAGCGCTGGCTCACGGTGCTCACGATGTCGGCGCCCGCTATCGCGCGGGCCATCGGGTTCACCTGGCCGCGCGCCTCGACGTCGAGGCGGCGCTTCGGGAGCCCGACGAGGTCGAGGACCCCGGCGCTGCTCTGGCCCTGGTAGGCGAGGTTGTGGATCGTGAAGACGGTGGCCGCGGCGCGCAGCGCGCGGTAGCGCGTCGCGACGAGCGGCACGAGCAGCCCGGTGTGCCAGTCGTGGGCGTGGACGACGTCGGGCTTCGCTTCGACGAGATCCTCCGCGACCGCGCGCGCGAAGAGCGCGTACCGCTTCGCGTCGTCGGGGGCGCCGTAGACCGCGGGACGGCCGATGCGGAGGTCGTTGCGCACCAGGACGACGCGCACGCCGGCGCGCACGACGTGCGGATAGGCCACGCGGACGCGCGAGCGGCCGTACGGCACGGAGCGCGTCGCTATTGCGACGGGTATCCCCCACTTCTCCGCGTCGATCGAGCGGTGGAAGGGCAGGTAGACCGAGACGTCGTGCCCGAGGGAGGCGAGCGCCTGCGGGAGGGAGCCCGCGACGTCGGCGAGGCCCCCGACCTTGGCGTACGGAGCGACCTCGGCGGCCGCGAAGGCGATCCTCACCTGCACTCGCATCGTACCCAAGTACCAGGACAGGCCAGCTGAGAGCGCCGCATAACGCCCCGTCGCGAGCCGCGTTCACGGGGTCGGCGGGCAAGCGAGGGGCTCTGGAGCGAAAGGCATGTCGGGGCCATTCGTCCGGGCGTTCGGTGCGACGCGCGATGCTATGGGCGCCATCGCCCCGGCCGGGGCGACGAGCCCGCGGGTGAGGGTGGATCTCGCAGTGGATCGGATCCTCGATCAGCGCTACCGGATCGTCGAGCCTATCGGCGTGGGCGGGACCTCGTCTGTCTACCGCGCCTTCGACGAGGCGGCGAAGCGCGACGTCGCCGTGAAGGTGCTCGACCCGCAGGCCGCGAGCGACGGCCAGCTGCGGAAGCTGTTCACGCGCGAGGCGCAGGCGCTCGCGAAGCTCTCGAACCCCTACATCGTCGCGATCCACGACGTGGGCGAGGTCGACGGCCTCCCGTACATCGTCATGGAGCATCTCCCCGGGATGTCGCTGAGGCAGCGCATCGAGCGCGACGGCCCGCAGAGCGTCGCCGACGCGGTGCGCTTCGCGACCGAGATCGCGAGCGGGCTCGCCTTCGCGCACTCGCGCGGGATCGTGCACGCCGACCTCAAGCCCTCGAACGTCCTCCTCACCGAGGACGGGCACGCGAAGATCGCCGACTTCGGGATCGCGCGTACGCCCGCCGAGGACGCCTCGACGCCGCAGCTCTTCGCGACGGCGATGTACGTCGCACCGGAGCGCATCGAGGGCAAACCCGTCACGCCGGCGAGCGACATCTACGGGCTCGGGCTCGTGCTGTACGAGATGCTCGTCGGCCGTCCGCCGTTCACGAGCGCGAATCCCGCGGTGCTGCTGCGCGACCACGTCGTGCGCCAGCCCGTCCCGCCGAGCCATCTGCGCCCGTCCCTGCCGAAGGAGCTCGATCCGATCGTGCTGCGCTGCCTCGCGAAGGAGCCGAGCCTGCGGTTCATGCGCGCGAGCGACGTCGCGA
>CAZSRI010000089.1:0-8796 GCA_964609145.1 uncultured Chloroflexota bacterium
GCGAACGGCCATTAGCGGTCAACCTCTCCGAAAACGATGTCGATCGAGCCGAGCACGGCCACGCAGTCGGCGATGAGACGGCCCTCCAGGAGCCACGGGAGGACCTGCAGGTTCATGAAGGACGCGCCGCGCATCTTCGCGCGGAAGGGATTCGGGCTCGACCCCCCCTGGCTGATCATGTAGAACCCGACCTCGCCCTTCGAGCTCTCGACGGTGTAGTACGCCTCGCCTCGCGGCGCCTTCCACACGTGGCCGAGGCGGGCGCGGACCGGGCCCCCGGGCAGCTTGTCGATCGCCTCGCGGATGAGCGCGATCGACAGCTTCATCTCGTCCACGCGCACCAGGTAGCGCGCGAACGCGTCGCCCTCGCTGCGCACGACCGGCGCGAGGGTCTTCAGCTCCGGGTAGATCGAGTACGGCCGGTCGCGCCGCAGGTCGAAGTCGACGCCCGAGCCGCGCGCCATCGGGCCGGTGAGCCCGTACTGGAGCGCGACGTCACGCGGGATGACGCCGACGCCGACCGTGCGCTCGAGGAAGATCTCGTTCCCCTCGAGGATCTCGCGGTAGTCCGCGTCGATCGCCTTCTCCCAGCGGTCGAGGAATCGCGAGATCTTGCCGAGCATGCCGGGCGGGAGGTCGTAGAGGAGCCCGCCCGGCCGGTAGTAGTTGAAGTTCAGCCGCGAGCCGCAGATCTCCTCGAACATGTCGAGGATCTGCTCGCGGTCGCGCATGCACCACAGGAACGGCGTCGCCGCCCCGAGGTCGAGGCCGAACGTCCCGAGCCAGAGGAGGTGCGACGCCCCGCGGGAGAGCTCGTCGACGATGACGCGCAGGAACTCGGCCCGGCGCGGTACCTCGATCCCGCCGATCGCCTCGGCGGCGCCGGCGTAGGCGTGCTCGTTCAGCATGTTCGAGACGTAGTCGGACTGGTCGGCGTAGCGCGGACCCTGGTGGTACGTCCGCCATTCGAAGATCTTCTCGAGGCCGCGGTGCAGGTATCCCATGACGAGCTCGCACTTCACGACCTTCTCGCCGTTGAGCTTCAGCACCATCCGCAGGACGCCGTGGGTCGAGGGATGCTGCGGGCCCATGTTGAGGATGAGCTCCTCGGTCTGGAGCTCGCTCGTCGCGGGCACGCCGGGAGCGGGGAGCTCCTCGGCCGGAACGCCGCCTTCCTGCAGCCGGCGGACCTCCGCGTCGGTGAGCGTCACCCTCCCCGGGCCACCTTCTCGCGGAGCCGCAGGATGCCTTCGAGGAGCGCCTCGGGGCGCGGCGGGCACCCCGGCACGTACACGTCGACGGGCACGACGGTGTCGACGCCCTGCAGCGTCGCGTAGCTGTCCCAGAACTCGCCGCCGGACGACGCGCAGTTGCCCATCGCGATGACCCACTTCGGCTCGGGCATCTGCTCGTAGAGCCGCCGGAGCCGCGGGGCCATCTTGTGGGTGACGGTGCCGGCGACGATCATCACGTCGGCCTGGCGCGGGCTCGCGCGGAACACCTCCGCGCCGAACCGCGCCATGTCGTGGTGCGACGCACCCGTCGCCATCATCTCGATGGCGCAGCACGCGAGGCCGTAGCCGAGCGGCCATGGGCTCCGTGAGCGCGCCCATGAGAAGAGATCGCGCAGCGTCGAGAAGACGACGTTGTCCTCGTTCGCGATCGCGCCCGTCCGGATCGATCCGATCTCGTCGGGGGCGCCGAGGCCGGTCTGGGCGGTGGTGGGCCGGCGGCTCAGCGCGTCGGCGATCTCGAAGTGGAGCGGCGCGGCGGGGGGCTTCTCCTTCCGATCGAGCGCCATCTCGATAGCGAGCATAGGGAGGCGCTACGGCATTTGCACGGAACGGATGAGCGCGACGAGCGCGTCGTGGATGCCCGGACCGCTCGCGATGAGCGTCGGAGCGTCCGCGCGAACGCCCGGCCCTTCGCTCACCTTGCCGCCGGCCTCAGTCACGAGCAGGCTCCCCGCGGCCCAGTCCCACTCGTGGCCGCCCGACTCGCCATAGCAGTCCACACGTGCGGCTGCCACGTTCGCCAGATCCAGCGCGGCCGAGCCCATCCGACGCACGTCGCGCACGCGCGGCAGGATCGACACCTCGCGGCGCGCCTGCTCGCGGCGCTCCTCGGCGTCGTACGAGAACCCATCGGCCAGGAGCGCGAGCGAGAGGTCCGTGATCGTCGTGACGGCGAGGCGCCGCGGCTCTCCGAGCTCGCGGCCCGAGCCGACGAGCGAGAGCCACGCGCCTTGGTCGCGCCGTGCGTGATACAGCTCGCGGAGGACCGGGTCGTACACGACGCCCGCGAGCGTGTAGCGGTCGTCGGCGCACGCGATCGTCACGGACCAGCGAGGGATGCGGTAGAGCCAGTTGATGGTCCCGTCGAGCGGGTCGACGAGCCAGCGCCGACCGCTCGTCCCGACGGACCCGCCCGCCTCTTCCGACACGATCTCGTCGCGGGGGAACGCCGATCTCAGCCTGTCGATGATCAGGGCCTCCGCGGCGCGGTCGGCGTCGCTCACCTCGTCCGTTGCGCTGCTCTTGAACGTCCGTCCGGAGTCGGGGAGCCGCCATCGCCGCATGAGCTCGTCGCCCGCGTCGAGCGCGGCGCCGATCGCGACGTCGAGAGGATCCGCGCTCATTCCTGGGTGACCCGGCCGGGGCTCGTCGCCGGGAGCGGCGAGTGCGCCTTCGCATACGCGGCGACGACCTCGACGTCGAGGTCGCCGTACACGACGTTCGTCCCCTTCGCGAACTCGGCGTGCCCGTCGCCGCCGCCCAGGAGGTAGTCGATCGTCGCGACGTGGTAGACGCGCGCGGGATCGATCGGTGCCCCGCCGACGGTCGCGTCCAGGACCCGCTTTCCGGGCGGGTTCGCGAAGCGGTAGCGCATCGTCCCGCCCGACATGAACAGCCGCCCCGCCGAGCCCGCCATGCCTTCGAGCACCTCGCGCAGCGCCGCGCCCGTGAGGTCGACGCTCACGACGGTGTTCTGGAACGGCAGGACCTCGGCGAGCTTCGCGTACGTGAAGTCGCCCTTCGGGATCGAGGCCCGGATGCCCGCGCCGTTGTAGAACGCGACGTCGCTCTTCCAGCCCTGTTCGCGGCCGTAGTCGAGGAGCGCGTCGGCGACGACGTTCCCGAGCGGGGAATCCATCTCGCGGCTCTGCTCGAGCTCGCCCGCCGCGGTGCCCACGACCGTCTTCCCCACCGCGTCCGCGGCCGCGCGGCGCGCCGAGACGAGCGCGGCGACCTTCGGGTCGGGCGTCGCGGCGTTCGAGAGGACGGGGAGGAGGATCGCGGCGTTCTGGACGCCGGTCACCTTGCGCGTCGCGGGATCGACGGTGATCGCGACGCGTCCGAGGTCCTGCGCGTACGAGGCCGCTTGGAGGATCCGCGTGCGACCGACGACGCGCGGGACGTTGAACGCAAGGTGGTCGTGCGCACCGACGATGACGTCGATGTCCGGCACGGCCTCGGCGAGCGCGGTATCGCCGCCGCCGATCCTCGCCGTCCCGCCCTCGATCCCCAGGTGCGAGAGGACGACGATGACGTCGGCCTTCGCCTTCACCTCGGGCAGGACCTTCTTCACGCTGTCCACCGCGGGGAGGAAGCGCAGGCCCTTCACGCTCGCGGCCTTGATGATCGACGCGCTCGGGTACGTCAGGCCGATGATCCCGACCTTCGCGACGCCGACGTCCTTCACGATGTACGGCTTCGCGAACGCCGGGACCGCGCCGGTCGCCTCCGCCACGAGGTTCGCCGCGAGGAACGGGAACGTCGCCTCCTTCGCGCGCGCGAGCAGCTCGTCCTGGCCCCAGTCGAAGTCGTGGTTGCCGAGCGCCATCGCGTCGTAGCCGATCATGGACATCGCCTGGACGACCGCGCGTCCGTGGTCGATCGCCGAGATGAGCTGGCCGACCCACGCGTCGCCACCGTCGAGGAGGAGCGTCCGCTCGGGCGCGCGGGCGCGCTCGCGATCGATCATCCCGGCGAGGAGGGCCATCCCGCCCTGGTCGACCGCGCCCGCGCCGGTGACGACGCTCGCGCTGTCGAGGCGGCCGTGGATGTCGTTCGTGTGGAGGATCTGGAACGCGTTCGCGGGCAGCGGGCCGGACGCGCCGGCGCTGGCCGTCCCGACGGCGGCCGCGCTCGCGACCGGTCCCGAGGCGCTCGGGACGGCGCTCGGCGGGACCGCGGTGCACGCGAGGACCACCGCGGCGAGCAGCGCGGCGGCGGCGAAGCGCGCGCCTCCCCTCACGCGCTACACCGCCTGGTGTGCGCGGTACTGCAGCTCGTAGAGGCGGTGGTACACGCCGCGCTCCGCGAGGAGCTCGCGGTGCGTTCCCACCTCCACGACGCGTCCCTTGTGCAGGACGATGATCCGGTCGACGTTCTGGATCGTCGATAGCCGATGGGCGATGACGATCGACGTGCGGCCGCGCAAGAGCTTCGTCAGCGCGTCCTGGATGAGGTGTTCCGTCTCCGTGTCCACTGAGGAGGTCGCCTCGTCGAGGACGAGGAGGATCTCCGGGTTGAACGCGATCGCGCGCGCGAACGCGAGCAGCTGCTTCTGCCCGACGCTCAGCATCGAGCCGCGCTCCGTGACGACGGTGTCGTACCCGTCGGGGAGCCGGTCGATGAAGTGGTCCGCGTTGACGAAGCGCGCGGCGGCGCGCATGCGCTCGTCGGTGATCGAGTCGTCGCTCAGGCGGATGTTCGAGGCGATCGTCCCCGCGAAGATGAACGGGTCCTGCAGGACGACGCCGATGTGCCGCCGGAGGTCCGCCTGGCGGAGGCGGCGGATGTCGACGCCGTCGAGCAGGATCCGGCCGCGCTGCACGTCGTAGAAGCGCGAGATGAGGCTGATGGTCGAGGTCTTCCCCGCGCCGGTCGCGCCGACGATCGCGACGCTCTCGCCGGCGGCGATACGCAGTTCGACGTCGCGCAGGACCCAGTCGGCCGTCACGTCGGCGCCCTCGCCGCGCGTCGCGTCGGCCGGGACGGCGCGCCCGAGGACGTTCTCGGCAGCGAGCTGGTACGAGAACCACACGCGCTCGAACGTCACCTCGCCGCGCACGTGCCGCAGCACGACGGGGTCGGGCGGGTCGACGATCGTCTCGGGCGTGTCGAGCAGACGGAACACGCGCTCCGACGAGGCCATCGCGGCCTGCATGATGTTGTACTTCTCGGACAGGTCGAGGATCGGCCGGAAGAACTGCTCGATGAGCTGCCAGAACGCCAGCAGCGTCCCGACCGTGAGCTGGCCCTCGAGGATGAGCCATCCGCCCACGAGGAAGAGGAGGGCGCTCGTCGCCTGGCGCGTGAGGTCGATCGACGGCTGGAACGTGCTCATCGCCCGCACGGCGCCCTCGTTCGCGCGGTAGAGGTCCATGTTCAGGTCGTCGAACTGCCGGAACGTCGCGCGCTCGCGCGTGAACAGCTGCACGACGGCCATGCCGGAGAGCGTCTCGTTCAGGTAGGCGTTCACGCGCGCGAGCCGGATGCGGATCGAGCGGAAGGAATCGCGCATGAGGCCGCGGAAGTACGCGGTGAGACCCACGACGACCGGCAGCGCGAGGAACGTCACGGCCGCCAGGCGCAGGTCCAGCGCCATCATCGTGGCCATCACGAAGAGCAGGACCGTGACGTCGCCGAGGATCGACACGACGCCGCGGCTCACCATCTCGGTGAGCGCGTCGATGTCGTTCGTGATCCGCGTCATGAGCCGCCCGACCGGGTTGCGGTCGAAGAACGAGAGCGCGAGCCTCTGCAGGTGCCCGAACAGCTCCATCCGCAGGTCGTACATGGCGCGCTGGCCGATGACGATCGTGAGGAGCGTCTGCGCGTACCGCAACGACGAGTTGGCGAGGAGCGCCATGAGGTACACGACGCCGAGGACCGCGAGCCGCCGCAGGCCTTCCTCGGCCGGGATCTGGCCCTGCACCGCGGGCGTGATCGCCGCGTCGATGACGAACTTCGCGACGATCGGCGGCAGGATCTGCGTCCCGGACAGGAGCAGCAGGAGCGCGATCGCGACGGTGACGCTCCCGAGGTAGGGCCGCATGTAGCCGAGGAGCCGCTTCGTCAGGCGCGCGTCGTACGCCTTGCCGAGGATCTCGTCCTCCTGGAAGAAGCCTGTCCCGCCGTGCGCGTGCGCCATCAGGCGCCCTCGATGCGGCGCGCGTGCTCGGCCTGCTCGAGGTCGACGTCGAGCTCCTCCTCGAGCAGCTGTCGGCGGTACATCTGGGCGTAGATCCCGTTCTGCTCGAGCAGCTCGCGGTGCGTCCCCCGCTCCGCGATCCGACCGTCGTCGAGCACGAGGATCTCGTCGGCGTCCTTCACCGTCGAGATGCGGTGCGCGACGACGATGCTCGTGCGCTCGCGCATGACGCCGCGCAGCCGGCGGAGGATCTCCGACTCCGTGTACGTGTCGACCGATGACAGGGCGTCGTCGAGGATGAGGATCCGCGGGTCCTTCGCGACGGCGCGCGCGATCGCCGCGCGCTGCTTCTGCCCGCCCGAGAGCGTCACGCCGCGCTCGCCGATCATCGTGTCGTAGCGCGCGGGGAAGTCCTCCACGTCCTTGTCGAGCTGGGCGACGTCCGCGGCCCACTCGAGCCGGTCCTCATCGAGGGCCTGTTCCGCACCGAATCCCACGTTCTCGCGGAGCGGCAGCGAGAAGAGGAACGTCTCCTGCGGCACGTACCCGATCGCCCGCCGCAGGCACAGCAACGGATAGCGCTTGACGTTCACGCCGTCGATGAGGACCTCGCCCTGCTGGACGTCGAAGAGCCGCGGGATGAGGTTCACGAGCGTCGTCTTCCCGGCGCCGGTGGGCCCGACGACGGCGAGCGAGGCACCCGCGGGAACGCGGAAGCTGACGTCGCGCAGCACGATCGCGTTCCCGTACGCGAACGTCACGCTGCGCATCTCGACCTCGCCGCGGATCGGCGCGGCGACGGGATCGACCGGGTCGGCGATCGCGGGCGTCGCCGCGTAGAGCTCCTGGAGGCGCAGCAGCGAGGCCCAGCCCTGCTGGAAGATGTTCGTGATCTCGCCGAAGGCGATCATCGGCCACGAGAGCAGGGCGAGGTAGGCGATGAACTCGGAGAGCTGGCCGATCGTCATCCGGCCCTCGACCGCGTCGATCCCGCCGACGTACAGCGTCACGAGGACGGCGACGCCGATCATGAGCGACATCGTCGGCCAGATCAGGCTGTTGTACTTCGCGACGTCCACGGCGTCGCGGACGTACTCGCGGTTCACCTCGGAGAATCGCCCGATCTCAGCCTGCTCCTGCGTGTACGCCTTCACGACGCGGATCCCCGAGAAGTTCTCCTGCGCCTTCGTCGAGAGCTCCGCGAACTGCCCCTGGAGCTCGCGGAACTCGCGCTGGACGCGCCGTCCGATCGCCCAGAACGTTCCCGACGCGATCGGGACGAGGATCATCGTGATGAGCGTCAGCCTGACGCTCACCTGGAACATCGACGCGAGCGAGAACAGCAGCGTCGTCGTCGTGGACGTCGTCATGAGGGATCCGAAGCCGTACATCTGCCGCACGGCCTGCAGGTCGTTCGTGAGGCGCGCCATGAGGTCGCCGATCCGCTGCCGCTGGAAGTAGCCGAGGTGCATGGTCTGCAGGTGCGCCAGCAGGTCGTCGCGCATCTCGTACTCCATCCGGCGTGACGCGTCGATGATCTGGTAGCGGCCGAGGCCGCGGATCGAGGACGAGCCGATGGCCACGAGGACCATGCCCGCTGTGAGGACGAGGAGCGACGCGAACGGCGCCCCCTTCGTCACGTCGTCGACGACCGCGCCGATGAGGCGGGGCGGCACGACCGCGAGCACCGACGACCCCGTGACCAGCAGGGCTCCGACGAAGAGCTTCAGGGTGTGGTGGCCGAGGTAGCGGAGGAACGTGGACCTCGCCGAGGAGGAACGCACCCGGCCTCAGTCTAGTTGGCGCTCCTCTGTATAGCCGGTCACGATCCGGGGAGAACGCCCGCGCGAACGCGCCGACCCGCGACCCACGTCGCGCCGACGAGCACCGCGGCGCCGAGGAACACCGGCGCGATGCCCCAGATGTCCGCGACGGGGCCGACGACGAGCAGCGGCAGGAGGCTGAATACCGACACGAGCACGTTCAGCACCCCGAAGACGCGGCCGCGAACGTGGTCGGGGAGATCCTCCTGGATCGTCGTCATCGACGGCACCGTGATGAACGCGAACGAGAGGCCGAAGACGAACGCCGTGATGACGACGAGGCCGATGAAGTACGGCAGCCCTGCGAGGCCGCCGCCGACGGTCGCGTGCCCGGCCATGAGCGCGAGCGGCCGCGCGCCGGCGAGCGCGATGAGCGCGACGATCGTCGTCGCGAGCCCGCCCTGGACGGCGGCGGTGCGGCCGATGCGCCGCTCGGTGACGTTGAGGAGGCCGAGCCCCGCGACGACGCCGATGCCCGCCGGCGCCACGAGGAGGGCGAACGACTTCTCCGGGAGCAGCAGCACCTCGCGCACGTAACCGGGGGCGAGCGCGCCGGCGACGGCGACGAGCGTGTACGTCACCGCGATGTACACGAGCGACCAGGCGATGCGCGGACGGTCGCGAAGGACCCGCAGCGCGCCGCCGATGTCGCGCCGCCCGCGCGCGACCGCCTCTCCCGCCACGTCGACGCCGAGGGTCTCCTGCACCGGCTCGCCCGCGGGCAGCGTCGCGCAGAGGACCGCGGCGAGCGCGAACATCCCGACGATCACCGTGAAGAGCGTCGCGTAGCCGGCGAAGGCGATGACGAGCGGCG
>CAZSRI010000090.1:0-8793 GCA_964609145.1 uncultured Chloroflexota bacterium
CTGTCCATCCTCCACGCCGACCACGAGCAGAACTGCTCGACGAGCGCCGTCCGCGTCGTCGGCAGCTCGCGCGCGGACCCGTACTCGGCGGTCGCCGCGGGCGTCGGCGCCCTCAACGGCCCGCTGCACGGCGGCGCGAACGAGCAGGTCCTCCGGATGCTCGAGGACATCGGCAGCGTCGATCGGATCCCGGAGCACGTCGCCCGCGTGAAGCGGGGCGAGCTGCGGCTCATGGGCTTCGGCCATCGCGTGTACAAGAGCTACGACCCCCGCGCGAAGCTCATCAAGCGGGTCGCCGAGCAGGTCTTCGCGGTCACCGGCCGCAACCCGCTCATCGACATCGCGCTCGAGCTCGAGAAGATCGCGCTCGAGGACGAGTACTTCGTCAGCCACAAGCTGTACCCGAACGTCGACTTCTACTCGGGGATCATCTACCAGGCGATGGGCTTCCCCGTCGAGATGTTCCCGGTGCTCTTCGCGATCGGGCGCATGCCCGGGTGGCTCACCCACTGGGAGGAAGGGCTCCTCGACGCGGGGCAGAAGATCGCGCGGCCGCGGCAGATCTACATCGGCCCGGCCGAGCGGCACCTCGGCTAGTTCTGCCGCGTGAACACGCCCCGCGCCGAGCGGCGCCGCGCCGCACGAGCGGAGCGGCCCGCATGGTCATCCACCGCATCTGCGAGTGGTGCACGGTCGTCCACGTGCTGACCTTCGTGATGCTCCTCGTCGCGCTCGCGCGGCTCCGTCCCGCGGAGGAGTGGACCTAACGGCCCATCCCGCGCTGCATCTGGTCGATCGACGAGAGCTGCGCGTCGCCGATCCGGGCGACGCCGTCGCCGGCGGCGACCACCCCGGACGACGCCGCGCGGAGCTGGGAGACGTCGTCGGCGGCGAGCATCCCCCTCGCGACGCCGGGCTCGAGGTCGGACGCCATCTGCAGCATCGCGCGTCCGTGGATCGCGGCGGAGAGCGCGTCGGCGCGCAGGTCGCGCCACACGGCCGCGTACGCGGCGAGCGTGTCGCCGGAGGTGCCGCCGATCAGCGACGCCCCCGAGTGGAGAGGGTCGGACCCGATCGCGGCCACCATGCCGCGGAGCCGCGCCGCGAGCGATCGGAGCGACGCCCCGTCCGAGATCATGTGCTGCCCGTGCGCCCGCCACGTTTCCCGGTCCGCGGCGCTCGAGGTGGCCGCGGCCGCGGCGATCCGGTCGCCGACGCGGTCCATCACGGCGGCGTGGTCGTCGACGAGCGCCGCCGTCGCGCGGATGTCGTCCGCCACCGAGACCTGCGAGGACGTCGCCTGCAGCGCGGCCCAGATGAGGACGAGGGCGAAGGGGAGAAGGACGGCGAGCATCGCGAGGACGGAGCCGTACCGTCCGTGCCAAACGTCCGTGCGGGGCAAGGCGGGGACGTGGACCGCCATGACGGGCGAGGATGCGCGCCGATCGGCGCGCGGGCACGTGCCGTCCGGCCCGGTGCGGGAGGGCCATCTGCCCCTCTCAGCCGCGCTGGGGCGTTCCTAGCGTCGGGCCGTGGGACCGGCGGACGGCGACGACGTCATGATGCGGGCGCTCCCGGTGGCGGTCGTCCCCATGACCATCGCCACCACCGTCTCGCTCCCGGCGCGGGCCGCCTAGCCCGGCGTGCCGAGCCTCGGTCTGCGCGTCGACCTCGACGACGGCATCGCGCGCCTCACGCTCGAGCGTCCCCCGCTGAACGTCCTCGACATGGCGCTGCTCCACGCGCTCGCGGACGCGATCGACGATCTCGGCCGCCGCGCCGATCTGCGCCTCATCGTCATCCGCGGCGCGGGCCGCGCATTCTCGGCCGGCGTGGACGTCGGCGAGCACCTCGGCGACGCGCTCGAGCCGATGCTCGACTCGTTCCGCCGCGCCGCGACGCGCCTGCTGGCGAGCGAGGTCCCGACGCTCGCCGTCGCGCACGGGAGCGCGCTCGGCGGCGCGTGCGAGCTGCTCGCGCTCGCCGACCTTGCGCTCGTCGCGGACGACGCCGTCATCGGCTGCCCCGAGATCCGCCTCGGCGTCGTCCCGCCCGTCGCCGCGGCGGCGTTCCCGCGGATCGTCGGCGCGCAGCGCGCCGCCGCGCTCATCCTCACGGGCGACACGATCAGCGGCGCCGAGGCGGCACGCATCGGGCTCGCGTGGCGGAGCGTCCCCGCCGACCGGCTCGACGCCGAGACCGAGCGCGTCATCGAGCGCTTCCGCGGCCTCTCCGCCGCAGCGCTGCGCCTCGCGCGGCGCACGATCCGCGGCGCGAACCGCCTCTCGCTGCAGCAGGCGATCGCGGAGGCGACGGACCTCCAGGTCCGCGCGATCCCCGAGATGGCCGACGCGCAGGAGGGTCTGCGCTCCTTCCTCGAGAAGCGCAAGCCCGCCTGGACGCACCGGTAGCAGCCTCGACCCGAACAGCGCGATAGCGCGAGCGCCGCGAGGGCGGTGATGTCGCGGGGGAGGGGGCGGCCTCGTACGCGAAGCCTGAGCGTTACCGGCGCCGGACCGTCTCACGCGACGCTCGACGCGGCGCCGTAGCCACGCGAGCGAGCGAGGCCGTCCCCTCCCCCAGCGGGTGCGTCACCCGCCCGAGTGGCGCTGTATCGGCGCGACTTACAGCACGGTGATGTGGCGGATGCCCACTCCGGCGCGCAGCTGATCGAACCCCTCGTTGATCTCCTCGAGCCGATGGCGATGCGTCACCAGCGCCGCCACCGAGAGGCGGCCGCGCCGGACGAGGTCGAGCACGACGGGGAAGTCGATCGGACGCGAGCCGAGCGTCCCGATCACCGAGAGCTCGCGGTACATGACGCGTCCGCCGGGCAGCGACATGGGCTCCGCGCTCGAGCCGAGGAAGATCGCGCGCCCACCGGTGCGCAGCGACGCCACGGCGGCCTCCTGCGTGACGGCCCGGCCGATCGCCTCGATCGCGACCTCCGCGCCGCCGCCGCCCGCCTCCTTGCGCACGCGCTTCGCGACGTCGGGCTCGCGCGCGTCGACGCCGCCCGCGGCGCCGAGCTCGATCGCCTTCGCCACCTTCGCGGGGTCGATGTCGACCGCGACGACCGTCGCGCCGACCATCGCCGCGACCTGCACCACCGAGAGGCCGAGCCCGCCGCAGCCGAAGACCGCGACGCTCTCGCCGGGCTGAACGGCGCCGCGGCGCACGACCGCATTGAAGGCCGTCGTGAGCGCGTCGGAGATCACCGACGACTCCTCGAGGGGCAGGCCCGCCGGCAGCGGGAACGCGTCGCGCGCGGTCGTGACGACGTACTCGGCGAACCCGCCGTCGATGTTGTTGCCGAGCATCTTCTGCGCGGCGCACACGTTCTCGCGGCCCGTGCGGCAGGCGACGCACGCGCCGCACGTCGTCTCGGGAGCGAGGAGCACGGCCGTGCCGACGAGCGACGGATCGACCCCCGCGCCGGCGGCGGCGACGAGGCCCGAGACCTCGTGGCCGAGGACGAGCGGCGGCATCTTGAACGTCGGCACGCCGTGATCCATGTAGTGCAGGTCGCTGTGGCAGAGGCCGCACGCCGCGACCTTCACCAGGACCTCGCCCGCGCCCGCGCTCGGCACCGGGAGCTCGCGTAGCTCGAGCCGCTGCCCGCCGCCGAGGAAGACGGCGGCCCGCATCGTCGCGGGGACCGCGGAGGCGGGCGGGCGCGCCGTCGCGAGGGTGGTCATGGGCGCAGCGTGGCGCGCAGTTGTGTCTGGGCTGTGTCCGATCGCTCCGCTACGGAGCTACTCGCCGGGGTACGTGTAGCGGATCCGGACGTCCGCGAGCCACTCCTCGAGGAGCCGGCCGAGGCGGTCGCGCGGCGGCTGCGCGATGCGCGAGCGGTGGCGCGAGCGGACCGGCTCGGGGAGCGGCCGCGCGAGCCAGTGGTGGATCGGCGTCGGCCGGGGATGCTCGTCGGGCGGTCGAAGCATCGAAGGCGAGTGTCCGGGTCCGCCTCCGCGCCGGGAAGTGCCGTTCGGCCCGAGCGCGAGCGGAAGGGGGCCGGAGCTCCCTGCGATGAGGGTTCAGCCGGGGCGCACGACCATGAGGACGAAGGTCGCGAGCACCGCCGCGAGGATGAACGCGTCGAGGCGGCCGGCGCTCGCGTTCTCGCGGCGGTAGTCCCGATCCGTTCCGCCGCCGCGCACCGCGGCGGCGAGCCGGCGGCGCGAGACCGGGCGGTACGCGACGAAGCCGACGCCCATCGCGGCGGCGAGGAGGACGGTCCCGGCGGCGATCCAGAACGCGGTCGGGGGAACGCGATCGACGGCGACGAGCGCGAACCCCGTGAGGCCGCTGAGGAAGTACCCCGGGATCGTGACCCATCGGTCCACCCAGCGCACGGCGCGCAGCGCCGGCACGAGACGGTCGGGGCGCGGACCCGCGAGGCGGAGGACGATCGGGAACGCGACGTTCGTGCCGACGGCGACGAGCGAGACCGCGACGTGCGCGACGCCCAGACCGGAGGCGCTCAGGCGAGGGCCGCGGCGCGCTCGAGGAGCTCGTCGAGGCCGGGCTCGGAGGGATCGAGCGGCTTGCCGGGGTGGATGATCGCGACCTGGCACCGCTCGGCCGCCTCGACGAGGTCGCGGTACGTGCCCGCGCGCCGATCCGCGATGTACGCCTGCTTGTTCCCGTCGTACTTGAACATCCGCGGGTTCACGAGCGTGCACTCGTTGCAGCTCGAGCACCGCGCCGTCTCGATGTAGGCCGCGTCGGCAGATCCTTCCGCGACGATCAATGGTCCCTCGGGCGCGCGGACCGACGGGAGGGGCCCATCACCGGACGAGTTCGGTGATGGGAGCGGTCCCGGAGGTCGAGCACCCGAGCCCGAGGGAGGGGTCTCCCCGACCGAGGGTCGGACCGAGGTCATCGCCACGAGGCGCGTCCATGCCTCGGCCGCGTGCCGCGCGGCGCGGATGAGACGCTCGTCGACGACGAGCATGCGCAGGCGATCGTCCGCGTCGACCGCGTACACCGCCGGCGGCGCGGCGTTCGCCGTCGTATCCGCGCCGTCGAGGCGCGTCTCGACCGGCGCGAGGCGGTCCCAGCGGTCGCGCTCGACGAGGGCGAAGCTCGACGCCCATCGCGGATCGCACAGCGCGAGATCGACCGGCGTGAAGGCGAGGTCGAGCGAGCGGCGCTGCAGCCGCTCGTCCGCGTACGTGAAGCGCTCGCGCGCCCACTCGCGGTCCGGCTGCGGATGGGCGCCCAGCCGCCAGCCGCCTCTTCCATCCCCGCGCCCGGTCGAGCCGGGGGTGGAAGGGGGTGCCGGGTGCGGGGCCGCAGCGGCCGCGCGACCAGGGTCCCCCTGCGACGAGGGGTCGAACGTGAACGTCGGGAACGTGCGCGACGTCGTCGCGGCACCGGCGACGAGGTACGGCGGGAGGTCGTCGCGGACGGCGCCGCTGTAGACGCACACGAGCGCGGGGCCCGCGAAGGCGAGCGCGGCCCGGATGCCGTCGGCGAGGTCGGGGAGCGCCGCCGCCGAGGCCTGCACCACGAACGCGTCGCCGAGCGCGGTCGCCGCGGGCGCGAGCCGTCCGGCCGGACCGAACACGTCGTCGATCTCGACGACGACCTTGAGCGGGACCCCCGACGCGAGCGCCTCGAGGATCCGCGCGCGCCCGGTCGCCGTCGCCGCCTCGGGCCCGAGCGCGACGATCCGGTCGGGCGACCACGCGAGCTCCTCCGGTCCCAGCTCGGCGAGCGAGGCGATCCACGGGTCGTGCGCCGACTCGTCGTAGCGGCCGGCGGCCTCGAGGTCGAGCGTCGCCATCGACTGCGCCACCTCGACGAGTGTGGGTATCGCCGTCCGCGCCGCCGAGATCGCGGCGTCGACGGCGTGGTACGTCACGGGCACGCGCTCCGGGTCGAAGAGCATCTGCGAGCCCAGTACCGCCTCGGCGCGCTCGATGCGCCGGCGGCGCCGCTGCGTCATGCCGCTCGCGCCCGCCGGCGTCACCAGGAGATGCGCCATGAGGTCGAAGTCGAAGAGCCCGCGATGCGGCGCGCCGACGCCGGCGGCGAGGACCTCGGCGCGCACGCCTTCGGCCGAGCGCAGGAAGTCGGCGCGGTCGAGGTCGCCCGCGCGCACGAGAAGCCGCTCGATGCGCCCGCGCATCTCGGCCGCGGCGCTCCGGCGCGCGAGGCGCCACGCGTGCGCCACGACGCGCGCCGCCGTCCCCGCGCCGCACCCGACGAGCTGGCCGTCGACGACGAGCGCGCGACGGACCGTCGCGAGGTCGGCGCGGAGGGCGTCCCCCCCGCGGACCGCGAGGCCGTCCGTCGCGAGGTCCCACACCTGACGCAGCGTCCCGACCGTGCCCGCGTCGAGGAGGCCGCGGATCTCGCGCTCCGCGCGGAGCGCCGCGCGCCGGACCCGGTCGCCCGCGGGGCCGTGCGGCGCGACCTCGGCGCACGCGGCGTCGACGACCTCCGACAGCGACCGCCAGAGGCGCGCGTCGTCCTCGACCAGGACGAGCGGGTACGCGTAGCGCAGCCGCGCGAGGTCGCGCAGCCGCGCCAAGAGCGCCGGGCGCAGCGACGACCCGTGCACCGGGAGGAGCGACGTCCCGGTGATCGTCCCGGTGAGGTGGAAGACGCGCTCCTCGAGCATGCTCAGCGCTCCCGGCCGGGGATGGCGAAGCGGTCGAGCTCGGCGTCGAGCGCGGCTCGGATCCGCTCGGGCGTGCGGACGAGCCCGGCGCCGCGCAGGTCCTCGTAGATCGGCGCGTCGTCGTCGCGGAAGAGGATCCCGACGGGGATGGGATCCTCGACGGACGCGATCTCGCGGGCCGCCGCGAGGTCGGACGGGTCGTGCTCGCGCTGCTCGCGGTAGATGCGCGCGAGGTCCACCGGCACCTCGATGCCGCGCTCGTGGCGCAGCAGGAGCATGCGGCCCGGGTCCTTGATCCACGGGTCGAACATGCCGGGCATGTACACGGGGCAGCGCTGGAGGATGCGGACGAACGAGAGGCCGCGGTGGCGGTACGCGGCCGAGACGATGCGGTAGAGGAGGTCGGGGATCCAATCGACGGCCTGCGCGACGAACGACGCGTTCGTGACACCGAGCGTCACGGTGAGCGGGTTGAGCGCGGGCAGGTACGAGCCGTGCGGCGTCGTATTCGTCTTCGTCCCGAGCGGCGACGTCGGCGACGCCTGCTTCTTCGTGAGGCCGTACACGCGGTTGTCGTGGAGGAGGACGGTGAGGTCCATGTTGTAGCGAAGCGCGTGGATCCAGTGCGCCGCTCCGATCGAGAGCGCGTCGCCGTCGCCGGTGTCGACGAAGACGGTGAGGTCGGGCCGCGACATCTTCACGCCCTCGGCGATCGGCAGAGCGCGCCCGTGCGTGCCGTGGAACCCGTACCCGCTCATGTAGTGCGGGAGCCGGCTCGAGCAGCCGATGCCCGAGACGAAGACGGTGCGCTCCGGCGTGAGCCCTTCGTCGCGGCACAGGCGCTGGACCGTGGCGAGGATGGCGTTGTCGCCGCAGCCGTCGCACCAGCGCGGCGTCACCCCGGACTGGTAGTCCTCGATGTCGTGCGGCTCGCCCATCGCCTCGAGGAGCGCGCACGTGCGCTCGATCACGGGGTCCCCCGCGAGCCGCGAAGCCGCGAGTGGGGTGGGGTCACGCCGCATCCCCCTCGAGCGCGGCGAGGAGCGCCGCCCGCACGGTGCCCGGGCGCAGCGGCCGCCCCTTCGTCTCGGTCCAGCAATCGACGTCGACGAGGTAGCGCGAGCGTAGGAGCATCGCGAGCGCGGCGTAGCGCCGCGAGTCCTCGTCGATGAGCGGATCGCCGGGCCGATCGGACCAGTTCGACTCGACGGTCATGACCTTCCGGAAGCGGCGCATGACGTCGCCGATCCCCGACGGCATCGGCTGGATGAACCCGAGGTGGAGCGACGACACCCTGCGGCCCTCGGCGCGGAGAGAGCCGACGGCCTCCTCGATCGCGCCCTTCGTGCTCCCCCACCCGACCACGAGCAGGTCGCCCTCCTCGCCGCCGAAGACCGGCGGGCGACGGAGTGTCCGCTGCAGCGCCGCGAGCTTGCGGCTCCGTGCCGCGAGGCCCTCCTCGACGGGGCCCGCGTCGTACGCGATGTGCGCCGAGCGGTCGTGCGCCATCCCCGTCACCGTGTGCATGCCGCCGGGCTGCCCCGGGACGAAGCGCCGCACCAGGCCCGTCATCGGGTCCCAGCCGTACGGCTCGGAGCCCTCGGGCACCGGCGTCTGGTCCGCGGCGCGCGCGAGCCATTCCTGGCTGAAGACCGGCCGCGGGATCGGCTGCTGCGCCGTCGCGAGCGACGCGTCGGAGAGGACGACGACGACGGTGTTGAACGTCTCGGCGATCCTGCGCGCCGTGATCATCGCGTAGAAGCAGTCCTCGATCCCGCTCACGGCGTAGACGACCTTCGGTGCGTCGCCGTGCGTCCCGAACATGACCGCGAGGAGGTCGCCCTGCTCGGCCTTCGTCGGGAGGCCCGTGCTCGGGCCGCCGCGCTGGACGTCGACGACGACGAGGGGGATCTCCGCCATCACGGCGAGGCCGATGCCCTCCTGCTTCAAGGAGTAGCCGGGCCCCGACGTGATCGTGACCGCGACCTTCCCCGCGTACGACGCGCCGATCGCGAACGCGCACGCCGCGATCTCGTCCTCCGCCTGGTGGACGATCCCGCCCGTCCGTTCGAAGAGGTCGGACAGGTAGTGCGACGCGCCCGGCGCCGGCGGGATCGGGTACCTCCAGCAGCTCCTGTATCTTAAACACACTCTAAGCAGCC
>CAZSRI010000091.1:0-8752 GCA_964609145.1 uncultured Chloroflexota bacterium
CGGCTTGTCCGGGAGACCAAGCAGGGGGTGAAGGGCTGATGCGCCTCGCGTTGCAGCGGCTCACCAAGCAGTGCGGCGACGTCGCCGCGGTGCAGGACCTCGACCGCGAGACGCGCTCGGGCGAGTTCGTCGCGCTCCTCGGGCCATCGGGCTGCGGGAAGACCACGACGCTCCTCCTCATCGCCGGCATCTATCGCCCGACGAGCGGCGCGATCGTCTTCGGAGAGCGCCGTGTCGACCACCTGCTGCCGAAGGACCGAGGCATCGGGATGGTCTTCCAGAGCTACGCGCTCTACCCGCACATGACCGTCGCCGAGAACATCGGCTTCCCGCTCGAGCTCCGCCGCTCCATCGCGAGGCCGGAGCGCGAGCGGCGGGTACGCGAGGCCGCCGACCTCGTCGGCCTCGCCCACCTGCTCGACCGCCGGCCCGCGCAGCTCTCCGGCGGGCAGCAGCAGCGTGTCGCGCTCGCCCGCGCCCTCGTGAAGCGGCCGGACCTCCTGCTCCTCGACGAGCCGCTCTCGAACCTCGATGCCCGCCTGCGCCACGAGATGCGCGGCGAGATCAAGCGCCTCCAGAAGGAGGTGGGCATCACCTCGGTCTTCGTGACGCACGACCAGATCGAGGCGCTCACGATGGCCGACCGCGTCGCGCTCATGCGGGACGGGCGGCTCCAGGCGTACGCCGCTCCCGCGGAGCTCTACGCGCGCCCGATGAACCGGTTCGTCGCCGAGTTCATCGGTGAGCCGGCGATGAACTTCTTCGCCGCCGACCTCGCGGCGCGCGACGGCGAGGTCGTCGCCCGCGCCGCGGGCATCGAGATCGCCCTCCCGCCCGCGCGGCGCCCGAACGACGCGGCGACGGCGACGGTGGGTATCCGTCCGGAGCACATCGCGCTCGTCGCCCCGGGAGAGGGACACGCGAGCGGCGAGGTGTACGTCGTGGAGCCGGTGGGCCGCGAGCAGATCGTGGACGTCCAGATCGCCGAGCGTCGCCTCCGCGTGGTCGCGCCGCCCGGCTACGGCGGTAAGATCGGCGACAAGGTCGGGCTGCGGTTCGCGCTCGACCGCCTGCACCTCTTCGATCCGGAGAGCGGGACGCGACTGGCCTGAGACCGCAGCGCTCGCTCGAGGTGGCCCATCCCGCGTCGGTCATCCCGACGCGTGACCGGGTCGTCGAGCTGAAGGTGCACCGCGTGCTGTGGAGCGGTCGCCACGGCGCGAACACGCTCGAGGGGCTTCGCGAGTGCTACGCGGACCGCGTGGCGCGCGCCGAGATCGACTTCCGGCTGCACGAGGGCGAGCTGGTCGTCGCGCACGACGCGCCTGGCCATGGCGCGCGCCCGCCGCTCCTCGCCGAGGCGCTCGAGGTCGTCCGCTCGGTGCCGTCTGGCCCGACCGTCCTCATGCTCGACGCGAAGGACGAGGCGCCGTGGCCGCCCGCGCTCGCCGAGCGAATCGCGCGCCTCATCGAGCCGGTGCGGGACCGCGTGTTCGTGGGCAGCCCCGCCGACTGGAACCTCCGGCGCCTCCTCGCGGTCGACCCGCTCATCCCCGTGGCGTTCGATCCGCAGTACTACCTCGCGCGCAAGGAGAGCCGCAGCCCCGTCCCCGGCCGCGCGGGCGCGTACGGGTACCACGACGTCCATCCGCTCGCGTACCGGCGCAGCGTGCCGACGGCCGAGTACCTGCGCGAGCGGATCGACATCCTCTGCCGGCAGGTGCCGGGGATCCGCGAGCTGCACGTGGGCGTCCCCCTCTTCGAGCAGATGACCCTGGACGGGTTCGAGGTCGCGCGCGCCGTCCACGACGCGGGGATCCGGCTCGACGTGTGGACGCTCGACGCGGGGAGCGAGCTCTGGCGCGAGCGTCTCGCCCTCGCCCTCGCGCACGGCGCGGACATCGTGACGACCAACACGGCGCGCGCCCTCGCGGCCGAGGCCGCGGTGCTGGTATGAGCGCGGTCCGCGTCGCGACGGCGCCGATCAGCTGGGGCGTGTGCGAGATCCCGGATTGGGGCGAGGTCCTCCCGTCCGCGCGCGTGCTCGACGAGATGCGCGAGTGCGGCTACGAGGGGACCGAGCTCGGCCCGTGGGGGTACCTCCCGCGCGACGCCGCGACGCTCCGCCGCGAGCTCGGTCGGCGCGGGCTCGCGCTCGTCGGCGCGTTCTGCCCGGTGACGCTCCACGACCCCGCCCGCTACGGGGATCAGATGCGCTACGCGCGCGAGACGATCGCCCTCCTCGCGGACCTGGGGGCTCCCGTGCTCGTGCTGGCCGAGGGCGGCGGAGACCCCGAGCGCTTCCGGCTCGCCGGCCGCGCATCCGGCGCCCGCCGCTTCTCGAAGGAGGAGTGGGAGCGCTTCGCCGAGGGCACGAACGGGGTCGCGCGGCATGCCCGCGAGCGCGGGCTCGTGACGGCATTCCACCCGCACGCGGGGACGTTCGTCGAGACCCCCGATGAGGTCGACGAGCTGCTCGCGCGAACGGACGCGGACCTCGTCGGCCTCTGCCTCGACACCGGGCACATCGCGTACGGCGGCGGCGATCCGCTCGCGCTCGCGCGCCGCGAGGCGGGGCGGATCCGGCACGTGCACCTCAAGGACATGGACCGCGCGCGCTACGAGCGCGGGCTCGCTGGCGGGCTGTCGTTCCCCGACGCGGTCGGCGAGCGCGTCTTCACCGCGGTGGGCGAAGGATCGCTCCCGATGGGGGCGATCATCCGCGCGCTGCGCGACGCGGGGTACTCGGGCTGGCTCGTCGTCGAGGAGGACATCCGGATCCCCGCGGGCACGACGGGCGACCCGCGCCGCGACGCCCGCGCGAGCCTCGCGTTCATCCGCGCGCAGCTCGGTTAGATGCTTCGGATCGGCCACCGCGGCGCCGCCGGGACCGCTCCCGAGAACACGATCGCGTCGTTCCGGCGCGCGCTCGCCATCGGCGTCGACGCCGTCGAGCTCGACGTGCAGCGCACGCGCGACGGCGCGCTCGTCGTCATCCACGACGAGACGGTCGACCGTACGACGGACGGGACGGGGCGCGTCGGCGACCTCTCGCTCGGGGAGATCCGCCGCCTCGACGCGGGCTCACGGAAGGGCCACGAGTTCGCCGGCGAGCGCGTGCCGACGCTCGATGAGGTCATCGACGCGGTCGGTGCGCCCGTGGCGCTGTTCGTCGAGCTCAAGGATCCCGCGCGCTACCCGGGCATCGAGCGCGAGGTCCTCGCCGTGCTCCGTCGGCGCGGCGTGCGGGGGCGGGCCGGGATCTCGTCGTTCGACCACGCGAGCCTCGCGCGCGTGCGTGCGGCCGATCCCTCGGTGCGCCTCGGCTTCCTGTACTCGCGCCACGACGATCCCGTCGGCGCGGCGCGCACGCTCGGCGCGGCCGCGATCCATCCGCCGTTCCGCTCCGTGAACGCGGACCTCGTCGCCGCGGCGCACGCGGCGGGGCTCGCCGTGCACACCTGGACGGTGAACGAGCCGGCCGACGTCGAGGCCGTGCGCGCGCTCGCGGTGGACGGCATCTTCTCCGACCATCCGGAGCGGCTCGAGCGGTCGTGACCCGCCGCGCGCCCTGGATCGCCGCCGCGGCGATGGTCGCGGTGGTCGGCATCCTCGTGGCGGCGATCGCGGTGCGGCCGCCGCTCCTGCGCCTGCCGATCCCGACCGCGCTGGTGCGCGCCCACGCGCACAACGACTACGAGCACGCGCGGCCGCTCCTCGACGCGCTCGACCACGGCTTCTGCAGCGTCGAGGCCGACGTCTGGCTCGCCGACGGCGGGCTCCTCGTCGCGCACGACCGCGAGAACGTCGATCCGCGCCGCACGCTCGAGGCGCTCTACCTCGATCCGCTGCGCGACCGCGTGCGCGCGAACGGCGGGCGGCTGTATCCCCTCGGTCCCGAATGCGACCTGCTCGTCGACGTGAAGTCCGAGGCGACGGCGACGTACGGGGTCCTGCGGACCGTCCTCGAGCGCTACGCCGACATGCTCACGACGGCGCGCGGCGACCGCGTCGAGCGCCGCGCGATCCTCGTGATCGTCTCGGGCAACGAAGCGGCCGCCGCGGTGAAGGGGGAGGCGGTGCGGTACGTCGCGCTCGACGGCCGGCTCGTGGACCTTCACTCCGACGCGCCGGCCGACGTGGTCCCATGGATCAGCGCGGACTGGGAGAAGACGTTCGCGTGGCGGGGGAGCGGGGAGCTGCCCGAGGCGGACGCCCGGCTGCTACGCGCGATCGTCTCCGACGCGCACGCCGCGGGCCGGAAGGTGCGCTTTTGGAACGCGCCGGACGACGAGGCGGGGTGGCGCGTGCTCTACGACGCGGGCGTCGACCTCATCAACACGGACGACCTCGCCGGGCTCGAGCGCTTCCTGCGCGCGCGCGAGCCGATCGTCCCGCTGCCCGCGCGCTGACCTCAGGCCGGCGCGCCGTCGGCGTCGCGATACCCGCAGATCCCGACGAGGCCCGGACCGACGTGCGAGCCGACGACGGGGCCGCACTCCGCCGTCCAGGCCTCGCCGCATTCGAAGCGCTCGCTCGCCCACGCGAGGAGCTCCTCCGCGGGCGCGGCGTCGCGCGTGTAGACCGCCGCGAAGTGCAGCCGCCCGCCCGGCGCGAACCGCTCGGTGGCGACGCTCCGGAGCTGCGCGAGCGACCGCGCGCGGGTGCGCACGCGCCCGGCGAGCGCGATGGCGCCGTCCGCGATCTCGAGGACGGGCTTCACCGAGAGGAGCCCGCCGACGAGGGCCTGCACCGCGGGGACGCGCCCGGACCGCGCGAGCTGCTCGAGCGTGTCGATCGTGGCGACGCAGCGGACCGACCGTCCGATCCGGCGGGCGAGCGCGATGGCCTCGTCCAGTCCCGCGCCGCGCGCTCGGGCGCGGGCGCAGGCCGTCGCGATGAGCCCCGCGCCGCCGATCGCCGAGCGCGTGTCCACGACCTCGACGCGCGCCGTCGCTACGGCGCGCGCCGCGGCGTGCGCGACCGCGTACGTTCCCGAGAGCTCGTGCGCGAGCGTGAGGACGAGGATCCCGTCGTGGCCGCCGCGGACCGCGGCGGCGTACGCGGCCTCGCAGTCGCCGGGCGAGGGCTGGGACGTCGTCACGGCGGCGCGCTTGTCGGCGAGCACCCGGTAGAAGTCGTCGATGGGCATGTCGACCTCGGCTCCGGCGATCGCGACGTGGAGCGGGATGCGGCGGATCCCGAGCTCCCGCTCGAGCTCGGCCGGGATCGTCGCGCTGGCGTCGGCGACGATCGCGAAGCGGCCGCTCATGATCGCGTCCCCGAAGATGTGGCGATGCCGGTCGCCATCCGCTCGAACACCGTGAACCGTATCGCGCGCCGCGTCACGAACGCGCCGTCGCGGAAGGGCAGCAGCGCGCGCCGCGTCCCCGGCGCGTAGCGGTCGTAGCGGCCGCTCTCGCGGACGTACGCGTCGAGCGCGGCGAGATCCGCGAAGCGCGCGTCGAACCAGAGATGGCCCGAACGGATCGGCCGGAATACGCCCTCGGCGACGATCTGCGCGATCGCTTCGTCGGAGCGTGCGTCGCGCTCGTCGGCGTCCTTCGACTGCAGGATCAGCCCGCGGACGCGGCCGCGCGCGATGACGCGAGGGCCGCGCGATGAGTCGGGCCGCGCGTCAACGAGATGACCGCCGGGCCTGATGACCGCGTGGATCGCGCGGAGGGCATCGACCATGCCCGTGAGCGGCAGTCATCAGAGCGACCAGGAGAGGATCGCGAGGTCGAACCGCTCGCGCATGCGGCCGACGTCGACCGCGGACCGGACTTGGAACGTGACGTTGTCGAGCCCGAGCTCCCGCGCGCGGCGCCGCGCTTCGCGGATCGGCGCCGGGAACGGGTCGACGCCGACGACGCGCCGGGCCATGCGCGCGATCTCGAGCGCGAGCCGCCCCTGACCCGTCCCGACGTCGAGGACGTCCCTGCCGCGGAAGAGGGGGCGCCCGCCGAAGGCGGCGATCTCGCGGCCCTCGCGCGGATGGCGGGTGACGACCACGAAGCGGCCGGGATCGCTCCTTCCATCCGGCATGCGCGCGCCCATCATCGCAAGAGCCCGCGCCGAGACAGGATCAGGCCCGCGACCGAGAGGGCGATGAACACGTACTGGTGGACGTGGTCCTGGCCCGGGGGCAGCCCCGCGGCGAGGTGGAACGTCCAGAAGACCGGGTAGTACCAGAGGCACCACCACGCCCAGCGCTCGCGCCGGCGGAACGGCACGAGCGCGATCGCCGAGCCGAAGAGACCCATGCCGATCGACGCCGCGCCGATCGCGCGGGTCGCCGCGTCGGACGCGGGCAGCAGCGCGATGACCGCTCCGAGGAGGAGGATCGCGACGCCGACGACGAGCAGCGCGATCCAGCTCGCCCGGAAGACGCGCGTCTCAGGGCCGTTCATGCGCGGTCACCCCGACCGCGTCGAGCTGCGGCCGTATGCGCCCACGTCGCCGCCGGCCGCGCGGAAGAGCGTCGGGAACACCGTGGCCACGCCGGAACGCTAGCGTGATCGCGGCGCTCTCGAACGCGCGGTGGCGCCGATCGCCTGAAAGCGCTTACATACGTTCGTGAGGGAGCGGCCGGTCACGGTCGGCCATCGCGGCGCGAGCGCGCTCGCTCCGGAGAACACGCTGCGCGCCTTCGACCTCGCCGCGCGGGGCGGCTGCGACATGGTCGAGCTCGACGTGTACCTCAGCCGCGACGGCGAGGTGATGGTCATCCACGACGAGGACCTGCGCCGCGTCGCCGGACGCACGGAGCGCGTGCGCGATCTCACCGCGGCGGAGCTCGCGAAGGTGGACCTCGGCGCGGGCCAGGGCGTCCCGCGGCTGCTCGACGTCTTCGCGCTCGCTCGCCGACGGTTCGGCGTGTACGTCGAGCTGAAGGGCGAAGGGACGGGGGCGGCGCTCGGCGCGCTCGTGCGCGCGGGTCGAGCGGAGGGCGTCGACCTCGCGTCGGGCTCGTTCGAGCCGCACCTCGTCGCCGAGCTCCGCGCGGTCGCGCCCGAGGTCCCGCGCAGCGTCCTCTTCCACCGCACCTCCGTGCAGGACATGATCCGGATCTGCCGCGAGGTCGGCGCGACGTACGCGCACCCCTGCTTCCGCCCGCTCGAGCGGCCGCTCGTCGAGGCGCTCCACGCGGCCGGCCTCGTCGTCATGGCGCCGCACTCGAACGACGCCGGCGAGGCGCGCGCGTTCGCCGCCGCGGGGATCGACGTCCTCGCGTCCGACGATCCCGCGGTCCTCGCCGGCCTCGCCGCCGCGACCTAGCGCATGAACGACCCGGTCGCGCGCCTGACCGCGAACCGCGCGACGGGTCCGACCGCGGTCGCCGAGGCGCTCGCGCGGCGGCGGCGCGCCGCCGTCCTCGTGGCGCGGGACGCGTCTCTTCCTGGGGCGCGCCGCGTGGCCGGCTGTGTGGATCCGGAGGGGCGCGCCGGCCGGCTCCGCAGCTACCAGGCCGTGTAGCCGCCGTCCACGACCAGGTCGGTACCGGTGACGAACGTCGCCGCGTCCGACGCGAGGTACCACACTGCGTTCGCCACGTCCGCGGGCGTCCCCATCCGCCTCATCGGCGAGAGATCCATCCACGTCTCGCCCCAGCCGGGCGTGCGCATCCCGCGCTGGGTCATCTCGGTCCCGATGTAGCCCGGTGACACCGAGTTCACCCTGACGCCGTGGCCAGCCCACTCCACCGCGAGCGAGCGGGTCAGGTGGATGACCGCGGCCTTCGCCGCGTTGTAGGCGGACTGCGGCTGCGGCCGGTTCACGATGTGGCCCGACATGGACGCGATGTTCACGATCGAGCCGGCGCGTCGCGCGATCATCGTGCGCCCGACGGCCTGAGAGCACCAGAAGACGCCGTTCATGTCGATGTCGACGACGCGCCGCCAGTCCTCCGCCGTCATGTCCTCGGCCTTCTCGTTCACGCAGACGCCGGCGCCGTTCACCAGGACGTCGATCCGTCCGAAGCCGGCGATGGTCGCGTCGACCATCGCGACGACGCTCGCGCGCTCCGCGACGTCGGTGCGTACGGCGAGCGCCCGCCGCCCGAGCGTCCGGACCTCCGCCGCCGCGTCCTCGCCGGTCGCGCCGTCGATGTCCGCGACGACGACGTGCGCGCCCGCACGCGCCAGCGTCCGCACGATCTCGCGCCCGATCCCGCGGCCGCCCCCCGTGACGACGGCGACGCGGTCCGTGAGGTCGAAGGGGCTGGTCAGCGCGCGGTCTCCCGGTCGATCGCGTCGATCTTCGCCAGCTTGCGCTCGGACTCGCCGCCTCCGAACTCGCTGTTCAGCCAGTGGTCGACGAGGAGGTCGGCGACGTCCGGGCCGATGACGCGCCCGCCGAGGCAGAGCACGTGTGCGTCGTTCGAGCGCATCGCGCGCTCCGCCGAGTACGGGTCGAGGACGGGCGCCGCGCGCACGCCGCGGACCTTGTTCGCGACGATCGCCATCCCGAGGCCGGTGCCGCAGCAGAGGACGGCGCGCTCGACCTTCCCCGCCGCGACGTCCTGCGCGACGACCTTCGCGATGTCCGGGTAGTCCACGGGGCTTCCGTCCGTGACCCCGTAGTCGAGGACCTCGTGCCCGAGTGTGACGAGGTGCTCCTTCACGGCCTCCTTCAGGCGGTAGCCGTAGTGGTCGGCGCCGACGGCGATACGCACCGTGTCACCGCACCGCCTGTTCCGTGGCCCGGTCGAACAGGTGCATCTTCCGCAGGTCGAAGCCGACGCGCATCG
>CAZSRI010000092.1:0-8733 GCA_964609145.1 uncultured Chloroflexota bacterium
GACCATCTTCACGAAGTGGCCCGCGCCGCTCTTGCCGAAGTGCGCCCACCCGTCCGGCGGCGCGAGCGTGTCGAGGATCGGACGGATGCGATCGACCGCGTCCTTCGGTCCGCCGACCATCATGCAGTAGCCGTTCTCGAGACCCCAGATGCCGCCCGACACGCCGACGTCGACGTAGCGCAGCCCCTTCGCCTCGAGCATCTCGGCCCGGCGCATCGAGTCGCGGAAGTACGAATTGGCGCCGTCGACGATCACGTCCCCCGGTGAGGCGTGATCGGCGAGCTCGCGCAGCGTCGTCTCGGTGACGTCGCCCGCGGGGACCATCGACCACAGCACGCGCGGTGGGCCGAGCTGGGCGGCCATCTCGGCGATCGAGTAGGCGCCGACCGCGCCGTGCGTCTTGGCCTCGTCGACCGGACCCGGACTGCGATTCGCCGCGACGACACGATGGCCGCCCTGGGCGAGGCGGGTGACCATGTTGCCGCCCATGCGACCGAGCCCGTAGAGGCCGATCTCCATCGCTTGGATCCTCCCGCTTTGTTACCGTCGGAGTATGGCGGTCGGCGCGCCGGCGAACGTCGAGACGTACCGGGCCCTCGCGCGGCAGCTCCGCGCGGACAGCATCCGGTGCAGCACCGCGGCGGGCTCCGGGCATCCGACCTCGTCGCTCTCCGCGGCGGACCTCATGGCCGTCCTGCTCGCGGGCCACTTCCGCTACGACTTCGCGCACCCCGACGATCCCGCGAACGACCACCTGATCTTCTCGAAGGGGCACGCCTCGCCGCTCGTGTACGCGGTCCTGCGCGCCGCGGGCGCGATCGACGATGCCGAGCTGCTCACCTACCGCAAGCTCGGCAGCCGGCTCGAGGGCCACCCCACGCCGGTCCTTCCGTGGATCGACGTCGCGACGGGGTCGCTCGGGCAGGGCTTCCCGATCGCCGTCGGCATCGCGTGGGCGGCGAAGCGCGTGTTGCGCGCGCCGTTCCACGTGTGGGCGCTCCTCGGCGACAGCGAGACCGCCGAGGGGTCGGTGTGGGAGGCGTTCGACCGCGCGGGGCACGAACGCCTTGGGAACATGACGGCCATCGTCGACGTGAACCGGCTGGGCCAGCGCGGCCCGACCGAGCTGCAGTGGGACCTCGACGCGTACGCGCAGCGCGCCGAGGCATTCGGGTGGGACGCCATCGCGATCGACGGCCACGACATGAGCGAGATCGAGGACGCGCTCGCTCGCGCGCGGGATGCCGAGCGCCCGACGGCCATCCTCGCGCGCACGATCAAGGGCAAGGGCGTTTCGTTCCTGGAGGACAAGGAGGGCTGGCACGGCAAGGCGCTGAAGCCCGAGGAGGCCGAGCGCGCGCTCGCGGAGATCGGCGACGAGCCGTCGCATACGTTCGAGGTGACGAGGCCGCCCGCCTGGACGCCGCCCGTGCTGAAGCGGGACGAGCCGCAGCTCCCGTCCTTCACCGAGCCCGTCGCGACGCGCAAGGCATACGGCGCGGCGCTCGCGGCGCTCGGAGCGGCGCGCGGCGACGTCGTCGCGCTCGACGCCGAGGTCAGCAACTCGACGCACAGCGAGGACTTCAAGAAGGCCGCGCCCGAGCGCTTCTTCGAGATGTACATCGCGGAGCAGCAGATGGTCGCGGCCGCGGTCGGCATGCAGGTCGTTCGGCTGGTGCCGTTCGCCTCGACGTTCGCCGCGTTCCTCACGCGCGCCTACGACTTCGTCCGCATGGCCGCGGTCTCGCGCGCGAACGTGCGCCTGGCGGGGTCGCACGCGGGCGTGTCGATAGGCGAGGACGGCCCCTCGCAGATGGCGCTGGAGGACCTCGCGATGATGCGCGCCGTCCACTCGAGCACGGTCCTGTACCCGTGCGACGGGAACCAGACCGCGAGGCTGGTCGCCGAGATGGCCGACCGCGAGGGGATCGTCTACATCCGCACGACGCGCGCGAACACGCCGATCGTGTACGCGCCGGACGAGCGGTTCCCGATCGGCGGCAGCAAGGTGGTCCGCGGCGGCCGAAGCGACGACCGCGTCGCCATCGTCGCGGCGGGGATCACGGTGCACGAGGCGATCGCGGCCGCCGACGAGCTCGCGAAGGGCGGGACGAAGGTGCGCGTCATCGACGCGTACACGGTGAAGCCGATCGACCGCAACGCGCTCGTCGACGCGGCGAAGGCGACGGGCGGGCGCATCGTCGTCGTCGAGGACCACTGGGCCTGGGGCGGCCTCGGCGACGCGGTCGTCGCCGCGCTGGCGGAGGCCGGCGTCGCGGTCCCGCGCTACCGCCACCTCGCGGTGCGCGAGATGCCCGGATCGGCGAAGCCCGCCGAGCTCCTCGACGCGGCGGGGATCTCGGCCAAGCACATCGTGGAGGCCACCAAGCGCCTGCTCGCCTAGCATTCGGCGGGCAGGGAGGGAGCGAATGGACCTCACGCTGATCGTGATCATCGCGATCGTCGTCATCCTCGGCCTGTTCCTCGCCGCGACGTACAACCGCCTCGTCACGCTGCGGCAGCGCGTGAAGGAGGCCTGGAGCGACATCGACGTCCAGCTGAAGCGGCGATGGGACCTCGTTCCGAATCTGGTTGAGACCGTGAAGGGCTACGCCGCGCACGAGCGTGGGACGTTCGAGGCAGTGACCCAGGCGCGTGCGGCAGCGCAGGCAGCAGCCCAGGGCGGATCACCCGAACAGCGCGCTCCGGCGGAGAACGCACTCGGTGCCGCATTGCTGAACCTGCGTGCGGTCGCTGAGGCGTATCCACAGCTACAGGCGGTCCAGGAGTTCAAGGACCTATCCGAGAACCTGCGCGACACCGAGGACAAGATCCAGTTCGCGCGGCGCTTCTACAACGGGAACGTGCGCGACTACAACACCAGCCTCATGACGTTCCCGACCAATCTGATGGCCGGAACGTTCGGGTTCACGGCCGAGCAGTACTTCGAGATCGAAGACGCCGGCGAGCGGGCGGTCCCGCAAGTGAAGTTCACGACGTAGTCCGACCTCGCTCATGGAAAGGCCATTCGCTCGGCCCGCGTGCTCGACCTCGTCGCTTCGGCATGCGCCTCAGCGGTCGCTTCGCGCGCAGGGGCCCCCACCCCTGGGTCTGCGCGCGCGGGGGACCACTCCGCTGTGATGAGCCCGGCCCGCGTCAACCTGTACGACGCCATCGCGGCGAACCGGTGGCGGACGGTCGTGCTCCTCGCCCTGTTCGTGGCCGTCGCCGCCGCGCTCGGCTACGCGTTCGGCGAGGTCTGGTACCCGGGCGGTGGCTTCGTGCTGCTGCCCGTCGCCGTCGGCCTCTCGGCCGTGTCGTCGGTCGGGACGTACTTCGCCGGCGACCGGCTCGTCCTCGCCCAGAGCCGGGCGCGCGAGCTCGGGCCGGGCGATGAGCCGGAGCTACGCCACGTCGTCGAGGAGCTCGCGATCGGCCTCGGCTTGCCGACGCCCAGGATCTACGTCGTGGATGATCCGGCGCCGAACGCGTTCGCGACGGGCCGCGACCCGAAGCACGCGTCGATCGCCGTGACGCGCGGGCTCCTCGAGCGCATGGACCGCACCGAGCTCGAGGGCGTGCTCGCGCACGAGATGAGCCACGTCGGCAACAGAGATACCCGCGTGATGCTCCTCGTCGCCGTTCTCGTCGGCACCGTCGCGCTCCTTGCCGACTGGATCCTGCGCGCGACGTTCTGGGGCGGGACGCGGAGGCGCGGCCGCGACCAGGGCGGCGGCGCGATCGTCCTGCTCATCGGGCTCGTCCTCGCGATCCTGACGCCGATCGTCGCCGCCCTCATCCAGATGGCCGTCTCGCGGCAGCGCGAATACCTCGCCGACGCGTCGGGCGCGCTGCTCACGCGCTACCCGCAGGGCCTCGCGAGCGCGCTGCGCAAGATCGCCGCGGACCCGGAGCCGCTCGCCGTCGCGAACAAGGCGACCGCGGCGCTGTGGATCTGGAACCCGCTGCGCGACCACGACGGCCTCCTCGACGGGCTCTTCGACACGCACCCGCCCATCGCCGAGCGCATCCGCCGCCTCGAAGCCATGTGAGGGCTGTTCCGACCCTCGGTCGGGCGCGGCCCTCCCTCGGGCCGGGGTGCTCGACCTCGTGGCCCGCTCCCACGCCTCGCTTCGCTCGGCGATGGGCCCCTCCCCTGGGTCTGCGCGCCCCGGGACGACTCCCCCCTAGCCTGATCCGGTGCGCTCCGAGTACTCGATAGCACTCGTGCTGGTGCTGCTCGCGATCGGCGGCGCGATCGGGGCGGTCGCCGGCGTCGGCGCGCGCCCGCGCCCCACGCCCGTCCCGACGGTCGCGCTCACGCCGTCGCCGAGACCGACGCCGACGCCGTTCGATCCGGCCGCGGCGGAGCGCGCCGCGTTCTCGCAGCCGCTCGCGGCGGGTTGCGCGACCGACGCGGCGGTGTGGCTGTTCGCGGACGGCGGAACGGCGATCCGCTACGACGGTCAGCTCTGGACGATCCCCGATCCGTCGCTCCGCTCGCTCGAGGCCGCGGCGTGCCGCGGGAGCCTCGCGCTCGCCGTCGGCGCGGGCGGCAGCATCCTCACCGCCGACGACGCTCGGCGCACGGTCCACGCGGACCGCTCCGGGACCGAGGCGCTCCATGGGATCGCGATCCTGCCCGACGGCGCGCTCGCGGTCGGCGACCGCGGAACGGTGCTGCGCCAGAGCGCGACCGACTGGACGCCGATCGGCGCCGGGATCCCGCAGGACCTGTACGGCGTCGCGGCGCGGCAGCCGGAGGCCTGGCTCGTCGGCGCGGCTGGGGTCGCCTACCGGCTCACGTCCGCCGGGTGGGAGCTCGTCCCGACCGGTGCCGACCGCGCGCTCCGCGCGGTCGAGATCGCGCCGGACCGCACCGCCCTCGCGGCCGGGGACGACGGCGTGCTCCTGCGGTGGAGCGGCTCCGCGTGGGCGCGGCTCGCGAGCGGCACCCCGTCCTCGCTCCGCGCCATCGCGACGGTCGCCGACGTGGTCTGGGTCGTCGGTGACGCGGGAACGGTCCTCACCGTGAGCGGACACGAGGTGCGACCGATGGTCCTGGGCACGACCTGCACGCTGCGCGCGGTCTTCGCTCAGGGCGCGGCGGTGTGGATCGTCGGCTCGGACGGTCTGCGCGGTGGCGCGTGGCGAATAGAGGGGGACGCGATCGGCCGATGGGGCTCCTGCTAGCGTCGCGCCTCGGAAGTCATGCGCATCCGCATCGGCCCGGCACCGCCGATGCCCGCGTCGCCTTCGTCCGGGCGCTCCTCACGCATCTGCGGATGTTCTGTGGTGGGTCCTCCTCGGCTCCTTGGCCTCGGCCTCACGCCGCGCGTCCGCACATGACTTCCGAGGCGCGACGCTAGGCGGTCCTCAGCCTCGGGTCGAGCGCGTCGCGCAGCGAATCGCCGAACAGGTTGAAACCGAAGACGGCGAGGCTGATCGCGACGCCGGGAGCGATCGCGAGCCAGGGCGCCTGAACGAGGAACTGCATTCCCTGGCCGCGCAGCATGTTGCCCCACGCGGGTTCAGGCTCGACCACGCCCAGCCCGAGGTACGAGAGCGAGGCCTCGAGCAGGATCGCCTGCCCCAGGAAGGCCGTCAGCATGATCAGGTACGGCGCGAAGACGTTCGGGACGATGTGGCGGAACATGATCCGCATCGCCGGCACGCCGATCGACCGCGCGGCCTCGATGTACGGCATGCGCACGACGCTGAGGCCGCTCGAGCGCACGACGCGCGAAACGCGCGGGATGACCGGTAGCGTGATCGCCGCGACGACATTCGTCGTGCCGGGCCCGAGCGCGGCGATGACCGCGATGGCGATGACGATGAGCGGGAACGAGATGAGCACGTCCATGAAGCGCTGGATGAGCTCGTCGGTGCGGCCGCCGAAGTAGGCCCCGACGACGCCGAGGACGAGGCCGATCGTCGAGCCGATGAGGGACGACGTGAACCCGACCAGGAGCGCGGTGCGCGCGCCGAACACGAGGCGGGAGAAGACGTCGCGCCCGAATGCGTCCGTCCCCGCGAGGTGTTCGAGCGAGGGCGCCTGAGGCAGGCCCGTGAAGCTGCCGGCCTGCGGGTCGTACGGGGCGATGACGTCCGCGAACGCGGCCGCCAGGATCATGAGCAGGATGATCACGGCGCCGGCGGTCCCGAGCGGCCGACGCTGGATGAAGTCGACGACGCCGCGGCGGATCCGCCGCGGCGTCGTGTCCTCGAGGAAGCGCCGCCGCGCGATCTCCTCGCTGTCGAGGTCGACGGCCGTGGTGGTCAGGTCGCTCACGTATACCGGATCCTCGGGTCGAGGACGCCGTACAGCACGTCGACGACAAGGTTCACGAACACGAACACGAACGAGAAGACCAGGATCAGGGCCTGCACGAGCGGATAGTCGCGGTGCGCGACAGCATCGACGAGGAGCTTGCCCAGCCCGTTGACGTTGAACACCTGCTCCGTCACGACGAGCCCGCCGAAGAGGAAGGCGAACTCGAGGCTGATCACCGTGGTGACCGGCAGGAGCGAGTTGCGCAGCGCATGCCCGATGACGACGCCTATCTCGCGAACGCCTTTCGCCCGCGCGGTGCGCACGTAGTCCTCCCGCAGGACCTCGAGCACCGATGACCGCGTCATCCGAGTGGCCACCGCCGAGTAGCGGTATCCGACCGCGAGCGCCGGCCAGATGAGCTGCGCGATGTTCGCGACCGGATCCTTCCAGAGCGGCACGAAGATGAGCGGCGGGGCCCACCGGAACCACACGACGAGTCCGAGGATCATCAGGATGCCGAGCCAGAACGAGGGGAAGGCGATCCCGCCGATGCTGAGGACCCGCACGACGTAGTCGATCCACGTGTCCTGCTTCACCGCGGATATGACGCCGAGCGGAATGGCGATCGCGGTCGCGATGATCGCAGCGAGGATCGCGAGCTCGATGCTGATGCCGATGCGCGCCGCGATCTCCTCGGTGACGGGGCGGTCCGTCCACAGCGACCGGCCGAAGTCGAGGCGCACGACCTGGCCCATCCAATCAACGAGCTGCGCTTCGATGGGCCGGTCGAGGCCGAGCTGGTGGCGCTCGCGGTCGATGACCTCCTGCGGGACCGAACCCGACTGCGAGTAGCGGAGCGTGACGACGTCGCCCGGCACGACGCGCATGAGGACGAAGGTGAGGAGCGCGACCCCGAGGAGAGTGGGGACCATGAGCAGGAGGCGGCCGAGAACGTACCTGCTCACCGGCCGCCTCCAGCTCTTTCTCCCGTCGCTACTTCTCCGCGAGCCAGATGTTCGCCATGTCCATGGTCGTGTAGTGGTTCGAGCCGACGACGTAGCCCTTCACGCGGGCGTTGTACGGGAGGATCCGGTACCACCACAGCACCGGGACCATCCAGGCCTTCTCGCCCATCGCGTACCGCTCGATGTCCCAGACGAGCTGCTTGCGCTTCGTGGGATCGATCTCACGCGCCTGCGCGTCGATCATCTTGTCCAGCGCCGCGTCGTCGTACTGCGAGGTGTTCAGGCCCTTGCCGAGCCCGCTCGCGGACCAGAACTTCGCGAGCTGTAGGTCCGGCTCGTCGAAGTAGTCGCAGTTGAAGTCGAGCCCGACGTCGAAGTTCGCGTTGCGCAGGTCGGCCTGGTACGCGGCGGTCTCCTTCACGTCGTGCGTCGCGGTCACCCCGATCTTCTTCCACTCGTTGATCACGAAGAGCGCGACCGGCTCGTACGGCGTCGTGATATTGCGATTGAGGAACTTGAACGAGAGGCTCGACTGTCCGGCGTCGGCGAGCAGCTTCTTGGCCTCGTCGACGGCCTTCGCGTTGTCCTTGTAGAAGCCCGGGATCTTCTGCAGGTCGGCGTCGGACATCGCGAACGGTCCGCCCGGCCGCATGAGCCCGCCGACGGCCTTCACGATCGTCTGCTTCGAGAGCGCTTCGCTCCCCGACCAGCGGTCGATCGCGAGCGTGAGGGCCCGTCGGACGCGCTCATCGTCGAACGGCTTCTTCTTCGTGTTGAAGACGATGTAGTTGACGCAGACCCAGGACGCCTCCTGGACCTGGAGCTTGTCCCCCAATGCCTGCTTGAGCTGGTCACGCTGCGTCGGCGTGAAGCCCCGGAACTCGATGAGCGCCTGCTCGCTCTGGATCGCCGCCGTCTGACGGCTGACGTCGGTGATGAACACGGCGGTGTAGCCGTCGAGGTACGGCTTGCCCTTCTCGAAGTAGTCGGGGTTCTTCTTCCCCTTCCAGTACGAGCCCTTCACGTACTCGACGAAGATGAAGGGTCCCGTCCCGTCGATGTTCTTCTCGTACCACTTCGGGTCTTCCTTGAGCCGCTTCGCGCTGTAGAGGTAGTTCCAGGGGGAGGCGAGCGCGGCCTGGAACGACGCCGACGGATACTTCAGCTTGAACACCACAGTGCTCGGGTCGGCTGCGGTGATCGTGTCGACCGCCGCGAGCGTGCCCTGGCGTGGGCTCGTTACGCCCTGCGGTGGCTTGCGTATCTTCTCGTACGTCGCGACGACGTCGTCGGCCGTGAGCTCCGGGCCCGACTGGAACTTCACGCCCTTCTTGAGCTTGATGGTCCAGGTGAGCTTGTCCTCCGACACCCGGGGCATCCCGTCGGCGACGTCTGGAACGATCTTGCTGACGTTGTCAGTCGGGTCGAGCTTGTAGAGGAGGCTGTAGTGCGGCGAGATCGGCTGGAGCGTGGCGAAGGTCGTGGACTGGTGCG
>CAZSRI010000093.1:0-8677 GCA_964609145.1 uncultured Chloroflexota bacterium
GGGGTGGGGGGTCGCGGGCGTGCGGTGGGGCGGGATCGGGCCTGGCGGGTGGGACGGAGTCGGGCACGCCGGGCGCCGTCGGTGGGGGGACGCTCGCCCGTCGCGCGGCGGGCGCCCGGTATCACTGGACGATCCCCGCGAGCTCCCGGCCGCGCTTCTCGGCGCTGGCCTTGCCGGCGGCGTCGCCGTCGAAGGCGACGATCGCCTTCTCGATCTTCAGGTCGTCGAGGATCCGGTACTGGCCCTCCGTGAGCGCCGTCCCCATCGAAGCGACGACCGTGTCGAACCCCGCCTGGTGGCAGGCGATCGCGTCGAACTGCCCCTCCACGATGACCGCTTCGCTCTTCCGGCGGATCTGCGCCTTCGCGACGTCGAGCGCGTAGAGCGTCGCGCTCTTGTCGAACAGCTCGGTGCGCGGCGAGTTGATGTACTTCGCCGGTTGGTCGGCGCGCATCGCGCGCCCCGCGAACGCGATGACCCGCCCCTTCCCGTCGCGGATCGGGATCATGAGACGGTCGCGGAACCGGTCGAAGAGCCCGCGCTCGTGGGAGATGACGAGGCCCGACGCGACCGCCTCGTCGTCGCCGAACCCCTTTTTGCGCAGATAGACGAGGAGCCCGTCGCGGATGTTCGGGGCATAGCCGAGCCCGAACCGCTCGATCGCCTCGGAGCGGATGCCGCGCCCCGCGACGTACGCGGCCGCGGCCTTCCCCGCCTCGGTCCCGCGGAGCGCCTGCCGGAAGTAGAAGTGCGCGGTGTCGTGCATCGCCAGAAGACGCTTCTCGGCCTCACGTTGCTCCGGCGCGCGCCGCGTCAGCTCGACGCCCGCGCGATCGGCGAGCACGCGCAGCGCCTCACCCGGGTCGAGGCCGTCCTGCTTCTCGAGCCACGTGAACGCGTCGCCCGTTTCTCCACATCCGAAGCAGCGGTACGACCGCCGCTCCGGGTCGACGTTGAACGACGGCGTCTTCTCGTTGTGGAAGGGACACAACCCGACGTACGTGCGTCCCGAGCGGCGCAGGCGGACGCCGCGCTCCTCGATCAGCTGGACGAGGTCGATGCGCTCCTTGACGAGGTCGAAGTCACCGGGCGTCTTAGCGTCTGCCCCAGGCCGCCGGCACGAACAGCTCCTCGAACACGTCGAGGGCGTAGCCGTCGGTCATCCCCGCGATGTGGTCGGCGACCGCGCGCTTCAGTCCGTCGCGCTCCGCGACGCGCTGATACTCCGTCGGCAGGCGCTCGGGATGCTGCTCGAAGTACTGCAGCAGCTGCCAGAGGACGTTCTGCGCCTTCTGGTCCTCGGTCTTCGCGACGCCCGACAGGTACACCTTGTCGAACATGAAGCGCCGCAGCGCGTTCGTCGCCTCGAGCACCTCGGCGCTCATCGTCACCGTCGGCTTGCCGAAGCTCGAGACGATGACGTCGTAGATCATCGTGTCGAGCCGCTCTTCGCGCGTCGGCCCCAGCGCCGTCCGGACCTCCGAGGGGAGGTCGGCGTCGTCGAGCAATCCGGCGCGGACGGCGTCGTCGACGTCGTGGTGCAGGTACGCGATCTTGTCGGCGTAGCGCACCGCCCATCCCTCGGCGGTCTGGGGCTCGCCCCATGCCGCGGTCTCGACGCCGCCGGTCGTCGGCGCGCTGTGCTTCAGCATCCCGTCGCGCGTCTCGCGCGTGAGGTTCAGCCCCCTCCCGCCGCGCTCGAGCTTTTCGACGATGCGCACGCTCTGCTCGTTGTGGCGGAACCCTTCGGGCAGGAACCTCGCGAGGAGCTCCTCGCCGATGTGCCCGAACGGCGTGTGGCCGATGTCGTGGCCGAGCGCCATCGCCTCGACAAGGTCCTCGTTCAGGCCGAGCGCGACGGCGATGGAGCGCCCGATCTGGCTCACCTCGAGGATGTGCGTGAGGCGCGTGCGGTAGTGGTCGCCGATCGGCGCGAGGAAGACCTGCGTCTTGTGCTTCGTCCGCCGGAAGGGCTTGCTGTGCACGATCCGGTCGCGGTCCACCTGGAACGCCGTCCGCGTGGGCGCCGCCTCTTCCTGGGCCTCGCGCCTCGCGTTCGCCGCGCGCGTCGCGGACGGGGCGAGCACGTCCTCACCGCGCTCGAGGCGCTCGCGGATCCGCAGCGCGGCGACCTGCCGCGTGCGCGACAGCGCCGCGTTCACGGTCGTCTGGGTCGCCACCGGCACAGAGCCTAGCGGAGGATGTGCGTCAGACGACCGCCGAGAGGCTCGGGTCCGGAGCGTGCCCAGGTGGGATCGGCCCAGACAGTGGGAGCGAGGGGATGCAGAAGCATCCCCTCGCTCTGGACTCACCTGACTGTGAACCCGGCCACGCCCCCAGCCTTGGTTGACGCGCCCGCGCCTACGGCCGCCATTTCCGCGACGACGGTCGCGCCGATGACGTACTCCCCTGGCGCCAACTTTCCGCGGAGCTCGAACTGCAGGGCCGCCGACCCTCCCGCTGGCAACGACGGCGGTGCACGGAGTCTCACGGTCGCGACGCTGTTCTGCGGGGTCTGCGGGGCACCGACCGGGTAGACGTCGAGGACCACGCCCTCATCCTGTCGCAGCGTAGCCGCGTCCGCTGCCTGAATGGTGACCGTTCCCCTGGCCGTTTCGCCCGTGGTCCAGACAGTTCGCTCGAGGGCGATGCTCACTTGCGGCCCGTGCAACTCGGTTCCGGATCGGACCTGTACTCCTTGGTACGTCTGATAGACCTGCCACGCCGCGAGCCCCCCCACGAAGACGGCCGCCGCAAGCAACAGGGACCGCGGACGTCGAAGTTGCGGCTGCAGGACGTCAGCGAATGAGATCACTCCCGCTCCTTCCTTCTAGTACACCTTCGAGATGTAGCAGTACCGATCTGGGCCGAGGTCGTAGTGCCCGTTGCTGCTCTGCGCGTTGTGCCAACTCTCCGTCACCCACTCGGGGTGGTCCCACCACCACTTCCAGATCGAACCCGTCCAGCCCTCCGCGTATGAACTCGGGGGGCTGCAGTTGATGCAGCCCGCGCTGAAGCTCGCCTGATAGCTTCCGCCCTTGTAGAAGTCGCCTCTCGCGCGGATGTCATACATGCCGACGCCGTGCGAATCCGTCTTGCCGCCGCCGTTCATCCACGAGCCCAGGACATCTGACATAGCCAGTACTAATGGGCTGAGCGGCGGTCCACGTCCAAGGGGCGACCGGTGAACCCCGCGCGCTCAGGACTTCGTCGTGACGCGCTCCCGCGCCACCAGGCTCGCTTCGACAGCTTCCGCGCCACTCCCCAGATGTAGCGGGACGCCGCAATCGCGGAGCGCCATCTCGACGCCGCCGATCGTCGCCAGCACCTCGAGGTCGTTCAGCGCGCCGAGGTGTCCGATGCGGAAGAGCTTGCCCTTCACCTTCCCCAGTCCGACGCCGAGCGCGAGGGCGAAACGGTCGCGCGCGACGCGGATGACGTCGGCGCTGTCGACGCCGTCGGGCACGACGACCGCGGTGAGCGTGTCCGAGTACGCGTCGGCGTCCTCGCACCAGATCGGAAGACCCCAGGCGCGGACGGCCGCACGGACGGCGGCGGCGAGCCGCCGGTGCCGCGCGAAGACGCTCTGCAGACCCTCTTCGAAGAGCATGTCGAGCGCGGCGCGCAGGCCGAAGAGGGTGAGCGTCGCGGGCGTGTACGGGAAGAACCCCGCCTCGTTCTCCCGCAGCACGGGGCGCCAGTCGAAGAAGCTGCGCGGGCTGCCGCCGCGCTCGCTCGCGGCGAGAGCGCGCGGCCCGGCGCACAGCAGGCCGAGCCCGGGCGGCAGCATGAGGCCCTTCTGGCTGCCGGTGAGCGCGACGTCGACGCCCCACTCGTCGAAGCGGAAGTCCATGCTCGCGAGGCTCGAGACGGTGTCGACGATGAGCAGGGCATCGCTCCCGGCCGCGTCGAGCGCGTCGCGCACGGCGCGCACGTCGTTGCGGACGCCCGTCGAGGTCTCGTTGTGCACGAGGAGCACGGCGCGGTACGACGCGCGTCGCAGCGCCTCCGAGACCGCCGCGGGCGGGACCGGCCGCCGCTGGTCGACGTCGACCTCGGTCACGCGCAGCCCGAGGTCCCGCGCCGCCTGCGCGAAGCCTTGCGCGAAGTAGCCGTGGGCGAACGCGAGCACGCGGTCGCCGGGCGCGAGCGGGTTGACCAGCGCCGCCTCCCACGCGCCCGTCCCCGAGGCCGGGAAGACGACGGGCCGGCCGCGCTCGGTCTTGAACACGCGCGCGAGGTCGGGCAGGAGCCCGCGCACGAGCGCGGCGAACTCCGGCGAGCGGTGGTCGATGACCGCGCGGTCCATGGCGCGCAGGACGCGTTCGGGGACGTTCGTCGGCCCCGGGATCTGGAGGAAGGCGCGTCCCGCCATCGCTAGCGGTCCCTCGCGACCTCGCTCCCCGCGCCGCCGCGCAGGGCGGCCTGCGCCGCCGCGAGCCGCGCGCTGGGGACGCGGAACGTCGACGGCGACACGTACGTGAGCCCGGCGCGGTGGAAGAAGTCGATCGACGCGGGGTCGCCGCCGTGCTCGCCGCAGATGCCGATCTTGAGCTCCGGGCGCGTCTTGCGGCCGCGCTCGACGCCCATGCGCACCATCGCGCCGACGCCCTCCTGGTCGATCGAGACGAACGGGTCCGTCGGGATGATCTTGTCCTCGACGTAGCGCGTGAGGAACGACTTCTGCGCGTCGTCGCGCGAGATCCCGAGCACGGTCTGCGTGAGGTCGTTCGTCCCGAACGAGAAGAACTCGGTCTGCTTCGCGATCTCGTCTGCGATGACGCACGCGCGCGGGATCTCGATCATCGTCCCGAACTTGAAGGGGATCTTCGTCTTGCGTTCCTTCTCGACGGTGGCCGCGACCTCGAACACCCGCGTGCGCAGGCGCTCGAGCTCCCCCATCGTGCCGACGAGCGGCATCATGATCTCGGGCTTCGCGACGATCCCCTTCGCGGCGACGTCCGCCGCGGCGCCGAGGATCGCGCGGATCTGCATCTCGAGGATCTCCGGGAACACGAGCAGCAGCCGGCAGCCGCGGAGCCCGAGCATGGGGTTCTCCTCCTCGAGCTGCGCCCGACGCGCCTCGACGTGCGCCTTCGCCTTCGCCGGCGAGAGGCCGGTGACCTTCGCGAGCGCCTTGAGGTCGATGTCGCGCAGGAACTCGTGGAGCGGCGGGTCGATGAGGCGGATGACGACGGGGAGGCCGTCCATCTCCTTGTAGATCTCGCGGAAGTCCTTCGTCTGGAACGGCAGGAGCTTCTTCAGGTGCCCCCGTCGCTCCTCCTCGCTCCCCGCGAGGATCATCGCCTGCACGTACGGGAGCCGCTCGGCCTCGCGGAACATGTGCTCCGTCCGCGCCAGGCCGACGCCCTCGGCGCCGAACGTCCGCGCGCGGCGGCACTCGCCCGGCGTGTCCGCGTTCACCCAGACCCCGAGCGTGCGGACCTCGTCGGCCCAGCCGAGGACGGTGTGGAGGTCCTTCTCCTTCTCGTACTCGGGCATCTCCGTCGGCAGCTCCCCGACGAACACCTCGCCGGTCGTGCCGTCGATAGAGACCATCGCGCCTTCCTTCAGCGTCTTATCCCCGACCTTCATGGTCCGCTTCGCGAGGTCGACCACCAGCTCACCCATGCCCGTGACGCACGGCAGCCCGAGACCGCGCGCGACGACGGCCGCGTGGCTCGTCGACCCGCCGCGCGACGTGAGGATCCCCGCCGCGGCGACCATGCCGTGGAAGTCCTCGGGCGACGTCTCGGGCCGCACGAGGAGGACCGTCTCGCCCTTCCCCTTCCACTCGACGGCGCGGTCGGCCTCGAAGACCGCGCGTCCCGTCGCCGCGCCGGGCGACGCGTTCAAGCCCTTCCCGAGGGAGCGCCCTTCCTTGCGCGCGTTGGCCACCGCCTTCTCGTCGAAGCGCGGGAGGAGGAGCTGGTCGACGTGGATCGGCTCGACGCGCTGGAGCGCCGTGCGCTTGTCGATGATCCCCTCGCTCACCATGTCGACGGCGATCTTGAGCGCGGCGCGCGCGGTCCGCTTCGCGCCGCGCGTCTGCAGCATGTAGAGCTTGCCGCGCTCGATCGTGAACTCGAGGTCCTGGACGTCCTTGTAGTGCCGCTCGAGCCGCTCGGCGATGCGCGTGAACTCGCGGTACGCCTGCGGCTGCTCCCTGCCGAGCTCGGAGAGCTGCTGCGGCGTGCGGATCCCCGCGACGACGTCCTCGCCCTGCGCGTTCAACAGGTACTCGCCGTAGATGCGCTTCTCGCCGGTGTTCGGGTCGCGCGTGAACGCGACGCCCGTGCCCGAGTCGGTCCCCATGTTCCCGAAGACCATCGTCACGACCGAGCACGCCGTCCCGAGGTCGTGGGGGATCTTGTTCACGGTGCGGTAGTCCTGCGCGCGCTTGCCGAACCACGACCGGAAGACCGCCTCGATCGCGAGGCGGAGCTGCTCCCGCGGGTCGGTCGGGAAGTCGCGCTGCGTCTGCTTGCGGACGATCCCCCTGTACTGCTCGACGAGCTTCGCGAGCTCCTTCGCGCCGAGGTCCGTGTCCTGCTTCGCCTTGGCCCTCTTCTTCGCCGCCTCGAGCGCGTGATCGAACTTCGCGGCGTCGACGTCGAGCACGATGCGGCCGAACATCTGGATGAAGCGGCGGTACGCGTCCCAGGCGAAGCGGTCGTTCCCCGTGAGCCTCGCGAGCCCCTCGCGGGTGCCGTCGTTCAGGCCGAGGTTGAGGACCGTGTCCATCATCCCGGGCATCGACATCGCCGCGCCCGAGCGCACCGACACGAGGAGCGGGTCGGCGGCGTTCCCGAGGCGCTTGCCGGTCTCGCGCTCGACGGCGCGCAGCCCCTCCTGCACCTGCTCCCAGAGCCCCTCGGGGAAGCTGCGTCCGCCCGCGAAGTACGCGTTGCACGCCTCCGTCGTGATCGTGAAGCCCGGCGGCACCGGAAGGCCGGCGTTCGTCATCTCCGCGAGGCCCGCGCCCTTGCCGCCGAGGAGCGCGCGCATCGACGCGTTGCCCTCGGCCTTGCCGGCGGCGAAGAGATAGACCCACTTCTTGGTCGACGCGGGTCCCCCGGGGTGGGTCGAAGGCTTCTTCGGCGCGGCGGGCGAGGTCTGCACGGCCATGGAACGGGCCTCCTTCAGAGCGCTGAGCGACAGAGCGCTGAGCGATCGGAACGTTCGTACGATCGATCGTGGGCGATCGTAATGCGCCGCCGACGAATGCGTCCGGAGTGCTAGCGTCGGGCCCGATGCAGGAGCGGGCCGGATACCGCACGCTCGTCGGGCGTATCCGCGACAACGTGCGCGCGCTCATCCGCACGCAGCTCGAGCTCCCGAGGGCGGAGATCGCCGAGATCGTCCAGGCGAACGTTCGCGCCGTGAAGTGGCTCGCGGTCGCGGCGCTCCTCCTCTTCCTCTTCTTCATCGCGCTCGTCGTGCTGCTCGTCGCGATCGTCGCGATCTGGCTGCCGCTGCCGCTCGCGGCGCTCGTCGTAATGCTGCTGCTCCTCGTGTTCGCGGGAGCGACGGGCTGGCGCGGCTACAAGGCGCTCGAGATCCGCGGACCGACCAGGTCGATCGATTCGTTCAAGGGGACGGTGACATGGGCGAAAGCGCGTCTGCTCGGACGGAACGAGAGCTCCTAGCGCTCCGCGGCGAGATCGACCGCGACGTCGACGCGCTGCTTGCGCGCGTGCGCGAGGACGTCGATCCCCGCAACCTCGTGCGCCGCAACCCCCTCGCGGTCGGCGGATCGCTCGCGTCCGTCGCGACGGCCGCCGCGGTCGGCCTGTGGCGCCGCGCCCGCGAGGGCCGGCGCGCGGAGGCTCAGGTCGACGCGCTCATCGCGCGGTTCGGCGGGCGCATCGACAGGCTGAAGGGGAAGGCGCGGAAGCGCTTCCGGCAGCAGCTGCGCGAGGAGATGTCGGAGGTCGGGACGAAGGGACTGCGCGACGTCGCCGTCGAGGCGGTGACCGGCGCCCTCACGGCGATCGCGACGACGCTGGCGCAAGGGCTCGCACGCCGGCTCCTCGGCGACGAGCGCGGGAGGCATCCCCACTAGAAGACGCGATCGCGCCTCCGCGCCGGCGGCGCGACCCTTGCCCGCCCCGCCCGCGCGTTGGACATCGCGCTCCCGACAACGCGCTGGGGATCCTCCCGGTCGCGACGCCGCTCGACGGCCTCTACCTCGCGAACACCACGCGGATCTACCCCGAGGATCGGGGCACGAACCACAGCGTCGCGCTCGGGCGGCGCACGGCAGTGAAGATCGCCGATTGGACCGATGCGTTCGGACGCGTGCCGGTCAGAGCGGAAGCCGCGCCCGCAGCTGCTACCTAGGCCCATCCGGTTGCCGCGGCGGCGATCGCTTGATCTCGCTGTTGACGGCCAGACAAGACTGTGCCCAGTCGAATGTCAGAGGAAGACCCGCGCCCACTCGCCTACTACGACCTGCTCGACACTGCCCGCTTCGCGGAGGGCCGCAGCCAAGGCGACCGCGAGCTCGACGCCCAACTCGCCGACGCGCATCTCCGCCTCGGGCTTCTGATGGGAAAGCGACCCGTTCTCTCGCAGGTACAGGTTTTCGACTCGAAGGTTGCTCTCGACGCTGCAGAGGGCCGGCATTCGGAAGCGTTCCTCAACCTCATGGCGAGCGGCCACATCCTCGTTCCAC
>CAZSRI010000094.1:0-8494 GCA_964609145.1 uncultured Chloroflexota bacterium
CCGATCGTCCCGACGTTCACGTGCGGCTTGGTGCGCTCGAACCTCTTCTTGGCCACGCTGTCTTCCTCCTGGAGCCCACCTCGGGGATCGAACCCGAGACCTCGTCCTTACCAAGGACGTGCTCTACCGACTGAGCTAGGTGGGCGCGTCCTCTTTCCCAGACACAAGAAAGAGGTCGCTCTCCGCGACCCCTTTTCTCGCTCGGACCGAGAAAGTGTATCCGAAGCCGCCCGAGCGGGCGGCGCGGCGCGCTAGACCGCGCTCAGATCCTCGCTGCGGCGGCGCCGGCCCTTGCGGGCGATGGGCTGCTGGAACGGCGTGGCCGCGCCGATCTCGCGGACGACGTGCTTGTAGCCGTGCACGCTCAGCTCGTGGGCATCGCGGCGAGCGATGGCCTCCTTGAGCGCGGGCATCGAGTCCTGATGCGCGACCGTGAACACGGCGTCGCAGTCGAGGCTGGCGCGGCAGGGAAGTCCTGTAGTTCTCACGTCCTCTACAACGAGCGGAACGGGCGTTCTGTTCCGGGCGTCCCGCTCACCCGGCCAGGCGGGCGGTGACCACGCCGTCCCGGTCGACGGCGACCGCCGTGGGCACGTACACGATGCCATACCGGCGCGCGACCTCGGGCCGTCGCGACACGTCGACGGTGAGGACCTCCCGACCGGCCTCGCGCAGCTCTCGCTCGAGCTGGCGGCAATCCGTGCAGAGGGGGTGCGTGAACTCGACGACCAGCGCGGCGGGCGGCGCGGGCACGCCGAGGAGGTGGAGGTCGACGCGCTCGAAGGGGCGCCGCCCCACCCCGTGGAGCCGTGCCCACACCTTGTACATCTCGCAGCCCACGCAGAGCCCCGTGGTCGCCGCGAGCAAGGCGAGCGCCGCGACGACGAGCGCGAGCGCCGCGCCGAGCGTCGACGCGCCGAGGCCGTACGCGAGCGTCGCCGCGCTCAGGAAGACGGCTCCGACGACGTTCGCGAAGCGCGGTGGGCGCGAGTCTTCGATCGGTCCCTCGCCCACGCGCGGCTGGACGACCTCGAAGTAGAAGAGGCACGGCAGGCAATAGCGCCGCCCGAACGCGAGGCCGACGGTGAGCTGCGCGGCGAGCAGCCAGAGCAGCGGCCACCATCCGGTCGCGACGGCGAGCAGGGAGATCGTCCCGACGACGGTCTGATTCGTCCGGGGCGCGTAGGCGTCGATGACGTCGGTGTCGCGGTACGGATCCGCGGTGCGGAAGCGCGGTCTCGGAAGAGCGGCGGAGCTCATTCGATCTCCGACCATATTACTCGGAAATCATCTTGTGAAGGGCTCTTGTGCATCCCGAACAGAAAGGACGCTATCCCGCTCTCGCCGGGCGCCTGTACGAGGCCGATGGAACGTGGCGCGACTTCGTCAGCGTCTTCGTGGACGGCGAGGACACGCGCTACCTCGATCGGGCGGTCGCGCTCGACGCGAAGACCGAGGTGTAGCTGCTTCCGGCGATCTCCGGGGATGAAGGGGAGGACAACGACCGTCGCGCCGGATCGGCGCGAGGCGCGAGTACGTGCGCGTCGTCCCCGCGACGGTCGCTCCGCCTCTCGATGGAGACGGTCTCCGTCCAGACGTGCTCAGCGCGGCGCCGCAAAGTCCTGGATCGCTTCTGGACACAAGGCGCGTAGCTCATTCAGCAAGAGAGAGAAGCTCCGTCGTGTACGCCGTGTGGTCGCAGCCCCGATGTCGTGATCGCCGGGCAGCTACGTCTGCTCGGAGTCCCGGTCACGCGAGCCCGACGATCCGCGTACCGCGTACCGATCGCGGAGATAGGCGGCCCAGCCTAGCGCCGCGGCAAAGTGGACCGCCAAGGCGACCGCCTGAAAGGTCTCCGATCGCGCGATCGCCTGAGACAACGACGGTGAATGAGGTCCAGGCCAGCAGTGCGATGTCAGTGAGATCGTCAAACATCATGGCCATCGCAGCGGTGGCTGGCCGTGCCCGTCATCGTTCCCGCGCGAGGACCTGACGGGAAAGTGCCGGGGGGCGACTGCGCCAGCTCGCGTCACGACTTGGTCCGCTCATTGGCGGATGACCCCCATCGGAGATAGGCGGTCCACAGGACCGCCATGACCACTTCGAGTGACAGAACAACGCGCGCACCAATGTCGAACTCCTCAACTCGCACGGTCAACGCCGCGAGCACGATGCCCTCACTGACCAGGCAGACGAGCGCCCAAAACGTGACTGCGGGTAGCGTCCCAGCGTGGGACGCCCGTCTCCCGCGCGTGGCAGGAATGAGAGCTGACAGCCGATCGACGGCGCGCGGGATCGCGTACGGACGCAGCAAGGCCGCCGCCTGGGCGGATGAGTACACGTACAGGGTCAGCGATGCCAACGCGAGGATCAGGGCGCTTGGCGCGGTCGTCACTTCCCGCTCCCGGCGCTGACCGGCATCACGACGCTTGGCGGGCTCGGCGCCACATGCGCGCCCGCACCGGCCGCAACGTCTCCAGCGAGAGCACTGATGGTTCCTAGCCCAAACCCATAGACGACCGCCGCGGGACCCTCTGGCGGGAACAGCCCGCTTAGGAGACCGATGCCGTAGGAGGCCACCAGGCGTCTCTGATCAATCCGGCCGGTCAGAAGCTGTCCGCAACGGAGCTATCGCCGTTCGCCTCCAAGCCCGAAGAGCTGACGGATACGCGCGCGATGGGGTCATCACCTGCAGCGGCCGCCGCTCGCGCCCCGAGAGGGATCGGCAGGACGTTCGCCACTGAGAGCGGCGTTGCGGTCGATAGCGTCGCCACGAGCGCGGCGACGACAGCCTGACATATGACGCCACGACAGCGTGCCATCGTCAGGATCTCCTCGTCCTCACTAGCTCGTGCTACGGTCGAGCGGACGGCCGTTCGCCGGACGAAGCGTCAGTGATCAGGCAACGGTCATCAAGCAATACCTACCTGAGGTGAGCGGCGACCGAATAGCGGAGCAAGCTGAACGAGAGACCCCTAGGAAGCCGCGGCGAACACTCCGCTCTTCGATCGCGCGGCGCGGCGGGCGCGCACGGCGGCGGCGAGCTCGCGCAGGAGCGGCGCCGTGTCGTCCCAGCCGAGGCACGCGTCGGTGACGCTCTGCCCGTAGACGAGCGCGTCCTTCGCGCCGAGGTCCTGGCGGCCTTCGACGAGGAAGCTCTCGATCATCACGCCGACGACGCCGGCCTGTCCGCCGGCGACCTGGCCCGCGACGTCCCGCACCACGTCGATCTGCCGGCGGTGGTCCTTCCCGCTGTTCGCGTGGCTCGCGTCGATCATGACGCGCCGCGGCAGGTCCGACTCGGCCAGCATCCCGAGCATGCGCTCGACGTGCGTTGCGTCGTAGTTCGGTCCCGTCCGGCCGCCGCGCAGGATGACGTGGCAGTCGCGGTTGCCCGCCGTGACGACGATCGCGGCGGCGCCGTGCTCGGTGACGCCGAGGAAGGAGTGCGCACCCGCCGCCGCGCGGAGCGCGTCGACCGCCATCTGCAGCCCGCCGCCGGTGCCGTTCTTGAACCCGACCGGCATCGACAGGCCGGACGCGAGCTCGCGGTGGACCTGGCTCTCCGTGGTGCGCGCGCCGATCGCGCCCCACGTGACGACGTCGCTCGTGAACTGCGGCGAGATCGGGTCGAGGAACTCGCACCCGGCGGGCACGCCGAGCCCGACGAGATCGATGAGGAGCTTGCGCGCGATGTGCAGCCCCTCGTCGATCCGGTACGTGCCGTCGAGGTGCGGGTCGTTGATGAGGCCCTTCCAACCGACGGTCGTGCGCGGCTTCTCGAAGTACACGCGCATGACGACGCGCAGGTCCGCGGCGAGCTCGTCCGCGAGCGAGCGCAGGCCCCGCGCGTAGTCGAGCGCGGCGTCGGGGTCGTGGATCGAGCACGGACCGACGACCGCGAGCAGCCGATCGTCCTCGCCGTCGAGGATGCGTACCACCTCGTCGCGCCAGCCCGTGATCGAGGCCGCCCCGGCGGCCGTGAGCGGCAGGTCCTCGAGGAGGACCGCAGGCGGCACGACCGGGCGGATCGACGCGACGCGCAGGTCGCGCGTCGCCCTTGCGTTCCTCATGTCAATACAGTACGTGCGCTATGCGGATCGCCTACCAGGGTGTACCCGGCGCGTTCTCCGAAGCGGCGGCGGCCGCCCTCTTCCCCGGCGCCGACCCATTGCCGCGCGACACCTTCGCGGACGTCTTCGCGGCGCTCGAGGCGGGCGACGTCGACGCGGCCGTCGTGCCCGTCGAGAACAGCCAGGCGGGCGCGGTCGTCGACGTGTACGACCTGCTCCGGCGCCACGAGCGCGTGCGGATCGTCGCGGAGGCGCTCCTGCGCGTCCGACACCACCTCCTCGGCATCCATGGCGCGCGGCTCGTCGACGTGAGGGAGGCGCGCTCCCACCCGCAGGCGCTCGCGCAGGTCGCCGAGTTCCTCCGCGACCGTTCGATCCGGCCGGTCGTGTCGTTCGACACCGCGGGCGCCGCGGCCGAGGTCGCCTCTCTCGGCGACCCCTCGGTCGCGGCGGTCGCCGGCACGCGCGCGGCGGAGCGCTACGGGCTCGAGGTCCTCGCGCGGTCGATCGAGACGGCGCCGGACAACATGACGCGCTTCTTCGCGCTCGCGCGCGAGGGCGAGGATGCCGTCCGCGAGGCGATCCCCGCGTCGCTGCGCGCCGGTGAGCCGAAGACGAGTCTCGCGTACACGGCGGCGAACGTCCCCGGCGCGCTCGTGCGCTCGCTGCAGCCGTTCGCGACCGCGGGCATCCAGCTCACGAAGATCGAGTCGCGTCCCAGCCGCGCCGCGGCGTGGGACTACGTCTTCTATCTCGACTTCGAGGGCGACCCCGAGCGCTCGCCCGCGGCCGAAGCGATGGCCGTCATGGCGCGGTCGTGCGCGTGGGTCCACCGCCTGGGCACCTATCCCGCGGCGACGGGCGTCATCGACACCTGATCGCTCACCGCGACGCGCGCGGCCGCCGCGACGACGGCGCGCAGCGACGCGGTGAGCACGCTCGTGTCGATCCCGACGCCCCACCCCACGCGGCCGCTGGCGAGGTCCCGCGCCTCCACGTACGCCGCCGCGGTCGCGTCGGTCCCCGCGCCGATCGCGTGCTCGGCGTAGTCGAGGACCTCGACGCGCACGCCCGCCGCGGCGAGCGCGTGCACGAGCGCGGCGACGGGCCCGTTCCCCTCGCTCGAGACGTGGACGGCGCCGTCGCCGATGCGCAGGCGCGCGTCGATCGCCGCGCCCGACGCCGTCGTGCGCGTGTCGTACGAGACCAGCTCGATCGGGGGCCGCGCGGGGAGGTACTCGCCGCAGAACGCGCGCCACATCTCGGCGGGCGAGATCTCCGTCCCCGACCCCTCCGTGATGCGCTGGACGATCTGCGAGAACTCGATCTGCAGCCGGCGCGGCAGCTCGAGGCCGTGCTCGGTGCGCATGACGTAGGCGACCCCGCCCTTCCCCGACTGGCTGTTCACGCGGATGACCGCCTCGTACGTCCGGCCGACGTGCTTCGGGTCGATCGGGAGGTACGGGACCTCCCAGCGCCCCTCGGCCTCGGGCAGCGCCTCGAGCCCCTTCTTGATCGCGTCCTGGTGCGACCCCGAGAACGCCGTATAGACGAGCTCGCCCGCGTACGGGTGGCGCGGATGCACGGGCAGCCGGTTCACGTGCTCGACGACGCGGCGCAGGGCGTCGATGTCGCCGAGGTCGAGCTCGGGGTCGACGCCCTGGCTGAAGAGATTGAGCGCCAGCGCGACGACGTCGACGTTCCCGGTGCGCTCGCCGTTCCCGAAGAGCGTGCCCTCGACGCGCTCGGCGCCGGCCATCTGGGCGAGCTCGGCGGCGGCGACGGCGGTGCCGCGGTCGTTGTGCGGGTGGACGGACACGACGACGCTGTCGCGCGAGCGGAGGCGGCGGATCGTCCACTCGACGACGTCGGCGTACACGTTCGGCGTGTAGCACTCCACGGTCGAGGGCAGGTTGAGGATGAGCCTGCGCTCGGGCGTCGGCTCGATGACGTCCATGACCGCGTGGCACACCTCGAGCGCGTACTCGGGCTCCGTCGCCGTGAAGCTCTCGGGCGAGTACTCGTAGCGCACCTCCGTGCCGGGCAGCCCGCGCTCGAGGGCGCGGCAGAGGCGCGCGGCGTCCGTCGCGATCGCCGTGATCCCCGCCTTGTCGGCGCGGAACACGACGCGCCGCTGCAGCACCGACGTCGAGTTGTAGAAGTGGACGATGGCGCGCGGCGCGCCGCGCAGCGCCGCGAAGGTCTGCTCGATGAGCTCCGCGCGGCACTGCACGAGCACCTGGATCCAGACGTCGTCGGGGATGAGGCGCTCCTCGATGAGCTGGCGGACGAACTCGAGGTCCGGACGCGACGCCGAGGGGAACCCGACCTCGATCTCCTTGAACCCCAGGCGCACGAGCTCGGTGAAGAGGCGCAGCTTGCGCGCCGGATCCATCGGGTCGATGAGGGCCTGGTTGCCGTCGCGCAGGTCGACGGAGCACCAACGTGGCGCCTTCTCGACGCGGCGATCCGGCCAGGTGCGATCGGCGAGGCCGCCGGCGAGCGGCGTGAACGGACGGTACGCGCGGTAGGGCATCCCGCTCATCCTGTGGCTGAAGGGGAGGACCCCTTCACCCCCTCGCTGCTGGACCCGCTATCCCCCGTGATGTGGGGAAGCCACGACGCCCGCGCCGCCTCGTACCTCGCGATGCCGTCCTCATGGCGCAGCGTGAGGTCGATGTCGTCCACGCCCTGCGCCAGCCGCCAGCGCGTGAACGCGTCGAGCTCGAGCGGCGCATCGATCGCCGCCGCGGCGCAGCGCACGCGACCGCGCTCGACGTCGACGTCGACCTCCGTCGAGGGATCGCCCGCCGCCGCGCGCATCAGGCGCTCGACCGCGCCGGCGTCGAGCGCCACGGGGACGAGCCCGCTGCGCACGGCGTTCGCGCGGAAGATGTCGGCGAAGCTGGGGGCCACGACCGCGCGGAAGCCGAAGTCGCGCAGCGCCCACGCCGCGTGCTCGCGCGACGAGCCGCAGCCGAAGTTGGCGCCCGCGACGAGCACGGTCGCCCCGGCGTAGCGCGGGTCGTTCAGAACGAACGACGCGCTCGCGCGCCACGCGGCGAAGCACCCGTCGGCGTACCCGGTCCGCCCGATCCGTTTCAGGTATGCGCTCGGGACGATCTGGTCCGTGTCGACGTCGGCGCGGTCGAGGGGCACCGCGCGGCCGACGACGCGCCGTACGGCGTCCATCTACGTCGGACGGACCGAGCGAGGATCCGGCCCCGCCGGTCCCAGCGAGTCCACCAGCAGCGGAGCGCTCTCCGCGAGCGAGGCCGAGGGCCGAGCCGACGGATACTGGCCGAGGTCCGCGGGCAGCGCGAACGCGCCGCGCACCGCCGTCGCCGCGGCGACCGCGGGGGACACGAGATGCGTGCGCCCGCCCGGCCCCTGCCGCCCCTCGAAGTTGCGGTTCGAGGTCGACGCGCACCGCTCCCCCGGCCGGAGTACGTCGGGGTTCATCCCGAGGCACATCGAGCACCCCGCGGAGCGCCATTCGAAGCCGGCGTCGCGGAAGAGCCGGTCGAGCCCCTCGCGCTCGGCCTGCTCCTTCACCGCGGCCGACCCCGGCACGACGAGCGCGCGCACGCCCGCGCGGACGCGGCGTCCCGCGACCACGCGCGCCGCGGCGCGCAGGTCCTCGATGCGTCCGTTCGTGCACGAGCCGATGAACACGGCGTCGACGGGGATCTCGCGCATCGGCGTGCCCGGCACGAGCGCCTGGTACGCGAGCGCGCGGCGCGCCTGCTCGGCCCGCACGGGATCGGCGATCGCGTCGGGGTCGGGGACCGCCCCGTGGATCGGCGCCGACTGCGCCGGGTTCGTCCCCCAGGTGACGTATGGCCGCAGCGACGCGGCGTCGATCGCGACCTCGCGGTCGAAGCGCGCGCCGGCGTCCGTCACAAGGGAACGCCAGTCGTCGAGGGCGCGCTCCCAGTCCGCGCCCGTCGGCGCGAACGGACGCCCCTCGACGTACGCGAACGTCGCCTCGTCCGGCGCCACGAGGCCCGCACGAGCGCCGGCCTCGATCGTCATGTTGCAGACGGTCATGCGCCCCTCGAGCGACAGCGCGCGGATCGCCGACCCGCGATACTCGATGACGCTCCCGACGCCCCCGCCCGTCCCCAGCCGCGCGACGATGCCGAGCGCGACGTCCTTCGCGCTCACGTCGGCGGGGAGATCGCCCTCGACCGTCACCGCCATCGTCGCGGGGCGCGTCTGCGGGATCGTCTGCGTCGCGAGCACGTGCTCGACCTCGGTCGTGCCGATGCCGAAGGCGAGCGCGCCGAACGCGCCGTGGGTCGAGGTGTGGCTGTCGCCGCACACGATGAGCATCCCGGGCTGGGTGAGGCCGAGCTGCGGGCCGATGACGTGGACGATCCCCTGCTCGCGCGAGCCCAGCGGGTAGAGGCGCACGCCGA
>CAZSRI010000095.1:0-8373 GCA_964609145.1 uncultured Chloroflexota bacterium
AGGTCGGCCAGTTCGTCACCGCCGGCCAGGTGATCGGCTACAACGGCTCGACCGGGTGGTCGACCGGGCCGCACGTCCACTTCATGACGATCGTGAACGGCCGGGCGGTCGACCCGATGCCGTACATGCCGCCGCGGTGACGCGCTCGACCGTGCTCCTCGCCCTCCTCGTCGCCGCGCTGTCGGTCGCGTTCGCCGCGCTCGCGATCGCCGACGCGGCGACGACCGCGTCCGGCGGAGCGCTCGGCCGGTTCTAGGATCTCCCCTCGCGGCGCGACGTCGCGTGGGAGGGAGCCAGGGTGGACATCGAGACCTTCATGCGGGGGTACCGCGCCGCCTGGGAGGCGCGCGACCCGTCCATGTTCGCGTCCCTGTTCGCGGATGACGGCGAGTACCACAACACGCCGTTCGCGGTGCAACGCGGACGCGCGGAGCTCGCGGAGTACTGGCGGCGCGTCCAGCTCCAGGAGGACGTGCGCGTGACCTACGAGGTCCTCGCGGCCTCGGCCGGGAGCGGGATCGCGCACTGGCGCACGACGTACCAGGTCGCGTCGGAAGAGCTCTTCCGGATCTGGGCGAGGTCGACCGGGACGAACCTCGTCGCCCGGAAGCCCGGTGACCCGCTGCCGCGCATGGTCCTCGACGGCGTGCTGCAGGCGCGCTTCGAGGGCGAGCGGTGCGCGGAGGCGCGGATCTGGTGGCACAGCACACCGGCCGAGGCGTGAGGCGGGCGACCGTGACCGGGATGTCATTGACGGCGAGGCACGGCCGGTGCGACAGTGGCCGGGAAGGAAAGGAGGTGATGTGAAGTGCCGGATGCCAGTGGGAAACCAATGACCCGCGGCGACGCACTTCAGGACTCCTTGTCAGCTGAGGTGATCGCGGTCTAGCGGGTCGTTGGTGACCCCGGGAGAGCGGCGGCAGCGATGCCGCCGCTCTTTTCTTGCCCATACCGTGGTGGGGTGAGGGCCATCGTCCCGATCGTCGCCGTCGCGGCGGCGTGCGCCCCCCCGGCGCGACCCACGGCGCCGCCGACCGGCGTGGCGAGCGCTACGGCGAGCGCGACGTCCTCACCGACGGCCGCGGAGCCGCCCCAGACGTCCAGGGCGTCCCCCACTGCGAGCGCCTCCGGCTCCGCCGCGTACTGCGCCGTCGCCGACGTCCTCACGCCCGAGCGCGGCTACGACCACCCCGAAAAGACCGTGCTCGACCGCACGTACATGCTCCCGGCCGATTACGCCCCGCCCGATCTCGCCGCCGCGCCGAACAGCCGCGAGCGCGTGCGTGCGATCGTCATGACGGACCTCACTGCGCTCCTCGACGCGGCCGCCGCCGCCGGGCACCCGCTCGTCGTCGTCTCGGGCTACCGCTCGTTCCCGGAGCAGCAGGCGACGTTCGACCACTGGGTGAGCGTCGGCGGGTACGACCAGGCGCTGCGCACGAGCGCGCGCGCGGGCCATTCGGAGCACCAGCTCGGCGTGGTCGTCGACCTCGGCGACGGCTCGCGGCCCCCGTGGGAGTACGACGACTGGGCGGCGACGCCGCCTGGCGCGTGGCTCGCGGAGAACGCGACGTCGTTCGGGTTCGTCCTCTCCTACCCGAGGGGGAAGAGCGACGTCACCTGCTACGACTACGAGCCCTGGCACTACCGCTGGGTCGGACGCGACATGGCGGCGCGCCTCGCCGCGAGCGGCCTGACGCTGCACGAGCTCCAGACGACGACGCGCTGACCCGCGCCGATCACACTCGCGCCATGCCGCGGGCGAAGACGAGGACCGGACAGACCGAGGCCGGCGAGGGCACGCGCCTCATCGCCGACAACCGCCGCGCGTTCTTCAACTACGCGATCGACGAGCGCGTCGAGGCGGGGATCGCGCTCACCGGCAGCGAGATCAAGTCGGTGCGCGAAGGCCGTATCGACCTGCGCGACGGCTACGCGCGGGTCGACGGCGGCGATGCCTGGCTGCGCAATGTGCGGATCGCCCGGTGGCCGCAGGCATCGGCGTGGGAGCCGGACGACCCGATGCGCCCGCGGCGGCTCCTCCTGCACCGCGAGGAGATCGACCACCTCGCCGGCGCGGTCTCGCAGCGCGGCTACACGCTCGTGCCGCTGCGGCTGTACATCAAGGGCGGGCGCGCGAAGGTCGAGATCGGCCTCGCGAAGGGCAAGCGCCAGTACGAGAAGCGCGCCGCGATCAAGGCGCGCGAGGCCGCGCGCGAGATGGACGCCGCGATCCGGGGCCGCGCCCCGCGGCGCTAGTCGCCGAACGCCGCGACGGGCGCCGTGTCCTCCTCAGCCTCGCGCTCGGTGTGCGGCCGGCGCTCGCGCCCTCGCAGCGGGACCTCCTCCAGGAAGACGGTGAAGACGATCGCGACCGCGACGACCGCCGCGCCGTACAGGAAGACGTCGTGCAGCGACGCCGCCAGCGCGCCGCGGACGGCCGCGATGATCTGGTCGAAGAGCGGCGCCGCCTGCGGCGGGAGCGCCGCCCTGGCGGCCGCGATCTGGTTCGGGTCGAAGAGCGCCTCGGCGTTGCCGCTGCCCTGCGGCAGCGCGGCGCGCGCCTGGGGTGGGATCGGGACCGAGGCGAGGGCGGCGTTCACCTTCGCGGGCAGCGAGTTCGCGAGGAACGACCCCAGGATCGCCGTCCCGACGGTGCCGCCGATGTTGCGCCAGAACTGGATCTGGCTCGTCACGACGCCGGTGATCTCGCGCGGCAGCGCGCTCTGCACGGCGTTCACGTAGAGCGGCATCGTCGTGCCGAGGCCGAGGCCGATGATGACGAGGTCGCGGACGACCTCGATCTCCGTCGTCCCCGTCGTCACCTGCGAGAGCAGGAAGATGCCCGTCGCCGCGAGCGCGACGCCGACCGTCCCGAGGTAGCGGTAGCGCTTGATCCGGACCATGAGCTGGCCCGTGACGATGCTCGCGAAGACGAGGCCGAGCATCATCGGCGTGATCAGCAGGCCGGAGTTCGTCGCGGCGATGCCGAGCACGCCCTGGTAGATGAGCGCGACGAACACGATCGTCCCGAACATCCCGAACGTGACGAGGAAGCCCGTGATCGTCGAGACGCTGAACGTGCGGTCCGTCCACAACCAGAAGGGGACGATCGGCTCCTTCGCGCGCTCCTCGACGAGGTAGAACGCGATGAGCGCGAGGGCGGCGAACCCGAGCAGGCCGAGCACCTCGGGGCTCGTCCACGCGTGGTCGCGCGTGATCGAGAACGCGGTGAGGAGCGGCACGAGGCCCGCGGCGAGGAGGCCCGCGCCGAGCCAGTCGATCTGGTGGCGGTGGCCCGTGCGCGCCCACGGCATCGCGAAGAGCACGAGCAGGAACGCGACGAGGCCGACCGGCAGGTTCACGTAGAAGACCCACCGCCAGCCGACGTTGTCCGTGAGGAAGCCGCCCAGGGTCGGACCGACGATCGACGAGATCCCCCAGACCGCGCCGAAGAGGCCCTGCACGCGCGGCCGCTCGCGCGGCGGGTAGAGGTCCGCGATCGACGCGAACACGGTCGCGAAGAGGAAGCCGCCGAAAAGCCCCTGGACCGCGCGGAACGCGACGAGCTCGACCATGTCCTGCGCCTGCCCGGCGAGCGCGGACGCGGCGACGAAGCCGACCATGCCGAGGAGGAGGAACGGCTTGCGGCCGAACATGTCGCCGAGCTTCCCGGCGATCGGGACCGTCGTCGTCGAGGCCACCATGTACGCGGTGAGGACCCAGGCGTAGTAGTCGAGCCCGCGCAGCTCGGCGACGATGCGCGGCATCGCCGTCCCGACGATCGTCTGGTCGAGCGCCGCGAGGAGCAGCGCGGTCATCACCGCGATCGTCGAGGCGACGAGCTGCCCGCGCGTCATGTCGTCGGGGTGCGGCGCTGTGGCTTGGCGAGCCGTCGTCACGGACATCTCTGGATGGTCTCCTTCTGCGCCAGCGGGAGCGCTCGGTGAGAGGTCGAGGCTATGTGCCCCAACAGCGGACCCGCAACGTTCCTTCCGTTACAGAGAGACTGACGCGGGCGTGTGAAGCTCACGTGAAGGAGCGGCGGAGGCTCGAGGCGCGAGGCCTTCCCCTCCGGTCAGCGCGGGCTGAGCTGCAGGATGACCGCGATGATCAGCGCCGTCACGGCGAAGATCGGCACGGCGAGCGCGACGAAGACCTGCACGTCCTCGGTCTTCGGCGGCTCGGGCAGCGTGCGCGGAGCGTCCATGTCGTTCCCTCCCTCGGTCCGTTCCACCGACCGACCGACGGATGGCATGGGCGCACGACGTCTCGGTGCTGGTCAGTGGACGCTTCGAGCCTATCGGAGGCGGGAGCGTGGGTCTAGGGCTTGCCTCCGATCACGACGTTCCAGGGGCGGATGCGCCATGACGCCACGACGCCGCTCCGCACGTACGGGTCGCGCTCCACGAACGCTTCGACCGTCTTCTCGTCGGGCGTGTGCCACACGAGAACGCCCTGCGCGGGCGTGTCGCCGTAGGCGCCGCCGAGGACGAGCTCGCCGCGCTCGTTCGCGGCGCGAGCGAGCGCGAGGTGCTCCTCGCGGACCGTCGCGCGGCGCTCCACGTAGTCGGGCACGTAGTCGTAGATGAGGACGTACCAGCGCACCGCGCGATGCTAATCGCCCGACGCGCGTCGCAGGACGAGGCGCGACCCGACGCGCGAGGTCACCGGCGCCGCGATCACGGGCACGCTGCTGCTGCCGCTTGCGGCGGGGTCGTGCCCGTCAGTCCCGGTCCTGCAGCGACCACAGGAGGGCGAGGCGCATCCGTCAGTCCCCGCGGTCGCGGAGCTCGCGCCGGACGATCTTCCCCGTGGTCGTGAGCGGGAGCGCGGCGACGTAGCGGACCTGCCGCGGGTACTCGTGCGCCGCGAGGCGACGCCGCACGTGGTCCTGCAGCTCGCGGGTGAGCCCCTCGCTCGGCGCGTACCCCTCCTTCAGCACGACGTACGCCTTCACGATCTCCGTGCGCTCCGGGTCGGGCGCGCCGACCACGGCCGCCATGCGCACCGCGGGATGGGAGATGAGACAGTCCTCGATCGGCCCGGGCCCGATGCGGTATCCCGCGCTCGTGATGACGTCGTCGTTGCGGCCGACGAACGTCACGAAGCCGTCGCCGTCCATGCGACCGAGGTCGCCGGTCAGGAGCCAGTCGCCGGCGAACTTGTCGCGCGTCGCGTCGAGCTTGTTCCAGTACTCGAGGAACATGACGGGGTCCGGGCGGCGGATCGCGATGTTCCCGAGCTCACCGTCGGCGAGCACGCGCCCCGCGTCGTCGACGATCCGCACGGCGTGCCCGGGAACGGCCTTTCCGATCGCGCCGGGCTTCGGCGCGAAGAGCGCCGCGCAGGAGGACAGGACCATGTTGCACTCGGTCTGGCCGTAGAACTCGTTGATCGTGAGGCCGAACGCCTCGCGTCCCCACTCGAGCATCTCCGCGCCGAGCGTCTCGCCCCCGCTGGCGACCGACCGCAGCGCGAGCTTCCACCGCCCGCGGATGTCGCCGGCGGCGCGGAGCATCTTGAGCGCGGTCGGCGGGAGGAACACGTTCCGCACGCTATGGCGCTGCATGAGGTCGAGCGCGGCGTCGGCCGTGAACTTCTCGAAGCGGCGCGCGACGACCGGGATCCCGTGGTGCCACGCGGGCAGGAGCACGTCGATGAGCCCGCCGATCCATGCCCAGTCCGCCGGCGTCCAGAGGAGGTCGTCCGTGCGGCCGAGGAGGTCGTGCGAGATCTCCACGCCGGGAAGGTGGCCGAGCAGGACGCGGTGCGCGTGGAGCGCGCCCTTCGGCGGACCGGTCGTGCCCGATGTGTAGATGATCAGGGCGGGATCGTCCGCGCGCGTGTCCTCGACGAGCGCGCGATCGCTCGCCTCGGCGAGCAGCGCGTGGAGGTCCTCGGTCCGCGCGGGCGCGCCGTCGATGCACAGGACCGCCTCGAGGGCCGTGAGGTCGGCGCGGATCTCGGCGATCTTCTCCGCCCCGGCGACGTCGGTGACGAGCAGCCGCGCCCCGGAGTCGGCGAGGCGGTAGCGCAGCGCGTCGACCCCGAACAGCGTGAAGAGCGGCACCGCGACGGCGCCGATCTTGTACGTCGCGAGGTGCGCGACCGCCGTCTCGGGCTCCTGGCCCAGGAGGATCGCCACGCGGTCGCCGCGCGAGACGCCCATCGCGCGGAACGCGTTCGCCGCGCGGTCCGAGAGAGCGCGCATCTCGCCGAACGTGTAGCGCCGCACGCTTCCGTCGCGCCGCTCGTGGAGGAGCGCGGGCCGATGCGGGTCCGACGCCCACTTGTCGCAGGCGTCGACGGCGATGTTGTAGCGCTCGGGGATCCGCCAGCGGAACGTGCGCACGGCCTCGTCGTAGGAGCGCGGAGCACCCAGAAGGCCCGTCACGCGGGGAACGATGCCGCAGACGCCGCTACGTCGTCGGGTCGAGCGCCCCTCCCATGGAGAGGAGCGCGAGGGAGGACGGCCCGTCCCTGACGGTCAGACGACCGCGTTCACCAAGCGCCGCGCCTCCGGCGACAGGTCGTCGCGCAGCCGATAGAAGGTCCAGATCCCCCGCTTCTCGGACTCGACGATACCCGCCTCGCGGAGCTTCGCCATGTGGTGGGAGAGGGTCGGCTGCGTGAGGTCGAACGCCGCGGTGAGGTCGCAGATGCACAGCGGGTCCTTGGCCTCGCGCAGGATCGCGACGATCTCCACCCGCGTGGGATCCGCGAGCGCCTTGAGGAGCTCGCTGAGCTGCTCGACGCGCTTCGGCGCGAGGCGCCGGACCGGCGCGCAGCACACGCCGCGCTCGCGGACGGGGACGGAGGCCATCCGAACGATCCTACCGTACCCATTGACATCTGTCTATGGCTCGTGATAGACCCATCGACGATCTTCTATTGGAGGCGGGGCGATGGCATCGACGAGCGCGTTCGACGAGGGCGACGAGATCAGGGAGGCGGTCCGGACACGCTATGCCGACGCCGCGCTGCGCATCGTCGGGGCGGGAGCCGACGACTGCTGCGGCTCGGACGGCGGCGACGCGTCGTGCGGCGGCGCGTACTCGTCCGAGGAGCTCGCGCAGGCCGGCGTCTCGGGCGCCGCGAGCCTCGGGTGCGGCAACCCGACGGCGCTGGCGGAGCTGCGCCCCGGCGAGCGCGTCCTCGACCTCGGGAGCGGGGCCGGCCTCGACGTGCTGCTCTCCGCGAAGCGCGTCGGGCCCGGCGGACACGCGTACGGCGTCGACATGACCGACGAGATGCTCGCCGCGGCGCGCGCGAACCAGGCACGCGCGGGGATCGAGAACGCGACCTTCCTGAAAGGCACGATCGAGGCGATCCCGCTGCCCGACGCGTCGGTCGACGTCGTCATCTCGAACTGCGTCATCAACCTCGCCGCCAACAAGCGCGCGGTCCTGGGCGAGGCGTTCCGCGTCCTTCGTCCAGGCGGACGCCTCGCGGTCGCGGATATGGTCGCGCGCGGCGAGCTATCTGCCGAAGCGCGCAGGCGGCTCGACCTCTGGGCGGGCTGCATCTCCGGAACGATCCCGCAGGACGAGTACGCGACCGCTCTCGCGGACGCGGGGTTCGACCGGATCTCGTTCGAGACCGTGGGCGTACAGGTGCTGGACGGCGTCGGCACGATCGAGAGTGCGCACATCCGTGCGCACCGGCCCGGAGGAGGTGCGTGATGAGCGCGGCGTCGGAGAAGGACTGCGGGTGCTGCTGCTGCCCCGGATGTGACCGCGGCAGCCGCTCGTGCTGCGACACCTGCGCCGCACAGACCCCCTGATCGCGTCGAGGCCGTCGTCGCGCAGCGCGCGGACGATCGCGATCGCGGTCACGCCCGCCGTGCGGTAGCGTCCGGTGCGTGGACCGCCTGAACGCCACCATCACCGACCGTTCGGATCTCACCGACACGATCGCGTTCTTCCGCCTCCGGCCCGACGGCGCCGCGGATCCATTCGTCCCGGGGCAGTACGTCACGCTCGGCATCGCGAGCGGCGACCGCCTCGTCGAGCGCCCGTATTCGATCGCGAGCAGCGCGCGCCGCGTCGACGACGGCTACGAGCTGTACGTGCGGCTCGTCCCGCAGGGCGCCCTCACGCCGCTCCTCTTCGCGACGCGTGCAGGGGAGCGCGTCGCGCTCCGCCGGCCGAAGGGGCGCTTCACCCTGCGGCCCGACGATCCGCGCACGCATCTCTTCGTCGCGACGGGGTGCGGGCTCGCGCCGTTCATGTCGATGCTGCGCACGCTCGCCGACGACGGCGCGCCGCGGCGGATCGTGCTGCTCCACGGGGTGAGCTATGCCGACGAGCTCGGCTATCGGGACGAGATCGAGCGGCTGGCGAGCGACCCGCGCTGGTCGCTCGCGTACGT
>CAZSRI010000096.1:0-8171 GCA_964609145.1 uncultured Chloroflexota bacterium
CGTCCTCGTCGCCAAGCGGCTCATCGAGGAGGACAAGGTCCCGGTCATCATCGGACCGAGCCAGAGCGGGACCACGCTCGCGATCGTCGACACGACGCAGAAGGCGCAGGTGCCGCTCATCTCCGCGGCGGCGAGCATCGCGATCGTCACACCGATCGCGGACCGCCCGTGGGTCTTCAAGACCCCGCAGAGCGACAACCTCATCATGACCACGCTCCTCGACTGGCTGAAGGCGAAGGGCATCACCAAGGTCGGCTGGCTGAGCGTGAACAACGCGTTCGGCGACAGCGGCCGCGCACAGTTCGAGGCGCTCGCGCCGACCTACGGCATCAGCGCGACCACGAACGAGCGCTTCGGCGCGAGCGACACCGACATGACGGGCCAGCTCACGAAGATCAAGGGCACCGACGCCCAGGCCGTCATCGTGTGGGCCATCCCGCCCGGGGCATCCGTGGCGACGAAGAACGCCTTCGACCTCGGGCTGAAGATCCCGATCTTCCAAAGCCACGGCATCGGCACGCCGACGTTCATCCAGCTCGCGGGATCGGCCGCGAACGGCGTCGTCTTCCCCGCCGGCAAGCTGCTCGTCGCGCCGGGCCTGCCCGACAGCGACCCGCAGAAGAAGGTCCTCATGGACTACACCGACCAGTACACGAAGCTCTACGGCAAGCCGCCGACGACGTTCGGCGGGCACGCGTGGGACGGCTTCTGGCTGGCGGTCCAGGCGCTCCAGAAGGCGGGCCCGGATCCCAAGGGCATCCGGGACGCGCTCATGGGCGTCAAGGAGTTCGTCGGGATCACCGGCGTCTTCAACTTCAGCGACAAGGACCACAACGGGCTCGACAAGCGCGCGGTCACGATGGTCACCGTGGCCGACGGGAAGTGGGCGCCCGCGAAGTGACCGATCGACGGAGGACCGAGCGTTGACGGGCGACGTAGCGCAGTACGCCGTCACGGGGCTGACGGTGGGCAGCATCTACGCGCTCGTCGCGCTCGGCTTCGTCACCGTCTACAGCGTCACCGGGGTCATCAACTTCGCGCAGGGCGAGTTCGTCATGCTCGGCGCGATGCTGGCGACGACCTTCATCCAGGCCGGCGCGCCGCTCCCCGTCGCCGCGCTGCTCGCGGTGGCGGGAGCGGCGCTCGTCGGCGCGGCGATCCACGAGATCGCGCTCCGCCCCGCGTGGCGGAGGGTGTCCGCGATCGGGATGATCATGATCACGATCGGCGCGGCGACCGCCGTCCGCGGCATCGCGCTGCTCGCGTGGGGGACCGACCCGCGCCCGATGCCCGCGTTCACCCCGGGACCGCCGATCGAGCTCGCGGGCGCCGTCGTCACGCGCCAGGCGCTCTGGGTCGTGGCGACGACGGCGGTCGTCCTCGCGGCGCTCTACGTGTTCTTCCAGACGACCGCGCTCGGCCGCGCGCTGCGCGCGTGCGCGGTGAACCCGCTCGCGGCCCGGCTCGTCGGCATCAGCCCGCGGCGCATGGCGCTCGCGTCGTTCGTGCTCTCGGGCGCGGTGGGCGCGCTCGGCGGCGTCGTCCTCGCGCCGATCACGTTCGCGACCTACGACATGGGACTGATGCTGGGGCTCAAGGGATTCGTCGGCGCCGTCCTCGGCGGGCTCGCGAACCCTCCCGGCGCCGTCGCCGGGGGGCTCATCCTCGGCCTGCTCGAGGCCGCGGCGACGCCGATCTCCTCGGCGTACAAGGACGCGCTCGCGTTCGTCGTCCTCATCGTCGTGATGCTCGCGCGCCCGGGCGGCCTCTTCGGCGGATCCATCCGCCGGGCGGGCCTGTGATCCGCTCGGCGCTGCCGCGGCGCGACGCCGTCGCGCTCGCGGTGCTGGCGGCGCTCATCGCGGCCGCGCCGCTCTTGCTCTCGGGCTACTACCTCGGCGTCCTCGTCACGGTCGGCCTGTACGGCACGGCGACCGTCGGGCTCTGCCTCCTCGTCGGCTACGCGAAGCAGATCTCGCTCGGCCACGCCGCCTTCTACGGGCTCGGCGCGTACGCCTCGGGCCTGCTCGCGACGCGCGCGGGGCTCTCGCCGTGGCTCACGCTCCCGGTCGCCGTCGCGTTCGCGGTGGTCGTCGCCGCGCTCGTCGGCTACCCCGTCCTGCGGCTGCACGGCAACTACCTCGCGATGGCGACGCTCGGCCTCGGGATCGTGTTCACCGTGATCCTGAAGGAGTGGACCGACGTCACCGCCGGTCCCTCGGGCTTCTCGAGCATCCCGGCCGTGCCGTTCCCGTCGTTCTTCGCGAAGTCCGAGGCGAACACGCTCTGGCTCGTCTGGCTCTTCGTCCTGGCGTCCGTCGCCGTCGCGCTCGCCTTCGTCAACTCGCGCTGGGGCCGGACGCTGCGCGCGATCGGCGACAGCGAGCTCGCGGCCGAGCTCCTCGGGATCGACGCGGCGCGCTGGAAGCTCGGCGTCTTCGCCATCTCCGCGGGATACGCCTCGCTCGCCGGCGCGCTGTACGCGCACTACGTCACGTTCCTGTCGCCGGAGCCGTTCGGCTTCGTCTTCAGCCTCGAGCTCCTCGTCATGGCCGTCGTCGGCGGCCTCGCGAGCGTGTGGGGAGGGCTTGTGGGATCGTTCGTGCTCGTCGCGCTCACCGAGTTGCTGCGCCGGTCGATGCCTTCCTGGCTCCCCGGCAGCTCCGGCGAGCTCGAGCCCGTCGCGTTCGGGCTGATCCTCGTCGCCATCCTCCTCCTGCGCCCGGGCGGGCTCGCGGGCCTCGGCGCCGCCGCGCTCGAGCGCGTCGGCCGCCGCGACGCGGCGGCGGAGACGCGCGGGGCGGAGGCCCATGCCGGCTAGCCCGCTCCTCGAGACGCGCGGGTTGTGGCGCGACTTCGGCGGCGTCATCGCGCTGCGCGACGTCGCGATCGAGCTGCGCGAGGGCGAGATCCTCGCGCTCATCGGCCCGAACGGCGCGGGGAAGACGACGCTCCTCAACGTCCTCTCGTGCGTCCTCCCGCCGACCGCGGGGAGCGTGTACGTGCGCGGCGTCCGCATGAACGGACGCGCGCCGCATGCCGTCGCGCGCGCCGGGATCACGCGCACCTTCCAGAACCTGCAGCTCTTCGGCAGCCTCACCGTCGCGCAGAACGTCCGCGTCGCGATCGAGGCGCGCGCGCATCGCGCCGCCGATCCAGCGGACGTGCGCGCCTGCCTCGCCCGGCTCGGCATCGCGGGCATCGCGGACGAGCGCGCCGAGGAGCTCTCGTTCGGGCAGCGCCGCCTCGTCGAGCTCGCGCGCGCGCTCGCGCTCGAGCCCGCCGCGCTCCTGCTCGACGAGCCCGCGGCCGGGCTCGGCCTCCTCGAGCGCGTCGCGCTGCGCGCGCTCCTCCTGCGCGTGCGCGCCGAGGGCGTCGCGGTCCTCCTCGTGGAGCACGACCTCGACCTCGCGCTCGGCGTCGCGGACCGCGTCGTCGTGCTCGACCAAGGGGTGAAGATCGCCGAGGCGAAGCCCGAGGAGGTGCGCCGCGACGAGCGCGTCATCACGGCGTACCTGGGGACGGCATGACCGGCGACGCGGTCCTCCGGCTCGAGGGCGTCACCGCGGGATACGGCGCGCTCACCGTGCTCCACGACGTGACCATCGCGGTCGCGCGCGGCGAGGTCACCGCGCTCCTCGGTGCGAACGGCGCCGGAAAGAGCACGCTCCTCGCGGTCGCGAGCGGGCTCATCCGTCCGGGACGCGGACGCATCTGGATCGGCGATCGCGACGTGACCGCGCTCCCGGCGGAGCGCCTCGTGCGCTGCGGCCTCGCGCACGTGCCCGAGCGGCGCCAGGTGTTCTCGACGATGACCGTGCGCGAGAACCTCCTCCTCGGGGCCCACCACCGCATGGGCCGCGACGGCTCGGCGTCGATCCGCCTCGACGTCGAGCGTGTCTTCGCGCTCTTCCCGCAGCTCGCGGGCCGCACGCGGCAGCTCGCCGGCGCGCTGTCGGGCGGCGAGCAGCAGATGCTCGCGATCGGCCGCGGGCTCATGGCGCGGCCGAGCGTGCTCCTCCTCGACGAGCCGAGCCTCGGCCTCGCGCCGCTCGTGGCGCGGGAGATCTTCGCGGCGATCGCCGCGCTGCCCGAGCAGGGATGCTCGGTGCTCCTCGTCGAGCAGAATGCGCGTGCCGCGCTCGGCGTCGCGCGGCGCGGCTACGTGCTCGAGCTCGGGCGGATCGCGCGGCACGGGACCGCCGGCGACCTCGCGCGCGACCCGTCGGTGAGCGCCGCGTACCTCGGCGGCGGGAGGGAGGACGTCCATGGCGGCGGTCCGGTATCGCTCGGGGCGGATCGCGCGCATCACGCTCGACCGGCCTAGCGTCCTGAACGCGGCCGACGAGGCGTGGGTGGCGGACCTGAACGCGTGCGCGGACGCCGCCGCGGGCGACGGGGACGCGCGCGTCGTCGTCCTCGAGGGCGCGGGCCCCTCCTTCTGCAGCGGGATCGACCTCGACGTGCTCGCGGCGGGGCGGATCGGACGCTCGTGGTTCGAGGGCTGGGAGCGCGCGATGCGCCGGCTCGAGACGATGGACCGTCTCGTCGTCGCCGCGGTGCACGGCTACTGCATCGGCGGCGGACTGCAGCTCGCGCTCGCCTGCGACGTCCGCGTCGCGCGCGACGACGCGACGCTCGGGCTGCCGGCGGTGAAGGAGGGCCTCATCCCCGGGCTCGGCGTCTGGCGGCTGCCGCGCGCCGTCGGGCTCGGCCGCGCGCGGCATCTCGTGCTCACCGGCGCGACGATCGGCGCGAGCGAGGCGCTCGCGATGGGCCTCGTCGACCACGTCGCTCCCCCGGACCGCTTCGAGGACACCGTCGCCGACGTCGCCGAGCGCCTCGCCGGCGTCGCGTTCGCGAGCGCGGTCGCGTCGAAGCGGCTCCTCGACCTCGCCTACGGACCCTACGAGGCCGCGCTCTCGGCGTACCTCGACGAGCAGGAGCGCGCCATGCGCTCGCCCGACCACGCGGAGGCGATGGCGGCGTGGCGCTCGCGCGTGGGGCGCTGATGCCGATCTCCGACCGCAGCTCGCGGCTCGTGCACGCGGGCCTGCGCGCCGCGGGCGTGCGTATCGTGAGCGCGCTCCCTGAGACCGCGCTCGTCCACCTCATCCGCCTCGTCGAGGAGGATCCCGAGATGCGGCTCGTCCGCCTCGCGAAGGAGGAGGAGGGGATCGGCGTCTCGGCCGGCGCGCACCTCGCCGGCGCCCGTTCGGCGCTCCTCATGCAGAACCACGGGTTCTTCCAGTCGGTGAACGCGATCGTGTCCCTCGCGCTCCTCTACAAGATCCCGCTCCTCATGCTCATCAGCGACCGCGGCCACTTCGGCGAGCGCGACGTCTGGCAGACGGAGGGCGGCAAGTACACGCGGCGCGTGCTGGACGCGCTCGGCATCGTCCGCGACGACCTCGCGAGGCGCGACGACGTCGAGCGCAGGATCGTCGAGGCGATGACCCTCGCGCAGTCCTCGCTCTCGCCCGTCGCGCTCCTCCTCGGCCGCGCGCTCATGTGGGAGGAGGCGCTGCCGTGAAGCGCGCGGACCGCATGTGAAGCGCGCCGACTGCCTGGCCGCCGTGTACCCGGACATCGAGCGCTGCGCCGTCGTCACGATCATGGGCGCGACCGCGGCCGAGCTGTACGCGCTCGGGCACCGTGCGAACTTCTTCTACCTCCAGCACGCGATGGGGCTCGCCTCCTCGATCGGGCTCGGCGTCGCCCTCGCGCAGCCGCGGCGGAAGGTCGTCGTGCTCGACGGCGACGGCTCCGTGCTCATGAACCTCGGCACGCTCACGACGCTCGCGCGCTACGCGCCGCCGAACCTCACGCACGTCATCTTCGACAACGAGAGCCTCCTCTCCGTCGGCGGGTTCCCGACGGCGACGTCGACCGGGAGCGACCTCGCCGCGATCGCGCGCGGCGCGGGGATCCGCCGCGTGCGTGAGCCGCGCGACGTTGCCGCGTTCGCGACGGACGTCCGCGACGCGATCGCCGCGGACGAGCTCGCGTGCATCGTGGCGAAGGTCGAGGCGACCGGCCCGGCCGTCTACGCGATGGACCTGCACCTGCTCGAGGACCGCTTCGCCTTCGCGCGCGCGCTTCAGCCCTGACCCAGCTCCGCCCGCAGGCGCGCGGCGATCTCCTCCGGGAACGGCGTCGAGCGCCGGGACTCGCGGTCGATGAGGACGCCCGTCACCTCGGCGGTCGCGGCGACCTCGCCGCTCTCGCCGTTCGTCATCTCGTGCACGTAGGCCAGGCTCGAGCGTCCGAGGCGCGTGAGCCGGGTCCGGATCGTCACGACGTCGCCCGCGAGCAGCTCCTTCTTGTACGTGATGTCGTACCGGACCGCCGCGAGGGCGCGGCCCGACGTGCGCAGGTACGTCGGGGTGAACCCGAGATCGTTGAAGAAGCTCCACGTCGCCTGATCGAACTTCACGAGGTACGAGACGACGTTCATGTGGCCCATGTGGTCGAGCTCGCGCGGGTACACGACGCCGCGGTGCGTGACACGGGTCTCGCTCATCCGAGCGGTGAGCGTACGGCGTGGGCTGAGCCGACGGCTCTGCCCCGCCGTACCGCCGCGGCGACTGCCGCGTGCCTTACCCGGCGCCGAGGAGGTCCTCGAGGACGGAGAAGAACCAGCGGTCGAGCAGCGAGCCGGAGTGCGTCCCTGGCTGCGTGGGCCGGCGCCCCGGCTCGAAGAGCCCGATCTCCTCGACCTCGTCCCCGGGAACGGGCTCGCCGCCGCTGACGCGGCCACGGTAGGCGACGATGACGATCCCGGTCCGCGGCTCCGACCACACGCCCGCGAGGCCGCTCGGGACGACGGTGAGCCCGGTCTCCTCCGCGGTCTCGCGGACGGCGGCGGCCTCGGTCGACTCGTCGATCTCCACATAGCCCGCGGGCGGGGCCCAGAAGCCCCTGAGCGGGTCGTTCGCGCGCCGCACGAGGAGCAAGCGGTCGCCATCGCACGCGAGCATGAGCGCGACCGGCACGGGGTTGTGGTACGCGACGTAGCCGCACGCGGGGCAGGTGGCGCGTTCCCGGCCGCTCTCGATGCGCATGGCCAGCGCCCCCGCGCATCGCGGGCAGAAGCGCCACTCCGTCATGCGTCCCCTAGCGGCGCGGCGTGGCCGGAAGCCGCGTCATCGCCTCCATCACGTACTCGAGCGCGGTCGCCTTCGGGACGACGATGGGCCGCGCTTCGCGCCGGCTCCAGACGGTCTCGGGCCGGCACTGCAGCATGAGCACGTTGTCGGGGAAGGGGAGCGCATCGTCGACGGCCCACTCGATGTCGCGCGGCGAGCCGTAGCTCTGCTCGATCGACTTGCCGAGCGCCGCCAGTTCGGCGACCTCGGCGTCGGAGAGGCACGCTACCTCGCGCATGCGGGGCGGCACCTCGGTGCGGACGATCCCTCCGGCGTCCGCGCGCACGTAGCGGATCGTCTTCACCGAGATCGTCCGCTGGAGCACTTCACCCGTGACCTTGTCGACCCAGTAGCGGTCGGGCATCACCTCGCCGCCGACGACGGCCGTGCCGAGGCCCCAGCTCGCCTCGATGACGATCTTCGAGAGGTCGCCGTTCAGCGGGTTCAGCGTGAACATGACCCCGGCGGCACGGGCGTCGACCATCCGCTGGACGCCGACGCTCATCATCGCCGCGTCCGCCGGCAGTCCGAGGCGTGCGCGGTACGAGATCGCCTGCGGCGTGAAGAGGCTGGACCAGCAGCGCAGCGTGTGGCGCGCGAGGGACCGCTCGCCGTGCACCCAGAGGAACGTGTCCTGGAGGCCCGCGAAGCTCGTCTCGGCCGAGTCCTCCATCGTCGCGCTCGAGCGCACGGCCACCGCCGGCTCGTCCGCCCCGGCCTCGTCCGCGAGATCGCGGTACGCCGCGGCGAGCTCGCGCCGCACGTCATCGGGCAGCGGTGTGACCTCGATCCGAGCGCGCAGGCGCCGGCTCGCGCGCTCGAGGGAGCCGCCGCCGTCGAGGTCGATGCCGGCGAGCGCCGCGTCGATCTCGGCACGGAGACGCGTCGCCGAAACGAACGCGTCGTACGCCTCGGAGGTGAGCGCGAACCCCGACGGCACGCGCACGCCCGCGCGCATGAGCTCGCCGAGGCTCGCGTTCTTCCCTCCGACCAGGGACCGGGCCTCGCGGCCCAGGTCCCTGA
>CAZSRI010000097.1:0-7949 GCA_964609145.1 uncultured Chloroflexota bacterium
ACGAACGTGGTCTCGTCCTTGTTCGCCGTGACGCGGCGGCAGCGGCCGAGGTCCCCGATCGTCGTCTGGTCGAGCTTCCGGCCCGTCTCCTCGCTGATGACCTTGCCGCCGGTGAGGATCGCGATGTCCTCGAGCATCGCCTTGCGGCGGTCGCCGAAGCCCGGTGCCTTCACCGCCAGGACGTTCAGCGTGCCGCGGAGCTTGTTCACGACGAGCGTGGCGAGGGCCTCACCGTCCACGTCCTCCGCGACGATCACGAGGTTCTTGCTGACCGAGACGAGCTTCTCGAGCAGCGGGAGGATGTCCGTGATCGCCGAGATCTTCTTGTCGGTGATGAGGACGTACGGGTCCTCGATCACGGCCTCCATCTTGTCCGCGTTCGTCACGAAGTAGGCCGAGATGTAGCCGCGGTCGATCTGCATGCCCTCGACGAACTCCGTCTCGAACTGGAGGGTCTTCGACTCCTCGACCGTGATGACGCCGTCGCGGCCGACCTTGTCCATGACCTCCGCGATGAGCTTGCCGATCTCGGCGTCCGCCGCGGAGTTCGCGGCGATCTCGCCGATCTGCTCCTTGCCCTCCACCTCGACGGCCTGCTTCTTCAGCTAGCCGACGAGGGCGTCGATGCCCTTCTCGAGACCTCGCTTGAGGAGCATCGCGTTCGCGCCCGCGGCGATCTGCCGCAGACCCTCGTGGACGATCGCCTGCGCGAGGACGATCGACGTCGTGGTGCCGTCCCCGGCGATGTCGTTCGTCTTGGTCGCGGCCTCCTTGAGGAGCTGCGCGCCCATGTTCTCGTAGGGATCCTGGAGCTCGACCTCGCGCGCGACGGTGACGCCGTCGTGCGTGACGGTCGGCGCGCCGAACTTCTTGTCGAGGGCGACGTTGCGGCCCTTCGGGCCGAGCGTCGTCTTCACCGCGTTCGCCATGATGTCGACGCCCGCCTTGAGCGACTTGCGGGCGTCGTCCGTGAACGTGAGCTGCTTCGGCATGGTCCCCTCCTAGGCCTGGACGAGCGCGAGGACGTCGTCCTGGTGCATCACCAGGTGCTCCTCGTCGTCGATCTTGAACTCGGTGCCGGCGTACTTCTGGTACAGGACCTTGTCCCCGACCTTGAGGACCATCTCGATCTTGTTGCCGTTCTTGTCGAGCCCGCCCGGCCCGACCGCGACGATGGTGCCCTCCTGGGGCTTCTCCTTCGCCGTGTCGGGAAGGACGATCCCGCTCTTCGTCATCTCCTCGCGCTGCAGCGGCTTGATGACGACGCGGGCCCCGAGCGGCTTCAGCTTGGTCGTGGTCTTCTCCGCTACCGCTGTGGCCATGCGCTCCTCCTACCCTTCTTGTTGCTTCCGAACTTGGTCGCGAGGCGCGCGCACCCAGGGATCGGCCGCCCGTGAGGGTGTTAGCACTCGCCCCGCGAGACTGCTAAGGAGATTAGGACCCGCTCGAAAAGCCTGTCAAGCCGGACAGCGCGACCTACCCACGGCGCGCAGACCCAGGGGCAGGGGCCCCCCTGGGCGCGAAGCGACCGCGGCGCGACGAGGTCGAGCACCGTGCCCGAGCGAGGGTCCTCCCCGAGCGAGGGTCGGACCTCGGTACCCTACGCGCCGCCGGATGCGCATCGCCAAGCTCGAGACCTACGTCCTCGAGGCCCGCCTCGAGAAACCCATCCAGTTCGGGATCGGCCCCTATGGGGCCTTCACGGCCACCCTCGTCGAGCTCACCACCGACGACGGCATCGTCGGCGTCGGCGAGTGCATCGCCCGGAAGGCGCCGCGCGTCACCGACGTCGTCGCGCGCGACCTCCTGTGGCCGGTCGTCGAGGGCCGCGACCCGCGCGACGCGGGCGGGATCTGGGACGACATGTTCCGCCAGCTCCGCGGCTGGGGGCACTACCGCGGCTTCGTCCAGGAGGCGATGAGCGGGATCGACCAGGCGTGCTGGGACATCGTCGCGCAGGCGCAGGGCATCCCCCTCTACAAGGCGCTCGGCGGAGCGGGGCGCGAGCGCGTCCCCGTGTACGCCTCGAGCGTCTACATCGCCGACCTCGACACGATGCAGCGCGAGACGCGCGAGCAGGTCGAGAAGGGGCACACGGCGCTCAAGATGAAGGTCGGCCGCACGCCCGAGCTCGGCGGGCTGCGCACGGACGTCGAGAGCGTGCGCGCCGTCCGCGAAGCGGCAGGCCCGCACATCGAGATCGGCATCGACGTGAACAGCGCGTACGACGCCGCGACGGCGATCCGCTTCTGCGCGGCCGTCGAGAAGTACAACGTGATGTTCCTCGAGGAACCGGTCTATCCGGATGACATCGATGGCTACGAACGGATCCGCGCGCACACGTCGATCGCCCTCGCCTGCGGCGAGAGCGAGTTCGGCATCTTCGGCTTCCGCGAGCTGCTACGGCGCCGCGCGGTCGACATCGTGCAGCCCGACATCGCCCGCGTCGGCGGCTTCACGGCGGCGATGCGGCTCGGCGCGCTCGTCCACGCGCACAACGTCCGGTACGCGCCGCACACGGGCTTTTCCTGCGGCGTCGCTCAGCTCGCGTCGATCCACCTCGCGGCCGCGGTCCCGGACCTCTGGAAGGTCGAGGAGATGTATATCTCCAACCCGCTCGCCGAGCTCTTCACCGAGCCGCTGCCGAAGGCGACGAACGGCATCGTCAGCCTGCCGACACGCCCGGGCCTCGGGCTCACGCTCGACGAGAAGAAGATCGAGAAGTACCGGCTGAAGTAGCTCTCGGCCGCGCGTACGCTCCCCCTCGGGGAGGTGTCTCGATGGATGACCACGACGAGCACGACGAGCACGGACACGGGGGCGGGAGCCTCGCCTTCCTCGAGCGGTCGCAGGACGTCTTGACGGTCCGCCGCGTCTTCGGGGAGGCGATCGAGCGCGACGGCGTCACGGTCATCCCGGTCGCGAGCGTCGCCGGTGGCGGCGGGGGCGGTGGCGGCGAGGGCTCGGAGCGGCAGGGGCGCGGCTGGGGCGGCGGGTTCGGCGTCGGCGCGCGGCCGGCGGGCGTCTACGTCATGAAGGACGGTGTCGTCACGTGGCGGCCCGCGGTCGACGTGAACCGCACGATCTTCATGGGCCAGCTCATCGCGATCGTCTTCCTGCTGACGGTCCGCTCGATCGTGAAGGCGATCGCGAAGCGCCGCTAGAGCCGCCGCTCGAGCGCGCTGAGCGGCGCGGGCGCGAAGCCCATCGCGCGGAAGAACGCGTCGATCTCCGTGTCGCGCGCGGCGACCATCGTGCGGGTGATGTGCGCACCGCTCGCGCGGAAGTGCTCGAGCAGCGCGTCGATGAGGCGGCGCCCGAGACCCGCGCCGCGCGCGTCCGGGTCGACCCCGAAGAACTCGATCCAGCCCGTCGGCTCGTCGAGGCCGAACTCCCCGCCGCGGACCTCGCCGAGCATGAAGCCGACGACCTTCCCGTCGAGCTCGGCGACCTTGGGCGCGTCGGGGTCGCGGCGGATGTAGTAGACGAGGCGCCGCTCCCACACGTCGGGGCGGTACTGCCCCGTGATGCGCTCGTCGATGCGCGTGATCGCGTCGAGGTCGAGCTCGCTGAGGTTGCGGATCCGCGCGTCGGCCATCACGCGAGATCCTCCGGCAGCGGCGCCGCGGTCCAGCCGTTCGCGTCGAGGTGCCGCTCGACGGCCCCCTTGCCCGCGCCGGGGAAGACCGCGAGGCAGATCGGGTCGAGGAACTGGAAGAGCTGCGCCGCCGCCGTCCGCGGCAGCCGCTTGCGGCCGAGGTACGTGTGGACGGCGACCATGTGCACGATCTCCTCCGGGAGGCCGACCTCGCGCGCGATGCGCGCGCCCTCGAGCGCGTGGTCGTAGCCGGGCGTCGCGACGAGCGCGCCGTCGCGCGCGACGAACTCGATGACCTTCGCGGAGTCGTGCACTGCGGCGCACACGAGGAAGTGGTCGAGGTCGAGCGCGACCCCCCACTCGCGCGCGTACGTCGCGACGATCGTCCGCGAGAGCGCCATCTGCGCGCGGACGTGCGCCGCGAGGCCCCCGTACCGCTCGACGGGGAGCGTCGGGTGCACTGGGATGCGCTCGATGTCCGTGTGGACCGGGTCGCCGCGCTCCGCGACGAGGCGCCACTGCGCCTTCGCGAGATCCCGCAGGCGCGCGTCCCGGACCTCGGCGAGGTCCGGGAACACGCGCTCGAGCTGGTCCGCCAGCACGCGGGGGACTCTAGACCGTCGGAGCGATCCGCGAACGCGCGCGGGTCAGGAGCAGCACGAGCCCCAGGGCGAAGAGCGGGATCCACGCGAAGACGAGCGTCCAGATCGCGGCATCGAGCGCGAGCCGCATCAGCCCGGCGAGCGCGGAGAGGGCCTGAGCGGCGGTCTTCGCCGGGTCGTAGACCTTCGGCTCGATCCTCGGCGCCGGCGCGCCGAGCGGCGAGACCTGGACGGCGATCGTCGAGTAGGTCGTCCGCGACTTGATCGAGTCGATCTGTCCCTGCAGCTGCTCGACCTGGGTGCGGACCTGCGCGAGCGTCGCGTCGATCTTCAGGATGTCGTCGATCTTGTCGGCACGGGCCAGGAGCGCGAGGTAGCGCTGCTCCTCGGCCTGCTTCGCGGTCAGCCGCGCCTGCAGATCGACGAACTGGTCGGTGACGTCCTGCCCCTGCACGTTCGAGGAGACGACATCGGCGCCGTCGACATCGCGGATGCGCCGCAGGGCGTCGTTGAACTGCGCCTGCGGCACGCGGATCGTGAGCGTTGCGCTCTTCTGGTCGCCCTTGCCCGACTGGGCGAGCTGGAGCACGTCGCCTCCGAGCGCGACGGCGATCCCCTGGACCTGGTCGGACACCGACCACGGATCCTTCGCCTCGAGCGAGACGGTCGCGGTGAGGATGAGCTTGCGGTCGGGGTCGAACGCGCGTGGGATCGCGAGGTCGCCCGACCCGGCGTTCTGTGCCGGCTGCGACTTCGCGCCGTCGGCGGGGACGGCCTGAGGCGCGCCGACGGCGACGCCGGTGGCGGCGCTGAACGCGCCGCGCTCCGCGGCGTACGGGGCCGCCGTGGCGGCGGGCGCCACGGTCGCGCCGCTCCCGGCGCACGCGGCGAGCAGCACCGCCGAGACCGCGAGGACGCCGAGGACGACCGCGCGCTTGGACCGCATCGGAGCACCTCCGCAGCGTTGTCTGCACCGCAGACGACGGCGGTCCGGCTTCGGTTCCCGCACCTCGGCTCGGGCGAGGGCGAGCGCGTACCGGGCGCGCGTCCTCACCAGCGCGCTCCGAACAGCACAGCCGTGTTGCGGCGGACCTGCGCCGCGAGCGCGTCGACGGCGACGCCGCGCACGTCGGCGAGCGCGGCGTACGTGGCCGCCACGAACGCCGGCTCGTTGCGGCGGCCGCGGTGGCGCTGGGGAGCGAGGTAGGGCGCGTCGGTCTCGAGAAGGAGATGGTCGGCGGGAACGATGGCCGCGGCCGCGCGCAAGGCGTCGTTCTTCGGGTACGTCACCGTGCCGGCGAACGACACGGCGAAGCCTCGCCGCATCCAGGCGTCCAGCTCGTCCGGACCTTCGCTGTAGCAGTGGGCGTACCCCTTGACGCTCCCAACGCCGTCGATCGCGTCGCGGACGGCGGCGCCCGCGTCGCGCGAGTGCACGCAGACGGGGAGCCCGAGCCGCGCCGCGAGTCGCAGCTGCGCGAGGAACGCGCGCTCCTGCCGAGGAGCCGGCGCGCTGCGCCCCGACAGGTCGATACCGATCTCGCCGATCGCGACGACGCGGTCGTCTTCCGCCAGCTCCGCGATCCGACCGAGCGAGCGCTCGTCGCAGGCCGCCGCGCGATGCGGGTGGATCCCGACGGCGGCGCGGACGATCGGCCAGCGGTGCGCGAGCGCGACGGCCGCCTCGCTCGAGGCCACGTCCTCGCCGCACGTGAGGATCCGCTCGATCCCCGCCTGCGCGGCGCGCGCGAGGACGTCCTCGAGGTCGGCGACGATGCGCTCGTCGGTGAGGTGCGCGTGCGCGTCGATCACGTGCCGCGGGTCAGGCGACCTTGTTCGGCTCCAGCCGCGGGAACAGCGCCGGCCCCGGCACGATCTCGGTGTCGGGGCGTAGCAGCCCCCAGCGCGCGACCTCGCCCCAGTGCCCGTCGGCGGGCGACGGCGCGCGGAGCTGCGAGGCGATGCGCTCGGCCGTCCTCGGCATGTATGGCCAGAGGAGGTACGCGAGCAGACGCAGCGACTCGCACCCGGCGTAGAGGGCGGCGCCCAGCTCGCCCTTGCGGCCCGGCTCGCGCGCGAGCTGCCAGGGCTGCGTCCGCGTGTAGTGCTTGTTCGCGGCGTCGACGAGCGAGAACGCCGCGCCGAGCGCGTCCGAGAAGCGCAGCTGCGCCGCGGCGGCGTCGTGCTCGCGCAGCGCGCGCTCCGCGACCTCGCGCACCGTGCGCTCCGACGGGCCGGTCGGCGACGGGTCGGGGATGCGTCCCGCGAAGTACCGCTCGACCATCGCGGACGAGCGCGACACGAGGTTGCCGAGGCCGTTCGCGAGGTCGGCGTTGAAGCGCGCGTTGAACGACTCGGGCGAGATCGGCGAATCCTTCTCGAACGGCGCCTCGCGCAGGACGAGGTAGCGCGCCGCGTCGGACCCCCACTCCTCCGCGGCCGCGATCGGGTCGATCATGTTCCCGCTCGATCGCGAGAGGCGGCCTTGGCCGGCGTATTCGAGGAAGCCGTGCGCATACACCTGACGCGGCAGATCCACGCCCGCGGCCATGAGCATCGCGGGCCAGTAGATGCAGTGGAACCGCGTGATGTCCTTGCCGATGACGTGGACGTCGGCGGGCCACCGTTTCGCGAGCAGCGCGTCGTCGGTCCCGAATCCGACGCCCGTGACGTAGTTGATGAGCGCGTCGAACCACACGTACACGGTGTGGTCCGGGTGGTCGGGGAACGGGATCCCCCACGAGAGGTTCCGGCGCGAGACGCTGATGTCCTTCAGCCCGCGGCCGAGCCAGCCGAGCACCTCGTTGCGGCGGATCTCGGGCACACAGAAGTCCGGCCGGTCGCGGTAGAGCTCCTTGAGCCGCCCCTCGTACTTCGAGAGCCGGAAGAAGTAGTTCTCCTCCTTGAGCCGCTCGATCTGCCGCGTCGGATGGATCGGACACTGGCCGTTCACGAGGTCGCTCTCCTCGTAGAAGGCCTCGCAGCCGACGCAGTACAGCCCCTCGTACGTGTGCAGGTAGATGTCGTCGTTCGCGATCCAGCGCCGCACGAACTCCTGCACGCCCCTGCGGTGGTCCTCGTCGACCGACGTCCGGATGAAGCGGTCGTAGGAGATCTGCCAGACGTCGCACATGCGTTGGAACTCGGCAGCGTTGCGACCGACGAGCTCGGCCGTCGGGACGCCCGCCGCCTTCGCCGCGCGGTCGTTGCGCGTCGCGTTCTCGTCCGTGCCGGTGAGGAAGAAGACCTCCTCCCCGCGCTGGCGATGGAAGCGCGCGAGCGCGTCGGCGCCCGTCTTCTCGTAGGCGTGGTGCAGCCCGGGGCGGTCGTTGACGTAGTCGATCGCGGTCGTGACGTAGAACGTGCCCGGCATTGCGCCAGTCTAGGTGGCAGGATCGATCCGACGAGGGAGGGGACGCGCGCACTCCTCGCGGGCGCCGCCGCGGTCGTCCTCACGTCCGTGATCGCGTCGCGCGTGCTCGCCCGGATGTGCCGACCAACGGCGCTTTCGGAGGCCGCGCCCTCGCCCACGGCGGCGGCGGCGTACGTCGCCGATCGCTTCAAGGAGATCGGGCGGCGATCGAGCTGGCGGGACGCTAAGGGCTCTGCGCCGCCGCCCGCTCCCTGGCGCGCTCGATGAGCTGCCACGCGACATCGCGCCCGTGCCAGCCCCTCACCTCGGTCCTCTCGTCCTCGAGCGTCTTGTACGTCGCGAAGAACGTCTCGATCTCGGCGCGCCAGTGCGGCGC
>CAZSRI010000098.1:0-7843 GCA_964609145.1 uncultured Chloroflexota bacterium
TTCGGGCCGACATCCTGACGGACGGCGAGATCCATGTCGGTGACGTGATCGAGGCCGCACGCTAGTTAAGGAGGGGGACGACGGCGATGACCACGAGCGAGCTCCCCTCTGCCGCCAGCGAGCTCGGGGCTGGGTGCGCGAGCGCCTACGCGAGGAGCCCATCGCCTGGTTGACGACCGTTGACGCCCGCGGGATCCCGCAGCCGAACCCGGTCTGGTTCCTTTGGGAGGAGACGCCCATCCTGGTCTTCACCCTTCCGTACGCGCGCCGCCTCGATCACATCCGTCAGAGGCCGCGAGTGAGCCTTCACCTCGACACGCACGGGATCGATGGCGACGCGGTCGTGCTGATCGGCCTCGCGGAGTTCGTCCCGAAGGAGCCGCCCGCCGACCAGCAGCCCGCATTCGTCGCGAAGTACCGCGACCGCTTCGGGATGAGTGCCGTCGCGTGGGCGCGCCGCTTCCCGATCGCGGTCCGCATCCGCGCCCTCAGGTTCCGCGGCTTCCACAAAGCCGGCCCAGGCGAGGCAGGCGTCCTCTGACGTGCGCCCGCAGCGCTGACGGTATCGCGTGCGAGAGCATCAACGGCCGCGCACGTCGTCGATCGGCCTCCCGAACGACGCGCGTGACCTCCATGACGAAGCGCGTACTTATCGATCGTCGCGGGCATCGTCCGCACGAGCGACGAACGCAGCGAACGCCGGCACGGGCCGGCTTCGTGCGCCCTACCCTTCGCGGCGTGGGTGAGACCTCGCTCGACCGGGCGAAGATCCGCGTGCTCCTCCTCGAGAGCGTGCATCCGCGCGCGGTCGAGACCTTCGAGGCCGCCGGATACACGAACCTCGAGCGCCACGACCGCGCGCTCGCGCCGGGCGCGCTCGCCGAGCGCGTGCGCGGCGCGCACATCGTGGGGATCCGCTCGCGCACGCATCTCACGGCCGAGGTCCTCGCGAAGGCCGACCGCCTCATCGCCGTCGGCTGCTTCGGGATCGGCACCGATCAGGTCGACCTCGACGCGGCGGAGGCGCGCGGGATCCCCGTGTTCAACGCGCCGTTCGCGAGTACGCGCAGCGTCGCGGAGCTCGTCCTCGGCGAGATCGTCATGCTCTGCCGCGGCGTGCCCGAGCGGAGCGCCGCGGCGCACCGCGGGGAGTGGCTGAAGGCGGTCGCGGGCGCGACCGAGGTGCGCGGCAAGACGCTCGGGATCGTCGGCTACGGCCACATCGGAACGCAGGTGGGCGTCCTCGCCGAATCGCTGGGGATGCGCGTGATCTTCCACGACGTGGTCGCCAAGCTCGCGCTGGGCAACGCGACCGCCGCGGCGTCGCTCGACGACCTCCTCGCGCGCTCGGACGTCGTGACGCTCCACGTCCCCGAGACGCCGCAGACGGCGCGCATGATCGGCGCGGCGCAGCTCGCCCGAATGCGGAGCGGCGCGAAGCTCATCAACGCGTCTCGCGGCAGCATCGTCGACGTCGACGCGCTCGCCGACGCGATCCGCGCCGGGCGGATGGGCGGGGCCGCGGTCGACGTCCACCCGCGCGAGCCCGCCTCGAACGAGGACGAGTTCACCTCGCCCCTGCGCGGCCTCGAGAACGTCATCCTCACGCCGCACATCGGCGGGAGCACGCTCGAGGCGCAGGAGGCGATCGGCGTCGAGCTCGCGCTGAAGCTCGTCCGCTACAGCGACAACGGCTCGACCGTCACCGCCGTCAACTTCCCCGAGGTGACGCTCCCGGAGCACGCCGGGAAGCACCGCATCCTGCACGTCCACCGCAACGTCCCCGGCATGCTCGCGCGCGTGAACGAGGTGTTCTCGCGCTCGCGCATCAACATCGCGAGCCAGTACCTCGAGACCGACCGCGCGATCGGCTACGCCGTCATCGACATCGACGGCGCGGAGCGGCCCGTGAGCGCGGCCATCCGCGCGGAGCTCGACGCGATCGACGGCACGATCCGCACGCGCCTCCTCTACTGAGCGCGGAAGGGACCGTACCGCTCGCGCAGCGCGTCGACGTACGCGGCGAGACGGTCGGCGAGGGCGGCGTCGGCGATCTCGAGCACGTCCTCGGCGTTCGTCTCTCCCGATCGCGAGAGGTTGTAGCTGCCGACGAAGACCGTCCCGTCGACGATCGTCACCTTCGCGTGCATGAAGTCGTGGACGGTCGCGGGCCCCCAGGGCGTCGAGACCTTCGCGCGCGTGCGCGGATCCCGCGCGACGCGCTCGAGGGTCGCGCGCTTCCAGCCGCGGCGGTGCTCCCACTGGCGGAGCACCTCGCCCACCTGCGTGCCGTCGATGACGATGCCCACGTCGACGCCGTCGTCGAGCGTCTCGGCGAGCGTACCGAGGATGGGGCCCGACGTGATGACCGGCGACGCGATCCGCACGCGCTCGCGCGCGTGGCCGACCGCCGAGGCGATGCGGTGCACGAGCTGCCGCGAGTGGCCGGGCGTGAACCACGGCCGCACCTCGATCCCGCCGACGTCGATCGGCGCGCTCGGGGTGCGGCCCGTCCGAGCGACCTCGCGTGAGCGCCAGAGCTGCTCGAAGTCGTCCGCGTAGACGGCCGCGAGCGCGGCCGACGCGGCGGTGACGATGACGTTCTCCTCGCGTCGCCACGAGTCGTCGCTCCAGTTCGTCGATCCCGTCCAGACCGCCGACCGGTCGCGGATCACGTACTTGTGGTGCATGAGGTCGGGCTCCGGCGGGATCGCGATCGTCTCCGAACAGAAGGGCGCGACGGCCATCGGATCGGTGCGCGGCGGCGGTGGACCGCTCGTCGGGCGATCGCTCGCGGCACTGTGCGCGAGGCGCACGGCGACCCCCCGCTCGCAGGCGCGGCGGAAGGCGCCGCTCACGATCTCGGCGAGGGCGGCGCCGAAGTGGAGGTCGTAGATGGCGATGTCGAGCGAGTCGCGCGCGCCGTCGAGGAACGCCGCGAGACGCGACGCGACGCTCTCGGGCGGCTGGCCGCCGTCGGTGAGCGTGACGACGTCGATCGGGCCGGCGCTCAGACGACCCCCAGCACGCGGTGCGCGACGGCGCGCAACGAAGCGCGCCTGCGCGCGTCCGTCGTGCGCGAACGGCGCTCGATCGCGCGGATCGCCTTCGGCGTATCGAGGTCGTCGTCGAGCGCGGCGAGCACCTCGCGCGTCGCCGCGTCGCGGCCGATCGCGTCCGTCCGCGCCGGCTTCCCGAGACGCTCGGCGAGCGCCGCCTGCCGCTCGATCGCGCGCTGGAGGCGCAGCTCGTTGTGGTCGTAGCGCCGGCGGTAGTGCTGGTCGAGGAGGTACAGGCGCAGCGCCAGCGGCGATGTGTGCCGCAGTGCCGCGCGGACGAAGATCATGTTCCCGTCTGACTTCGACATCTTGAGGTCGTTCAGGCACATCGCGCCGACGTGCATCCACGTCCGCACGAAGGGCCGCTTTCCCGTCGCCGCCTCGGACTGCGCGATCTCGTTCTCGTGGTGGGGGTAGACGAGGTCGCTTCCGCCGCCGTGCACGTCGATCGTCCCGCCGAGGTGGCGCAGCGACATCGCCGAACACTCGATGTGCCACCCCGGCCGCCCCTCGCCGTACGGGCTCGGCCACGTCGGTCCGTCGGGCACGCGCCGCCAGAGCGCGAAATCGAGCGGATCGCGCCGCCGCGGGTCGTCGAGCGCGGCGTCGTCCTGGGTCGCGAGGATGCGGCGCATGCGGCCCGGCGCGAGCCGCGAGAGCTCGCCGTACGCCTTCGCGCGGTCGGCGGAGAAGTACACGCTCCCGTCGAGGGGATACGCCGCGCCGCGGTCGAGGAGCGTCGCGATGAGACGGAGGATCGCCGGGATCTCGGCCGTCGCGCGCGGCATGAGGTCGGGTGCGCGCCAGCCGAGCAGCGCCATGTCCTCGACGAAGCACGTCGTCTCGCGGCTTCCGAGGTCGCGCCAGTCGAGACCGTCGCGCGCGGCGCGCTGGAGGATCGACTCGTCGACGTCGGTGACGTTCTGGACGTACCGCACCCTCCGGCCGCGCGCCTCGAGGTAGCGGGCGAGGACGTCGAACACGACGAACGTGCGCGCGTGGCCGAGGTGCGTCGTGTCGTACGGCGTGACGCCGCAGACGTACATCGTCACCGTGCCGGTCGCGCGCAGCGGGAACGCGCCGCGCCGGCGCGTGTCGTAGAGGCGGAGCATCGGACCGAGCGTACCGTCGCCGGCCCGCCGCCGCTCCGATACTGCTCGCGTGGCGGAGCTCACGCGCGAGCGCGTCGCCGAGCGCGTCCGGGGAACGATCCTCGAGCGCGTCGGGAACACGCCGCTCGTCGAGCTGCGGCGCCTGCATCGCGGCGCGGGGCGCGTGTGGGCGAAGCTCGAGTCGGCGAACCCCGCCGGCAGCGTGAAGGACCGCGCCGCGCTGTGGATGACCGTCGACGCCGAGGACTCCGGCCGGCTCGCGCCCGGCCGGTCGATCCTCGACGCGACGAGCGGCAACACCGGCGTCGCGCTCGCGCTCGTCGGAGCCGTCCTTCGGCATCCCGTCGTCCTCGCGATGCCCGACCGCGTCTCGATCGAGCGCAAGCGGATGGCCGCGGCGTTCGGCGCGACGATCCTCCTCACCGATCCGCTCGAGGGGACGGACGGCGCGATCCTCGAGGCGCGGCGGCGCGCCGAGGAGCATCCCGGCCGCTACGCGTACCTCGACCAGTACTCGAACCCGGCGAACCCGCTCGCGCACGAGCGCACGACGGGGCCCGAGGTGTGGGAGCAGACCGGCGGCCGCGTGACGCACTTCGTCGCCGGCGTCGGGACGTCGGGGACGATCGTCGGCGTGTCCGCGGCGCTGCGACCGAAGGGCGTGCGCATCGTCGCCGCGCAGCCCGCCGAGGCCTTCCACGGCATCGAGGGGTGGAAGCACATGGCGACGGCGATGCGCCCGCGGATCTGGAGCGAGGACGCCGCCGACGTCCACCTCGCGATCCCGACCGGACCCGCGCTCGAGATGACGCGCCGCCTCGCGCGCGAGGAGGGCATCTTCACGGGGCCGTCGGGCGGCGCGGCAGTGGTCGCCGCGCTGCGCATCGCGGAGAGCGAGCCGGGCGAGATCGTCGTCCTCATCGCCGACGGCGGAGAGCGCTACCTTTCCACGGAAGTCTTCGGCCGAGCTTGACCACGACCGTCAGGGCACCCGGATCCGCGTCGGTGCGGCGTAACCTGTAGAGCGATGGCCACCGTTCGTCTTCCCGGCACGCTGCGCGAGGCGGTCGGCGGCGAGGGCCGCCTCGACGCGAGCGGCCGCACGCTCGACGAGATCTTCGCCGACATCGAGCGCCGCCACCCGGGTTTCCGCGAGCGCGTGGTCGGCGATGACGGGCGGCTGCGGACCTACGTGAACGTGTACATCGGCGATGCCGACGCGCGCGAGCGCGGCGGACTGTCGGCGGAGGTCCCCGAGAACGCCGACGTCATGGTCATTCCCGCGATGGCCGGGGGCGCCCGATAGCGACCGACGCCGCGCGCGGGTCGGTCGCGATCCCGCAGGCGATCCGCGACGCGATCGTCGGGCACGCGCGCCAGGCCGGCGCGCTCGAGTGCTGCGGCCTCATCGCCGCGCGCGGCGGCGTCCCGGCCCGGACGATCCGCTGCGCGAACGTCGCGCCGACGCCGACGAACCGCTACCGCATCGACCCGCGCGAGCAGCTCGAGGCGTTCCGCGCGATGGACGACGCGGGCGAGGAGCTCTTCGGCATCTACCACAGCCATCCCGTGAGCGTCGCGTTCCCCTCACCCACCGACCGCGCCGAGTCGTTCTATCCGGATGCCGTGTACGTCCTCGTCTCGATGCGCAGCGCCGTCCCCGAGCTGCGCGCGTTCCGCATCGCCGCGGACGCACCCGGCTCCGAGAAGAGCGTGCGCGAGCTCGAGGTCAGCTAGGGGCGCGCGATCCGCCAGGTCGCGGCGATCCCGCCCGCTTCGTCGAGGACGCGCTCGGGATCGGATGGATCGAACGCGCGGAGGATCACCGCGTAGCCGGTGGTCCCGACGAGCGTCGTGACCTGCCGCACGGCGAGCCGGCTGCCCTCGTAGGTCCCGACGACACGGTCGTCGACGACGACGGCGTCGCCGATGCGGACGACGTCGCGGCGGCTCGTGCGATCGCTCACGCCGCGGAGCTCCGTCTCGCCGATGCGGTCGGCGACCTCGTCGGTCGACAGGAGCGGGCCACCCGCCTTCGTGACGACGGCGAGCGTGTCGTGGCCGCGCTGGTACTGCGCGAGCGTCCCGGGCGTCGTCGTCGTCATGAGCTCCCACTCCGGCGGGATGACGAGCGACATCCCGGCGCGCACCCACGGCGTGCCGGTCGCCGGCGGCGCGGCGAGCGGCGGCGCGAGCTTCGGGAAGGGCGCGTACGCGACGAAGCGCGCGTGGTCGAGCAGGTCTGAGAACCCGAAGGACGCCGCCGCCACGGCGACGACGAAGCCGACGGCGGCAGCCGCGGGCGGCGCGAGGGCGCGCAGCTCGATGGCGACCCCGTAGAGGACCCGGAGCGCGAGCGCCGCACACGCGACGACGGCGGCGCCCAGGAGCGCGGGCGCGAGCGCGGCGAGCGCGGCGATCGGGAACGCCGCGATGAGCGGCGCCATCCCGAACGAGACGGCCGTGACGAGCTGGTCGATCGACGGCGCCTCCGCGCGCAGGAGGGCACGCAGTCCGAGCGCGACCGCGGTGCCGATGACCGCCGCGAGCACTACGGCGCGGATACCGACGAGGAGCGCGTCGACGAGGAAGCGGTTGACGAGCCGGCCCGGATCGGCGCCGTTCGCCGTGACGAGGAGGAGGTCGACCGCGAGCGAGATCGCCGAGCCGGCGGCGCCCGCGACGAGGAGCCCCGCCAGGCCGAAGTGCTCGCGCGAGAGCACGTCGGCGAAACGGCGGGGCGCGAACAGCGCGAGGCGCAGGCGGTCGTAGAGCCAGGCGGTCTCGGACATGAAAGGACCCCTCGGACTGTACGTCCGAAGGGTCCTTCGTTCCGGCTAGCCGATGTGTATCGCCTGATACGCGCCGTCGGCCTCGGCCTCACTTCCGGTCAAGATGCGGGACTTCCACCGCCCTGAGGGCGAGTCACCGGCATCATCAGAGACCGACGGCGCCCGCGACCCATCCGCCCCCTTCCGCCGGGGGCGTCATCGGTCGACCTCGAGCACCTCCAAGCGGAGATGCAGTCGGACCATGCGACCTCCCATTCGGTCCTTCGTATGGCCGATCCACCGACGGGCCCTGTCAGCGGATCACCACTGTCGTACTCCGACGCTCCGCCCCGGTCAAGGGGTCCCAATGTAGGTAGCGGGCGGCCGAGCGGCACTCCCGCTAGGTGCCTTCGCGGGATTTCCGGAGCAGCTCGCGCACACCGTCCGGGACCGGCCCCGCGTACGACCACCACGACTCGCGCGCGTCGTCGGCGACCGCGCGCAGCGCCTCCGCGAGGAGCGCGACGCCGCTGCGGACGTCGGACAGGCGCACGATCTCCGGCGCGAAGCGCTCCCCGCCGCCGCGGTTGTGGTAGTTCACGTTCGGCAGCGCGATCGCCGTCGTCGCGAAGCCGTTCACGACGAATGTGGACGCTTCACACGTCCCGCCGTCGAGGAGCGCCCGCTGCGTGGCGATCCCGTCGAGCGCGAGGCGCTCGGCCGCGACGCGCAGGGGGCGCTCGGCGTCGTTCGTGAACGTGTTGTAGAGGTCGCCCGCGCGCACGACGATCCCGCTCCCGGCGGCGGCCTGCGGCAGCGCGCGGCTCGCCTCGACCGAGACGACGAGCGCCTCGCGCGGGATCGCCCCGTCCTCGGCGAGGAGGCGCGCGCCGTACAGCCC
>CAZSRI010000099.1:0-7649 GCA_964609145.1 uncultured Chloroflexota bacterium
CCGTCCCCGGCCTCATCAACCTCGACTTCGCCGACGTGAAGACGATCATGACGAACGCGGGGTCGGCGCTCATGGGGATCGGGATCGGCAGCGGCGAGGCGCGCGCGGCCGACGCGGCGCGCCAGGCGATCATGTCGCCGCTCCTCGAGCAGTCGATCGAGGGCGCGCGCGGCGTGCTCTTCACGATCACGGGCGGGCCGGACCTCGCGCTGTTCGAGGTGAACGAGGCGGCGGAGATCATCCACCAGGCCGCCGACCCCGAGGCGAACATCATCTTCGGCGCGGTCATCGACGAGCGCATGGGCAGCGACGTGAAGATCAGCGTCATCGCGACGGGCTTCGACCCGAGCCGGCCGCTGAAGCGGATCGAGCAGCCGCTCCACAAGCGGCAGGTCGAGCCGCGCGTCGTCGAGCAGCGGACCGAGGAGCGCGTGCCGGTCACGGCCGGCGTGCGCGCGCCCCAGAAGGTCGAAGAGCGCAAGTACGACCCGAACGACCTGGAGGTGCCGAGCTTCCTCCGCCGCCGGTGACGCGGCGTAGCGCCCACACAGCGGACACCCGCGCTTGTACGACGCCGGCGTTTCCTCGGGCAGCGGTCGTTCGCCGTGTACGGGATCCACGTCTTCGTCGTCGCGCTCGTCTGGTCGAGCCTCGCCGCGCCGCTCGTGGACGCCGATCCCGGTCCCGCGCTCCAGCTCGCGGCGGCCGCCGCCGTCGTCCTCGCGCTGCGCGCGGGCGGCGCGCTCCGCGCCGGCCGCGACGCGGCCCCCGCGGCGACGCCGCACCCGACGCGCAGGGCCCATCGCCATCGCCCGACGCCGATCCCAGGGTCGGTCGATCCCGCGGAGGAGCCGGTCTTCGCCTAGATATGGGGCGCCGCGCTCCCATATCTTGTGTCGGTGCGCTGCCCCAACTGCGGTGCCGCCGATACGAACGTCGTCGACTCGCGCGAGGCCGAGGACGGGGCGGCCATCCGCCGCCGACGCGTCTGCAACTCCTGTCACGCGCGCTTCACGACGTTCGAGCGCAGCGAGTCCGCGCGCGTCCAGGTGGTGAAGCGCGACGGCTCGCGCGAGGAGTTCGACCGGCGCAAGCTCTCGCGCGCGATCGGCAAGGCCGCGACGAAGGCCCTCGGCGGTCCCGGGATCGACCGGCTCATCGACGAGGTCGAGGCGGAGATCCGCAGCAGCGGCGTGTCCGAGGTCACGAGCGAGCGGATCGGCGAGATGGTCCTGGAGCGGCTCGCGCAGCAGGACCCGATGAGCTACGTGCGCTTCAAGATCGTCTACGACCGCATGCAGGATCCCGACGCGCTCCTCGACGAGGTCGACGCGCTCCTGCGACGGCGGGCCGAGGCGCGCGACCGCAAGGTCGCGGAGCAGACGCTGCTGCCGATCGGCGCCGCGGCGCCGCCGGCCGCGCGGCCGAGGCGCCGGCGCTAGCGCGAATATCCTCGCCGGGCATGGTCCTGAGCGACCGCGACATCCGTGCCGCCATGGACGCTGGCCGCATCGTCGTCGACCCGTTCGACCCGCGCTCCCTGCAGCCCGCGAGCATCGACATCCGCCTCGACGCGCGCTTCCGCGTGTTCCGGTCGACCCGCCACGCGTACATCGATCTCGCGAAGGGCGTCGACGACATCACCGAGCTCGTCACGGTGACGGACCCGCCGTTCATCCTCCATCCCGGCGAGTTCGCGCTCGGGTCGACGCTCGAGCGCGTGCGCCTCGGCGACGACGTCGTCTCGCGAGTCGAGGGCAAGTCGAGTCTGGGCCGTCTCGGGCTGCTCATCCACAGCACCGCGGGCTTCGTCGACCCCGGATGGGACGGCCACATCACGCTCGAGCTCTCGAACGTGAACACGATCCCCATCACGCTGTACCCGCGTATGCGCATCGGGCAGCTCTCGTTCTTCCGGCTCTCGAGCCCCGCCGAGAGACCGTACGGCTCGCCCGAGCTGGGGTCGTCGTACCAGGGGCAGTCGGGGCCCACGCCGTCGCGGTATCGGCTGGACATATGAGCATCGACTGCTTCCTGTGGGCATGGGCCCGCGGTTTCGCCGTGGCGTTCGCGACGGCGCTCTGGGTCTGCATCCTCGCGCGCGTGCTGCTGTCGTGGATCCCGAACGTGCGCCTCCCGCTCGGCCTCGGCGAGCTCGTGTGGAATGTGAGTGAGCCGATCCTCTCGCCGATCCGGCGCGCGCTCCCGTTCATGGGTGGCCTCGACTTCTCGCCCATCGTCGCGTACATCCTCATCCGGCTGGCGCAGGACGCCATCACGCAGCGCCTCATCCCTGCGCTGACCTCCTGTCTCTGACGCTCCGCGTCACCGCGAGCGGCGACCGGCTCCGCTTCGAGGTCCGCGTCGTTCCCCGTGCCGGGCGGAACACCGTCGCCGGCGTCCTCGAGGGCGCCCTTCTGGTGCGCGTGACGGCGCCGCCGGTCGAGGGCGCGGCGAACGAGGCCGTCACGCGGCTCCTCGCGCGCGCGCTCGGCGTCGCGGCGCGGGACGTCGTCATCGAGCGTGGCCACAGGGGCCGCCGGAAGGTGGTGACCGTGCCGAACGCCGCCGCGGCCCGGCTCGCCTCGCTGTAGGACATGCGGTATCTGCCGCCGCTGTACGGAGGGGTGGAGCCTGCCGGCTCGGCCCGCCCTGTAATGCGCGCCGCTCGGCGGGCGTATGGATGGCGAGGATGCCGACCACACTCGTCGCCGCGCTCGCCCTGCCAGGCGCCGCCGCGAGGGCGCGGACGGTGACCTTCGCCGAGCTCGTGCGCGAGCACCAGGACGAGGTGTTCGGTCTCGCGCTCCGCATGCTCGGCGACCGCGACGCCGCGATGGACGTCGCGAGCACCGTGTTCCTCAAGGCATTCCAGGCGTTCGACCGGTACGAGCAGAGCCGCCCGGCGCGGCACTGGCTGATCCGCATCACCGTGAACGAGGCGATCTCCGCCGCCCGCGCCCGGTCGCGGCAGCGGCGGCACGCCGCGCCGGCGGACGACGCGCTCGCGGTCTCGGCGCGCGAGGCCGCGCCGGACGAGCAGGCGGTCGATCGCGAGGATCGCGAGCGGGTGCGGCGCGCGGTCGCCCAGCTCGACGAGCCGTACCGCACCGTCACCGTGCTTCGGTACTTCAGCGGGCTCGCCGTCGAGGAGATCGCGGCGGTCACCGGACGGCCCGCCTCGACCGTCGGCGTGCAGCTCCTGCGGGCGCGCGCCCGCCTGCGCGAGGCGCTCGGAGGCGTGGCATGAAGGACGGGGAGCTCGTGGAGGAGCACGTCCTCCGCCGCTCGCTCCGCCTCGAGGCCGATGAGCTGCCCCCTCGTCTCGACCCCGTGCTCTTCGCGCACGTCGCGCGGACATCGGACCAGGCGCGCCGCCGCCTCGCGATCGCGGTCGTCGTCGCGTTCGTCGGCGGGTGGGTCTGGTCGGAAGTGTTCCGTCTCGCGCTCGTCGGCCTGTCGGCGCTCACCGGGTTCGACCCGCTCGGCGCGACGCTCGACGCCCTCGCGGGTCTCGCCGTCGCGGCCGCGCCGCTCGTCACGGCGGCGCTGTCGCCGGCGATCCCCATCGCGATCTTCGCGGCCGCCGTCGTGGCGGCGCTCTCAGAGCGGACAAGGAGGATCGATGCAACAGCGTCGGCTCGAACGCAGCAGCACCAATAGGGTCGTCGCGGGCGTCTGCGGCGGCCTCGCCGAGTACTTCGCGGTGGATCCGACCCTCGTGCGCGTCTTCTTCGTCATCGCCGCGATCGTGACCGCGGGCGCCTTCCTGCTCGTGTACATCGTCCTGCTCGTGCTCATGCCGCTGCCGGGCCAGCGCCCGGCGATCGACGAGATCTGGCCCGGCGCGCGGACCGATCCCGGCTCGCCGGCCGGCACGGACGCGGCGCCCCCGCCGGCGAACGGCTACGAGGCCCGCCGGCGCGGCGACACGATCGCCTACGTGCTCATCGCGCTCGGCCTCGTCTTCCTGCTCGCGAACCTCGGCGCGTTCCGCTTCGTGCAGTGGAGCATCACCTGGCCGCTCATCGTCATCGCGCTCGGCGTGCTCCTGCTCGTCCAGCGGGCACGGCCATGAGCGACGAGACGACCGTCACGACACCCCCGCCCCCGCCCCCGTTGCGGCACGCGGCCCGCGAGGAGCGCCCACGGCCCCGCCGGCGCGGCCTCCTCTTCCCGCTCGTCCTCACCGCGGTCGGCGCGCTCTTCCTCGCGGCGAACCTCGGCTACCTCCCGGCCTTCTCCGCGCGCGCGTTCTTCCAGCTCTGGCCCGTGCTCCTCATCCTCGCGGGGATCGAGATCGCGCTCGGGCGGCGCGAGCCGTACGCCGCGCTCGCGATCGAGGTCCTCGTCATCGCGGCCGCGATCGGCCTCCTCCTCTCCCAGCCGCTGGGCATCTTCGCGCCCGTCGGCGGAACGTCCGACGCGACCGTCGCGCGCGGTACCTCGACGTCCCTCTCCCTGCGCGTGGAGGGTGGCGCGGGGACCTACACGATCAGGGGTGGCGCGACGGCGCTCGTCGAGGCGCACGCCCGCGGCGGGGATCTCCGCGTCGACGACGATCGCGGCGGCGGCGGCACGGCGAGCATCCGCGTCCGTCCGAACGACATGGACGGGCTCGGCTCCGGCACGCCCCAGGACGTCGACGTCGTCGTCGCGAGCGATGTCCCGACATCGCTGCGCGTCAGCGGCGGCGCCGGCGACTTCACCGTCGACATGAGCGCGATGCGCATCAAGGAGGCGCGCGTCGAGACCGGCGCGGCCAAGGTCGAGGTGACGCTCCCCAAGCCGACGGGCGACGTGCCCATCAGGATCGCCGGCGGCGCCGCGAGCTTCGTGGTGACGCTCCCGGACGGCGTCGAGGCGCGCTTCACGACGTCGGGCGGGCTGCTCTCGCAGACCGTCCAGAACGCGCGCCTGAGCGACGCGCCGCTCTCCGGCGTCGCCGTCGAGCGCCACAGCATCGAGACCGCGGGCTACGCGACGGCGACGGATCGCCTCACCGTGACGATCGAGGCCGGCGCGTCGTCGGTCACGATCCGATAGCGGCGCCGCCGCGCGTATGATCGCGCGGCGGCATGAGGAAGGGGTCCGCGGGCGGACTGTGGGCCGCGCTCCAGCGCGAGCGCATCCCCGCGCTGGCTCTCGCGACGACGACCGTGCTGCTCGCCGGCGCGGCGGCGGTGTTCGCGGCCGAGGCGACCTCGCCGGGCACCCGGATCCGCGGGTTCGGCGACGCGCTCTGGTACGGCCTCGCCACGATCACGACGATCGGCTACGGCGACGTCACGCCCGTCACCGGCCTGGGACGCCTCGCGAGCATCATCCTCATGCTCGGCGGCGTCGGCCTCGTGTCCGTGATGACGGCGACGTTCGCGTCGGTCCTCGTCACGCAGCGCATCAGGGAGGGACGTGGGTTGGACCAGATCCGCGACAGCGGCCATCTCCTGGTCTGCGGCTGGAGCCAGTACGCCGAGCGTGTCCTCGAGGCGATCTTCGCCACCGGCCGGGTCGAGCGCGTCGCGCTCGTGAACGACCTGCCCGAGGACGAGGCGGCCGAGATCCTCACGCGGGTCCGCGCCGCGCGGCTCGTCCGCGGCGACCCGACGTCGGAGGTCACCCTCGAGCGCGCGAACGTGCGGCACGCGGCCGCCGCGGTCGTCCTTGCCGACGCGTCACGGGCGGGGGCCGACGAGCGGACGGCGCTCATCACGCTCGCGCTGAAGAGCCTGCGCCCCGAGCTGCCCGTCATCGCCGAGGCGCTCGATCTGAAGAGCGAGTCGCACCTGCGCCGCGCCGGCGCCGACGAGGTCGTGACGAGCGGCGAGTTCAACGCGTTCCTCCTCTCGTCGGCGAGCGTCGCGCCCGGCATCCCCGCGGTCGTGCGTCCGCTCCTCTCGGGCGGCGGGGCGGGCCTGCGGCGGATCGCCATCCCGAGCGCGGACGTCGGACGCACGTTCGGCGAGGTCGCGGCGAGCATGCGCCGTGCGGACGGCACGCTCCTCATCGCGGTGGTGAGCGAGGCGAAGGCCCTCACGCTCGACGACCTTCTCGCCGACGACACCTCGCTCATCGACCGCTTCATCCAGGACCAGTTCCAGCAGGCCGGGACCGAGTTCCTGCGGTTCGAGCGCGGGCAGATGCGCGCGCTCGTGAACCCGTCCGACGCGTACGTCATCCAGCAGGGCGACGTCGCGATCGGGATCGCGGGCCAGGCGGCCTCGGCGTGAGCGTGGTCGTCCCGCCGGAGATCCCGCTCTTCGGCGGCCTGAACGAGGCGCAGATGCGGGCGATCGCGGCGATCCTCCGGCGCGGCCGCGCGCGCGCGGGCGAGGTCATCCTGCGCGAGGGCGACGTGGGCCGCTCGCTCTACGTCCTTGTGAGCGGCACGGTCGAGACGACGAAGGCGATGGGCGTGCCCGGCCCCGACGGCGCGCCGCGGCGCAAGGTGCTCGTCCGCATGTCGGCGCCGCAGTCCTTCGGTGAGATCGGTCTGCTCGAGGAGTCCCCCAGGTCCGCGACGGTGCGCGCCGCGACGGACTGCGAGTACCTCGAGCTGCGCCGCGAGGACTTCGAGCGCCTCGTCGGCTCCGACGTGCACCTCGCGTACGTGCTGGTGCGGAACATCGCGAGCTCGCTCATCCAGCGGCTGCGCCGCACGGACCGCGACATGATCAAGCTCACGGTCGCGCTCAGCATCGCCCTCGGGAACAGATGAGGATCGCGCGGCCGCTGGCCCTCCCGATGTTGCCCGCGGGATCGTCCTCCACCCGCGCGAGCGGGTTCGGCGGAGGCGGCCGGTCGGTGGAGGCGGGGCGGGGGAAGGCGGAGGGAGGTGGGGAGCTAGCTGCTCGCGCGCTCGGGCGCGGTCGTCCGCCGCGGGACGACGACCGTCCAAAGGAACAGGTTGAAGAGCGCGGCCGCCGCGAGCATCCCGCGGGCGGCCCCGCTCACGAGCTCTCCCTGGAGCTGGAACTCGAACCACGGCGGCGTGAGCACGACGACCTGGAACGCGAGGTAGGTGAGCGCCCAGAAGTGCGCCTCGACCCATGTGCGCAGGTCGAGGCCGCGCAGGCGCGGGGAGAGCGCGAGGATCCCGAGCACGGCCACGAGGAGGTGGCCGAGCCCCGAGCGGAACTGGATCTCGGTCCCCATCGGGTTCATGCCGTGGAAGCGGATGAGGATCTCCGTCGCGAGCGCCATCGAGCCGAGCCCGAAGTAGCCGAGCACGAGCGCCAGCTTGGGCGCCGCCCAGTCGAGCGCGCGCGAGATCGCGCGGCCCGGCCCCGTCCCGCGGGCGGGAGGGATCGCGGCGACCGCGGCGAGCAGCGCGCTGAGCGCGACGACCGCCGTCGTCATGACCGTGGTCGACCCGATGAAGAGGTAGGGCTCGCTGAGGACGTACACCACGAGCGAGATGACGTCGCCCATGCCCGGCGGCGCGAACAGCGAATAGGTCATCTACGAGCCCCTTCCCACGCACCAGAACGCGATGGACGCGGCGATCGTGGCGCTCGAAAGGATCGAGCGCTGTCGCTAACATGTATCAGCAAGAGCCGTTCGAGCCGTACTTCGGGCTGTTAGCTCAGCTGGTCAGAGCACTGCGTTCACATCGCAGGGGTCGCTGGTTCGAGTCCAGCACAGCCCAC
>CAZSRI010000100.1:0-7476 GCA_964609145.1 uncultured Chloroflexota bacterium
CCTTAGCACGGCGCCGCCTTCGACCGCTCGGCCACCTCCCCGGGCTGCTGCCCGAGGACGTCAAGTCTACCGGCCGGATGCGCCGATGACCACCGAGACGACTTCCCGCCGACCTAGCATCGCCACGTGTCCGACGACCGCATCCTCGCCATCGATGTCGGCGCGGGAACGATGGACGTCGTCCTCATGGACCCCTCGCAGCCGATGGAGAACGCGGTCCAGCTCGTCCTCCCCTCGGCGACGGCGATCGTCGGCGAGCGCATCGAGCGCGCCCGGCACGAGGACCGCGCCGTGTTCCTCCACGGCAACCTCATGGGCGGCTACCACACGACGATCGCGGTCTGGAAGCACCTCGAGGCGGGGCTCGAGGTCTACGCGACCGAGCGCGCGGCCGGCACGGTGCACGACGACCTCGACATGCTCCGCCGCCGCGGCATCCGCATCGCCGACGAGGCGCCCGCCGGCGCGGTGCCGATCGAGATGCGCGACGTCGACCTGGCGCGGCTCGAGCGGACGCTCGGCGCGTACGACGTGACGCTCCCGCCCACCATCGCGATCGCGGCGCAGGACCACGGCTACTCGCCGAAGCACTCGAACCGCCTCTTCCGCTTCGAGCACTGGCGCCGCACGCTCACCCCCGGCTCGACGCTCGTCGATCACGTCTGGGAGGAGCCGCCGCCGTACATGACGCGGCTCGTCGCGATCCAGCACGACGTGCCGGGCGCGCTCGTCGCGGACACCGGCCCGGCGGCCGTGCTCGGCGCGCTCGAGGACGAGCGCGTGGCGGCGGCGGCCGCACGCGGGGCGTGCATCGTGAACGTCGGGAACCAGCACGTCCTCGGGCTCCTGGTGCGCGGCGAGGAGCTCCTCGGCGTCATGGAGCACCACACGGAGTCGGTCACGACCGAGAAGATCGAGCGCCTCGTCGGGCGGCTCATCGCCGGGACGATCACGCACGACGAGGTCTTCGACGACGATGGCCATGGCGCGCTCGTCCTCGACGCGTACCGCGACGCCGGCCCCTTCGGCCTCGTCGCCGTCACCGGCCCGAACCGCGCGATGACAAAGCCCCTCGGGTGGTACTTCGCCGCGCCCTACGGGGCGATGATGCTGTCGGGCTGCTTCGGGCTCATCCGCGCGGTGCGCGCGCGTCGCCGCGAACCGGCTCCCAGGCGCTGAGGACGTCGTCGAGGAACCGCCGCAGCGCGGCGGCCTGTCGGATCGACGCGGTCCAGAAGACCGCGAGCGTCGCGAGGCCGCCCGCGAGCGCGACGGCGATCCCCGCCGGCGTGAGCCCCAGCCCCTCCTCGCGCGCGAGGAGGCCGAACGACGCGATCGCGAAGAGCGTGAAGAGCACGACCGTGAGCACGTACGTCCCGCGCGTGAGGGCGATGGTCGCTTCCACCCGCGAGCCGCCGCGACGCCCGACGATCCGACCGCGCACGCGGGTCGCGTGCGCCCGCCGCTCCCAGACGACGAACTCCTTCCCGGCGGCGACGCCGACCCACTCGTCGCTCACCTTCAGCACGCCGAGCATCCGCTTCGGCGGACGGCCGAGCCGCTCGCGGAGCCGCGCCTCGACCGCCTCGGGGGCCGCCGCGACCTCGCGCACGTAGCGCTCGCCCCGCAGCGGGGCGAGCGCCACGTCGCGCAAGGAACGGATCAATGCGGGATGAACTGTCGCAGCCAGGGGTCCGCGAAGTACACCAGGAAGGCGACTGCCGCGACCCACATCGCGGCCGAGACGTCGCGCGAGCGGCCCGCGATGGCCTTCAGGACCGCGTACGCGATGAAGCCGGCACCGACGCCGTTCGTGATGGAGTACGAGAGCGGCATCACGAAGACGGTCAGCAGGACGGCGAAGCCGGTCGCGAAGTCGATCTCGCCGACCTTGTTGAGGTCGAGGATCGGCTTGAACATGAACCAGCCGACGAGCATGAGCGCCGGCGCCGTCGCCTGCGGCGGCACGATGCCGGCGAGCGGGGCGATGAAGACGCTGAGCAGGAAGAGGATCGCCACGACGAGGCTCGCGAGCCCCGTCTTCGCGCCATCGGCCACGCCCGAGCCCGACTCGATGTACGTCGTGTTGCTCGACGTGCCGAAGAGGCCGCCGAAGAGCGCGCCGAGCGAGTCGACCCAGAACACGCGGTCCGCCCGCTCGATCGTTCCGTCCTTGCGCAGCCAGCCTCCCTCGGCGGCGACGGAGACGACGGTCCCGACGGTGTCGAAGAAGTCCGACAGCATGAGCGAGAAGATCGTGAGGACCGCGAACGCGACGCCGAGCTTGGTGAACACCTCGAAGTTCAGGCCGGCGCCGATGGTCGAGAAGTTCGGCGTGTCGACGATGGCCTGCGGCATCACGGCGACGCCGGGCAGCTCCTTGTACGTGGCTCCGCCGTTCGCGGCGTTCACGAGGATGCCGATGATCGTCGCGCCGACGATCCCGAGGAGCAGCGAGCCCTTCACGCCGCGGGCGTAGAGGGCGATGGTCAGGAGCAGGCCGGCGATCGTGACGATCGCGGTCGCGCTGTTGAGGTTGCCGAGCGCGACCGGGTCCGACGGGTTGCCGGTCGCGGCGACGAGACCGCCGTTGAACGCGCCGATGGTGAAGATGAACGCGCCGATCCCGGCGCCGATCGCCATCTTGAGCGCGACGGGCACGGCGTCGAAGAGCGCGCGCCGGATCCCGAGCGCCATCGCGACGCAGATCGCGGCGCCCTCGAACAGGACGACGCCCATCGCGCCCGGCCACGAGAGCCCCGCGCCCTTGACCAGGCCGAACGCGACGACGGCGTTGATGCCGAGGCCCGCCGCGCCGGCGTACGGGTAGTTCGCCCAGAGCGCCATGCCGCCGGTGAAGAGCGCGGCCATGAGCGCCGTCGCGGAGACGACCGCCGGGAACGGCACGCCGGCCTGCGAGAGGATGACCGCGTTCACCACGAGGATGTAGGACATGACGAGGAACGTCGTCAGCCCGCCTCGGATCTCAGTGCCGATCGTGGAGCCGCGTTCGGTCACGCGGAAGAAGCGGTCGAGGGTGCCCGTCGTGCCGGTCAAGCTCGCCGTGGATGCTGCCATGCGCGGTACCCCTTCCCCAGGCTCGCACCGGCACGCACGTCACGCGGCGTCGCGACGCCGAGGAAGCGAGCGGCAGTCTACGAGATATGGTGCGCGCGTGACCGCCACCGCCGGCCTCCGGGCGCCGACGATCGAGGACGTGGGCGCGGCGCGCGCGTTCATCGCGCCGTACCTGCCGCTCCCGACGCCGCTCGTCGCGCCGGCGACGCTGTCCGAGCGCCTCGGGCTCGAGGTCCGCCTGAAGCTCGAGTCGCTCCTGCCGACGAGCGCCTTCAAGGTCCGCGGCGGGGTGAACCTCGTCGGCCGCGACCCGACGGCGCGCCAGGGCGTCATGGGCGCGTCCACGGGCAACCACGGACAGTCGCTCGCGTGGGCCGCCCATCGCTTCGGCGTGCCGGTGACGATCTACGTCCCGCGCGGCGCGAACCCGGTGAAGGTCGCGGCGATGCGCGCGCTCGGCGCGACGGTCGTCGAGCACGGCGCCGACTACGACGACGCGCGCGAGGAGTGCCATCGCGTCGCCGCGGCGGCCGGGCTCCGATACGTGCACTCGGGCGACGAGCCCTACCTCATCGCCGGCGTCGCGACCGCGACGCTCGAGGTGCTCGAGCAGTGGCCCGAGGTCGACACGCTCGTGGTGCCGGTCGGCGGCGGGAGCGGCGCGTCCGCCGCGACGGTCGCGGCCGGCAGCGCGCCGCGGACGATCGAGGTCATCGGCGTGCAGTCCGAAGGCGCGCCGGCGGCATACCTCTCGTGGAAGGCCGGCCACCTCCGAACGACGGAGGCGGTGCGGACGATGGCCGAGGGCCTCGCGACGCGGACCGCGTTCGCGCTGCCGCAGCGCATCCTGCGCCAGCGCCTCGACGACTTCGTTCTCGTGACCGACGACGACCTGCGCCGCGCGATGCGCGCGCTCCTCCTCGACGCCCACGTCGTCGCGGAGGCGGCGGGTGCCGCCGCGACGGCGGCCGCGTGGAAGCTGCGCGAGCGCCTGCGCGGGAGGAAGGTCGCGCTCTGGGTGAGCGGCGGGAACGCGACCGAGGCGCAGCTTCGCGAGGCGCTCGACGCCGGCGCGCTCGCGTGAGCGTTCCGCGGAGCCGCTGGTCCGCGACGTGCATGCGCCTGCGGGGGCCGGGCGTAGGCTCGGCGCCGGAGGTGACGCATGGGCATCCTGCTGTGGCTGCTGATCGGGCTCATCGCGGGCGCGATCGCGCGCTGGATCATGCCGGGGCCGGACCCGATGGGCTGGCTCGGGACGATGGCGCTGGGCATCGTCGGATCGCTCGTCGGCGGGACGTTGATCAACCTCATCGCGGGCGGCGGGCTCGAGATCGGCGCCACGGGACTGCTCGGGTCGATCGTCGGCGCGATCGTCGTGCTCTGGGTCTGGCGCTCGATGCGGCGGCCCGCCAGGGTGTAGCCCTCAGACCTCGCGCACCGGATCGCGGCTCAACGCGCCGGCAGCGCCTGCAGCGGGTCGACAGGAGGCGGTCGGGAAGAGCGCGGCGGCGCTCGATGAGGGTGACGCCGCCCGCGCCGACGCCGTGGCGTACCTCATGCTTGAGGGTGCCGTCCTTCAGACAGAGCAGGAATGAAGAGGCGGATCCCGACCGGCCGGACATACCCTTTCGTCGACGCGGAATGCCGCGCAGGGAGACAACATGGCTGCGAAGCCGGCTGCGACCAAGGGGACGCGCAAGGACGCCAAACGGACCGCCGCATCGGGAGCGTTCACGGCCGAGGAACGCGCCGCGATGCGCGAGATCGCGCGGGAGCGGAAGGCCGAGCGCGAAGGCAAGAATGCGGAGGCCGCGGTGCTCGCGAAGATCGCTCAGATGAAGGCGTCGGATCGCGCAATGGCCAAGCGCATCCATGAGATCGTCAAGAAGAGTGCGCCATCCCTCTCGCCGAAGACGTGGTACGGGATGCCTGCGTATGCCAACAAGGAGGGCAAGGTCGTCTGCTTCTTCCAGGACGCGGCGAAGTTCAAGTCGAGGTACGCGACGTTCGGCTTCATTTCCGACAACGCGGACCTCGACGAAGGCAACATGTGGCCCAACGCCTTTTCGCTCAAGGAGCTGACCGCCGCTGAAGAGGCGAGGATCGGCGCCCTCGTGAAGAGGGCGGTGCGTTGACGCGATCGGCGGAGGGGATGAGATACAGGACGCGCCGACTGCTCACGGGGCCGAACGGGACGCGACCGCGGGTGCCCCCTACTGGCGCTCCTTCATCACCGAGAGGACCTCGGGCCAGTGCAGGCGCTCGAACACGAGCGTGCTCGAGGCGATGCGCCCGTTCCGCAGGGCGATGTACTCGACGCTGAGCACGGGACCGACCGGGGTGCTCGTGACGAAGTCGTAGACGACGCATGCCTTGGCGCCGTCGACGAAGACGTGCCGGATGTCGTTGCGCTCGATGATCGGCAGGAGGCGCCGGAACGCCCCGACGAAGGCGTCGCGGCCACGCCGGGTGTTGTCCCCGAGGGTGAACTCGGCATCGGGGTCGAGCATCTCCGGGAGCGCCTCGAGCCGCCGCTCCCCGACCGCCTGGATGTACGCGGTGACGAGTTCGCGCGCTGTGCCTGCCATGTCCGTCCTCCTCTGTCGGGTCGGTAGATGGAGAAACTAAAGTTGACGCTGGACTTTGTCAAGCGTAGGCTCGAGGCATGCGCTCCTACCACCAGTACTGCAGCTTCGCGCGCGGGCTGGACGTCGTCGGGGACCGCTGGACGCTGCTCATCGTGCGCGAGCTCCTCTACGGGCCCCGGCGCTACAGCGAGCTCCTCGACGGACTCCCCGGGATCGCGACGAACCTCCTCGCCGACCGCCTGCGCGAGCTGACGGACAAGGGCGTACTCGAGCGGCAGAAGGACCAGCGGTACGCGCTCACGACATGGGGCGAGGGCTTGCGCGACGTTGTCCACGCGATCGGGCGGTGGGCGCGCCCGCTCATGGGACAGATGAGGGACGACGACACGTTCCGCAGCCATTGGCTCGCGCATCCCATCCATGTCCTGTTCGAAGGCGTCGACCGCCGGCGCCCGCCGCTGACGATCGGCATCGAGATGGGCGACGTTCCTGTCACGCTGGAATCGAAGAGCGGCCGGATCCGCGTCCAGCCGGGTCGACCCGGGTCTCCGGACCTCGTTCTGTCGGGCCCTCCCGACGGGATCATCGGACTCCTCGCCGGGCTCCACGAGCGCCCCGCCGTAGCCGAGGTCAAGGTGACCGGCGACGCGCGCCGCCTCGCGAAGCTCTACCCGCGGATGAGCTGACGCAGCGGATACCGCTGCCGGTGGTAACGGACCCCCAGGTCGACCCGCGCCGAGCCTCGTCGCCGGACCGCGCGGCCACCCAGTCACGCTCGTCCACGGTCAGCGGTCCTTGGCGCTGGGTTCCGGCGGTGACCTGGAACAACCGGCGCGCGAGGCGTGCAAGGGCGTGCCGCGGATCGGGCGGTGGCCGAGGCAGGGCGTCGCGGTGCCCCCGGCTGAGAACCGCTTCAGCCCCAGGAAGAGGAACCGTGATCGAGGAGGGCGCCGCCGCTTGACCGGGCCTCATCCACACGGTCTGACAGGAGCTCAGCTCGGTTCAGCTCCAGGTGCCCGGGGGCTGACGGGTAGGGACGTTCAACCGGTTGAACACGTCGGTGACGGCGATCATGAGGAGGAGGCTGGAAAGCCCCTTCTCGTCGTAGTGCTCCTTCAACCGCTCCCACAGCTCGTCCGGCACCGGGTCGGGACGATCGGCCAGCCGGGTGACAGCCTCCGCCACTCCAAGGCGACCCGCTCGGCGTCGCTGAAGTAGGGGGTGTCCCTCCAGGCGCCGCCCAAGGCGGTGTCGTCAGCGCCGCAGAGCTATTGGAGCGGGCGTGGGACGAGAACGCGGACCCGTTCACCAACGCCGTGCGCATCACTGTCTCGGCACTGCGCAAACGCCTGGGCGAGCCTTGGATCATTTCCACCGTGGCCGGCGTCGGCTACCGCATCAGCACTCGACCAGGTAGGGGGCGTGAGGGAGGAGACCGTGGATAGAGCTCCTGGTCTGAGCGTCCGCCCCAAGCTCACCCTCAGCTATGCCGGCTTCCTCACAACAACTGCATTGACGACCCAGCTGCGGACGCCCGGCCCTGGTGGGACTGGAACGGCAACGGGGGCAAGGACCTGCGCTTCGACCTGAAAGCCTTCCAGGCTGATCGCGCGATCGACATCCCATTGCTCCGTCGCGAGGGCGACCTCGCCTACTGGGACGGCACCATCGCGTTCCCAGCTGTCAACGGCGGCTGAAAACGCACCCACCTTCGGCGGTCGAAAACGCACCCACTCCCGTCAGTCCGCCGGCTTCCGCCGACCGGCGTCGAGGTCCTTGCCGCGGAGGCGGTAGCTGTCGCCCTTGAGCG
>CAZSRI010000101.1:0-7393 GCA_964609145.1 uncultured Chloroflexota bacterium
CCACGCATCTACGCTATCCCGCTGCGTCGGCAGCTGCAGATGTGTGTAGTGGCCGGGCGCGGGGCCGCCGCCGGCCCGCGGTCTCCTGCGCCTCACGCGGTCGGCGCCGGCGCCCGCGACGACGCGATCGGCGGCGGTGCCGAGCCCCATCGGCCGGAGGTGCAGCGCGAGCGGCGGCGCACCGGGCGATGCGCGCACGAGGGACGTGGAGGCGTCGGCGACGTCGACGACGAGCGCGGCCGCGCCGCGGACGGTCCCGACGGCACCGGCGAGCGCTTCGAGCGCGTCGTCGCGCAATGGGAGCGCCTCGCGCCGCAGCTCGCGCACCCGCGCCACGAACCGGGCGCGCCCCTCGTCGCGCCGCAGATCCGGAAGGACCTCCTGCTCGAACGGCTCGAGGAGGCGCGTCGCGCTCGCGATCGCGCCGTCGTCCCCGCTCGCCACGATCGCGCGGGGCCGCGGGAGCTGGGCCGCGCACGCGAAGCGCAGCGCCTCCGTGAGCGCGGCCGCGCGGTCCGCCTCGCCCCGATCCGTGGGCGCGAGGAGGACGAGGTCGGGACGCGCGTCGCGCAGCGCCTGCGCGCGCTCGCCGAAGACGGGCGGCTCGCTCGCGGCGACGAAGGCCGGCTCGGCGCCGGCGGCCGCGAGCGCGCGGCGGATCGACGCCGAGGACGGGGACAGGACCGCGATGCGCACGGAGCGGCCGTCGGCGGCCGCGAGGTCGGGACGGACCGGTGTCACCGTGACGTGACGCCCTGCGTCGAGCGGACGAACGCGCCGAAGATCGCCGTCACGCTCGGATCGAGCCCGTCGCAGACGCGCTCGGGGTGCCACTGCACGCCGACGACCCAGGGCTCGTCGGTCGCCTCGAGGCCTTCGACGTATCCGTCCGACCAGGCGACCGCGCGCAGGCCGTCCCCGAGCCGGTCGACGACCTGGTGGTGCCGGTGATTCACGACGGCGCCGGCGCCGGAGATCCCCGCCAGTCGCGAGGTCGGCTCGATCCGCGCGGCGCGGAGGATCACGTCATCGCCCGTCGCGTGATGCGCTTCGCCGATGTGCTGGACGAGCGTGCCGCGGCGATGGACGTTCAGCACCTGGATGCCGCGGCAGATCGCGAGGACCGGCTTGCCGCGCGACCGCGGCAGGAGGACGTCGAGCTCGAGATGGTCTCGGTCCGCGTCGACGACCCCGAGATCGGGGGCGGGCGGCTGGCCGTAGCGCCCGGGCGCGACGTCGGGCCCGCCCGCGAGGCAGACCCCGTCGAACTCCGCCGGCACGTCGTCCGGATCGACGACCGGGCGCACGTCGGCGCCGGCCTCCGTGAGACGCTCCACGTACGCCGCGTACTGCGCGGGGTGCGCGCGTCCGCGCGTCAGGAGGATCCGCGGCCTCACGACGCCAGTATCGCGGCCCTATCGGAGCGACGCGCGGTCGATGAGCTCGACGAGCACGCCGCCCGCGGCGCGCGGGTGGAGGAAGGCGACCGTGCCGTCCGCGCCGCGCCGCGGCTCGCGGTCGACGAGCTCGTAGCCATCGCGCGCGAGCTCGGCGAGCGACGCCGCCACGTCGTCGACGGCGAAGCACACGTGGTGCAGCGTCGGGCGCCCGCGCTCCTTCAGGAACCGCGCGACGCCGCTCGCGTCGTCGAGCGGCTCGAGCAGCTCGACGCGCGCGGCGCCCTCACCGACGAACGCGACGCGCACCGCCTGGTCGGGCATGGCGCGGACCGCCCCGGCGGCGAGCCCGAGCGTGTCGCGGTAGAAGGCGAGCGCGGCGTCGATCGAGGGCACCGCGATCCCGACGTGGTGGAGCGACGCCCCGCGGATCACCGCGTCGGCGCGTACGTCCCGAAGACGCCGCGCAGGTCGTCGGAGATCTCGCCGAGCGTCGAGTCCGCTTCGACCGCGTCGAGGATGAGCGGGAAGAGGTCGCTCGCGGCACGCGCGGCCTCGCGCAGCCCCGCGCGCGCGCGAGCGACGCGCGCGCCGTCGCGGCGCGCTCGCAGGTCGCGCAGCCGCTCGGCCGCGCGGGCGGCGATGCGCTCGTCCACCTTCTGGATCGGCGGGACGGCCTGCCCGCCGGTCTCGTACCCGTTCACGCCGACGACGATGCGCTCCTTCTTCTCGACCGCCTGCTGCTGCGCGTACGCCGACGTCTCGATCGCGCCCTGCTGGTATCCGTCCGTGATCCCGGAGATCGCGCCGCCCATCGCGTCGATCTTCGCGATCTCCGCGAGCGCGCGCGTCTCGATGTCGTCGGTGAGCCGCTCGACGAGATACGAGCCGCCGAGCGGGTCGATCGTCTCCGTGACGCCCGACTCCTCGGCGATGATCTGCTGCGTCCGCAGCGCGAGCCGCGCGCTCTCCTCGGTGGGCAGGCCGAGCGCTTCGTCGAACGCGTTCGTATGCAGCGACTGCGTCCCGCCGAGGACCGCCGCGAGCGCCTCGACCGCGGTGCGGACGACGTTGTTCATCGGCTGCTGCACGGTGAGCGTGGACCCCATCGTCTGCGTGTGGAACCGGAGCTGCCACGACGCCGCGTCCGCCGCTCCGTAGCGGTCGCGCGCGATGCGGTACCAGATGCGCCGCGCCGCGCGGAACTTCGCGACCTCCTCGACCAGCGTCGAGTTCGCGGCGAAGAAGAAGGAGAGCTGCCGGGCGAAGCGGTCGACGGCGAGCCCCCGCGCGACCACGGCGTCGACGTACGCGATCGCGTCGGCGAAGGTGAACGCGAGCTCCTGGACGGCGTCCGCGCCCGCCTCGCGGATGTGGTAGCCGCTGATCGAGATCGGGTTCCAGCGCGGCAGGTGCGCCGCGCACCACGCGATGAGGTCCGCGACGAGCCGCATCGACGGACGGGGCGGATAGATGTACGTCCCGCGAGCGATGTACTCCTTCAGGATGTCGTTCTGCGTCGTCCCGCCGACGCGCTCGAGCGCGACGCCCCGCCGCTTCGCCAGCGCGACGTACATCGCGAGGAGGATCGGCGCCGTCGCGTTGATCGTCATGGAGGTGGTCACGTCGCCGAGCGGGATGCCGTCGAAGAGGCGCTCCATGTCGGCGAGGCTCGCGATCGACACGCCGACGCGTCCGACCTCGCCCGCGACGCGCGGGTCGTCGGGGTCGTAGCCCATCTGCGTCGGGAGGTCGAACGCGACCGAGAGCCCGGTCTGTCCGTGCGCGAGGAGGTAGCGGTAGCGCGCGTTCGTCGTCTCGGCGTCGGCCATCCCCGCGTACTGCCGCATCGTCCAGAGCCGCCCGCGGTAGCCCGTCGGGTGGATCCCGCGCGTGTACGGCGGCTCGCCGGGGAACGACCCCGTCTGGTCCAACGGTCGGTCGGGCACAGCCCTCTCGCGCGCCCCGATGCTCGAGCTCGTGTGGGCCTCGGTCTGCGCGCCGGGGGGACCGTAGACCGCCGCCGGGAGCGGCGCGCCGTAGGTCGTGGTGAACTCCTTGCGCTCGCGCATCCACGCCACGGTACCGCGCCGCTCCTAGCGGTAGCCGGGCGGCGGCGAGGTCGAGGGGAGCCGGGTCTCGTACGAGGCGGCCACCCCTCACGTCGATGCTGTTGGCCGCCGAGGGCGAGACCCGCGACCCGAGGCAACGTCGCCGCCGCCCGGCTACCGTGCCGTGCGGCTACCGGGCGCGCAGGACGAGATCGCCCTCGATCCGATCCAGCGGCGGCCCTGACAGCGGCAGCGGATGCAGGAGCCCGCGCTCCCAGAGCGGCGCCTGGTCGTCGAAGTGACGGGACGCGCGCATCCCCGACGCGCCGCTCGACACGACCGAGCGCGAGGAGTCGACGTCGGCGAGGTCGGCGACGATCCGCGCGCCGGTCCCGCTCGCAGGACCGAGCGACAGCCGCATGGTCTCCAGGTCGGCGGCGGATACGTCGACGGTGCGCGCGTTCGACACGGTCCCCCGCGCGTCCGCCGCACATGCCTCGATGCGGCGCACGCCGATCTCGCTGAGAAGCAGATCGTCCAGGCGAGTGGCGCCCAGCAGATCGAGCATCACCGTCAACGCGGACGCCGCGCTCGCCGGCCGGCCCGCGTCGCGGACGGCCCACGCGGTCCATCCGTTCTGGCCGGAGATCAGGCCCGGAACGCCGGGGATCGAGACTCCGACGGCGCGCCGGCCCTGTACGGCAAGGCCGATCTCGTAGAGCCCCGGCGCGGGTCCGTTGAAGGAGAGCGCCGCCGCGAGGACCGGACGCCGCTTGAGGGAAAGCGAGGCCGGCGCCGCGAGGCAGCTGGACGGGGCGCCGAGATACGCGCCCGCGAGCGAAAGACTGTCCGAGGCGGTCCAGTCTGCGGGGGACCGGCCCGCGAGGACGAGCTCGCCCGGGAGCGCCTGAGCCTCCCGTAGCTGGTGGACCAGCTTCGTGACGCCCGCGGCGTAGGCGTCGAGCGCGTCACGCAGGACGACGGGCGCGAACGCGAGCTCGGACTCGGCGGTCGCAGCCTCGGTGCGGGCGATCGCGCGCATCTCCTCCATCTGCACCAGCCGGTCCTGCGCGGTCACGTAGCCCTGCAGGAACCAGAGGTCGTGGTCGGTCGACGCGTAGACGCGCGGGATGCCCCACACGTCGCGTACGACCTCGGCGCGCTCGTCGAGCCCGAGCATGCGGTAATAGCCATCCGTCGTCGGGAGCGGCCGCCCGAAGAGGAGCCCCCACGTCGCGGCGAGCGACGCGACCGCGAGCACCAGGCCGATCGCCGCCGCGCGCGCGACGCGACGGGTCACTCGGCGGAGAGCACCGCGATGAGCGCGCCGCTCTCGACCTTCGTCCCGGCGGCGGCCACGCGGCGGACGCGGCCCGCCGCGGGCGCGCGCAGCTCGTTCTCCATCTTCATCGCCTCGAGCGTCGCGAGCGCGGCGCCACGCTCGACGACGTCGCCCTCGCTCACGTGCACCGCCTTGAGCAGCCCCGGCATCGGCGCGCGCACCTCGTGATGTCCCTTGCCCGCGGCGGTCCGCGCGCCCGCCGCGGCGAGGGCGCGCTCGTCCCGCGCGACGACCGTCGTCTCGCGTGCACCGACGCGCCAGCGGTCGCCGCCGAGCCGCGTGACCTCGTGCGAGCGTCCGTCGATGGCGATCGACCACTGCCGTCCGCGGATGGTCTCGCGCGCCTCGACCGCGACCACCCGTCCCTCGACGAGCGTCCGCCCGTCGGCCCCGATCTCGAGCCGGATCCGTCGACCCCCCGCGTCGACCTCGTATCTCATCGCAGCGCGTCCTCGCGGGCGGCGGCCGCCCACGGGGCCAGCGCGCCGTTCGCGGCGGCGCGGTCGGCGAGCGCGCGTCGCTGCGCGAGCACCGCGGCGACGGCCGCGGCGATCGTCTCGTCGTCGTCGAGCGGCGCTCCCTCGGGCGGCCAGTGCGCGACGACGTACCCCGTGTCGTAGCGGCCCGCGACGAAGTCCGGCTCCTCCATCACCCGCGCATGGAACGGGAGCGTCGTGGGGATCCCCGCGACCATCGCCTCGGCGAGCGCGCGGCGCATCCGCGCGAGCGCACTCGCGCGGTCGGGGCCGTGCGCGACGATCTTCGCGATGAGCGGGTCGTACTCGTCGGGCACGACCGCGCCGCTCTCGATGGCGGCGTCGACGCGCACCCCCGGGCCCGAGGGCAGGCGCACGAGGTCGACCAGGCCGCCCGCCGGCAGGAAGCCCGCGAGCGCGTCCTCGGCGGTGATCCGGCACTCGATCGCCGCGCCGTGCCGTACGATCCCGTCCTGCGCGAACGGCAGCGGCTCCCCCGCCGCGAGTCGCAGCTGCAGCGCGACGAGGTCGAGGCCGGTGGCCATCTCGGTGACGGGATGCTCGACCTGCAGCCGCGTATTCACTTCGAGGAACACGAACGAGCCGTCGGGCGCGACGAGGAACTCGCACGTCCCCGCGTTCGCGTAGCCCGCCGCGCGCGCGATCCGCACCGCGGCGTCGCCGAGGCGCACGCGCAGCGCGTCGTCGACCGACGGCCCCGGCGTCTCCTCGATGAGCTTCTGGTGCCGCCGCTGGATCGAGCAGTCGCGCTCCCCGAGCCATACCACCTCGCCGCGCGCGTCCGCGAGGATCTGCATCTCGATGTGCCGGCCGTGCTCGACGAAGCGCTCGACGAGCAGCGCCGGCGCGCCGAACGCGGTCGTCGCCTCGCCGGTCGCGGCGCGCCACGCGTCGGCGAGCTCGGCCGCGGAGCGCACGATGCGCATCCCTTTCCCGCCGCCGCCGCCGGCCGGCTTGAGGAGGAGCGGATAGCCGATCCGCTCCGCGACGTGGCGGCCCTCCGCGAGGTCCGCGATGGGATCCGTCGCCCCCTCCGCGACGGGCACGCCGACCCGCCGCGCGATCTTGCGCGCCTCCGTCTTCGACCCGAGCGCGCGCTGCACCGGCGCCGGCGGTCCCACGAAGGCGATCCCAGCGTCCGCGACCGCCTGCGCGAAGTCCGCGTTCTCGGCGAGGAACCCGTACCCCGGATGCACGGCCTCGGCGCCGCTGCGCTTCGCGACCCCGACGATGCGGTCGATCCGCAGGTACGAGTCCGCGGGCGGAGCCGTCCCGATCGGGAACGCTTCGTCCGCCATCCGCACGTGCATCGCGGTGCGGTCCACGTCGCTGTACACGGCGACGGTCGCGATCCCCATGTCGCGGCACGTGCGCATGACCCGCACGGCGATCTCGCCTCTATTCGCGATGAGGACCTTGCGAAAGCGTCGAGCGCTCACGCTCAGAGGTCGCCTGGCCCGATCACGATGCCGAACCGCTCGGTCCCGCGGCGGAGCCGGTCGTCCACCGTGACGAGCCGGCATCCAAGCAGGACGGCGAGCGCGACGTACTCGGCGTCGTACGTCTTGGCCCATCCGAGCTGGTCGGCGATCTCCCACGCCTTCCGCGACAGTCGACGATGCGTCCGCGCGGCGATCGGCGCGACCTCAAGCTTCCCGAGCGCGTCGAGCGCGCGCGCGGCGGCGAGCTCCCTCCGCCATACGGCCTCGTGAAGAGAGGACCGGACCTCGGACCAGAGGAGGGCTGGTGCGACGAGGTCCTCCGAGCCGTACGTGGCGAACCCCGTGTCCGCCAGGCACGCGTTGAACGTTGCGCTCGCGTCGATGACGAGCGTCAGTGGCCCTGACGCGAACGGTGGATCCAGGCAACGACGTTCGGCATGGGTTCACCCCAGAAGGTCCGCCGCAGCCCCTTCGGCAACGGGAGCATCTTCGGCTCGTCGATCAGTGCGTTGAGATCACTCTCTTCGATGACGTGCTGGGTCCCGACCTTCCGCGCGCGCAGCCTCCCGGAGCGGATCCACCGGCGGACGGTCTCCGGGTCGCGTCGCACGCGCTTGGCCGCCTGTGGGACGGTGAGCATAGTTGCATACTACTACATTCCAGC
>CAZSRI010000102.1:0-7384 GCA_964609145.1 uncultured Chloroflexota bacterium
CGAGCTTCGGGATCTCCGCGAGCTGCACGCCCGACGCGTTCACGTTCCAGTCGACCATGGCGCGCGCGCGGTAGAGCTCGAGCATGCCGTCGAGGTCCGCCGCGGTCGTGGGAGGAGGCGACACGTTCGGCATGGCGACGCTCGTCGTCACGCCCCCGGCGGCGCACTGGCGCCCCATCGTGAGGAGGTCCTCCTTGTGCGTGAAGCCCGGCTCGCGGTGGTGCGAGTGCATGTCGATGAGCCCGGGCAGCGCGACGAGGTCGGCGGCGTCGATCTCGCGGCGCCCCTGCGCGAGCGATCCCGCGGCGGCGACCGCGGCGACGCGCTCGCCGTCGATCCCGATGTCGGCGCGCCGCACGCCGTCCTCGAGCACCGCCGTCGCGCCGCGGATGACGAGGTCGTTCACGCGTTCCCTCCCTCGATCCACTCGATCGACGCCCCGGGCTCCGACCGCACGGCGATGTCGCCGGCGCGCCCGACGAGCGAGCGAAGCCACCCGACCATGAGCGGGATCACCTGCGCCGCGTTCCGCTTGTACGCCGCGTAGTGCGTCGTGTTCCGCTGGAGCACGAGCTTCTTCGGCGAGCGCGCCCGCTCGTACAGCGCCAGCGCGTGATCCGTCGGCGTGACGGCGTCGTCCTCGACGGCGATGACCATGAGCCCCCTCACGCGGTCGGCGACGTCGAGCGGCCGGTACTCGAGGATCCCGCGGGCCGCCGCGAGCGGCACGGCGGTCGGGATGCGGCCGTCGACGTCGGCCTTCACGGCCGTCGCGCGGCGCTCCGGCGTCTCGACCATGATCCCCTCGCGCGGGTGCACGCGCGTCCCCTCGCCGCCCGCGGCGCGGGCGCGGCGATCGGCCTCGACGCTCGCGAGGAAGGCCACCCACTCGTGCTCGGCGCGCATGCGGTGGAGCCAGTCGCGGCCGTCGGCGACGGGGACCTGGCTGATCGTCGCGCGCGCGTCCGGCTCGGCGGCCGCGACGGCGACCGCGTTCCCGCCGCCGGTGCCGCCGCTCCCGAAGATCGCGAACGCGTCCGCGTCCATGTCGGCGCGGCCGCGCATGTACGAGATCGCGTTGCGCCAGTCGTCGACCTGGCACGCGGGCGAGAGGACGCCGCGGTCGCCCTCGCTCGCGCCGAACCCGCGGTAGTCGAAGATGAGGACGGCGAACCCCGCCGACGTGAACGCCTCGTGGTACGGCTGGTAGAGCTTCGCGTCGGCGAGGCCGAGCCATCCCGGCCCCTGCACGATGAAGGGCGAGCGTTCCGATCCCGCGTCGGGGCGATGCAGCCAGCCGCGTAGACGGGCGCCCTCGCTCCAGAGCTCGACCTGCTCGGTCCTCATGCCGCCATCATGCGTCGCATGAACGTCCCCTTCCTCGCGCTGCTCGTGATCGCGGCCGCGACCACGACGACGAAGGGTACCGTCGAGATCGTCCTCCCGCCGTACCTCGCCGCGCGCGGACAGACGGTCCAGGCGATCGGCCTCCTGGTGTCGCTCCTCGCGATCGCGCAGCTCGGGTCGCGCGTGCCCGTCGGCCTCGCGTACCGCGCCGAGCGCGCGGCGCGTCACTTCGCGATGGCGCTCGTCGTCTTCGCGGCGTCGACCGCGGCGCTCGCGCTCGCCGCCGGGCAGCCCGCGCTCCTGACGCTCGCGGTCGCGCTGCACGGGTTCGCGTGGGGGAGCGTCGGGACGCTCGGGCTCGCCCTCGCGATCGACGTCACCGCGGGTCGGGACGCCGGCGTGTCCATGGCCGCCTATACGGCCGCGATCTCGCTCGGCTACGCGCTCGGGTCGATCGTCGGCGGCACCCTCGGCGACGCGATCGGCCTGCCCGCGACGATCGGCGCGATCTCGGCGCTGCCCGTGCTCGCGGCCGTGGCCGTGCTCGCGCTCCCGCGAGTCGAAGGGGCGAGCTTCGTCCCCGACCGCGGCACGGGGTGGCGCGGCCTCCTGCGCGCCGGCGCCCGCCTCGACGCGCGCGTGTGGCTCGCCGTCGCGAGCGTCGTGTTCGTGAACCTCATCTGGGACAGCCTCGACACGTTCTTCGTCCTGCTCGCGCCCTCGATCGGGATCTCGCTCGCCGTCGTCGGGACGCTGCGGGCGCTCAAGAGCGGCGCGGGGCTCGCGATCCGGCTCGCCGGCGCGCTGGTGCTGCGCTTCGCGGACCACCGCCGCGTCACGCTCGTCGGCATCGTCGCGGTCGCCGCGATGATGGCGCTGATCCCCGCGGCGGCCTCGCCGGTCGCGCTCGCGCCGATCTTCGTCGTGCTCGGCCTCGGCCGCGGCGTCATCCGCGCGACGAGCGCCGCGACGATCGCCGAGCTCCGAGCCGAGGGTAAGGACGTCGGCCTCGCGTCGGGCGTCTACAACGCCGGCCTCGACGTCGGTTCGATCGTCGGGCCCACGCTCGGGGGCGCGGTCGCGGGCGCCGTCGGGATCCCGCGCATGTTCCAGCTCGTCGCGCTCGCGGGCCTCGCCGCGTGGATGGCCATCGCGCTGTCGAGCGCACGCACGCGCGAGGCCGCGGGACTCACGCGCCGAAATGTCATACCTTTCGGGAGCGAGGTGAGCGCGGATCCGGCTCCGCCGGTCCGAGCGAGTCCGCAAGAGCGGAGCGGCCAGCCGCGAGCGAGGCCGGAGGCCGAGCCGACGGCCATCGAGCAAGGACGAACGAATGAGGAGCGAAGCGACGAATGAGTGAAGACCAGCGAGTGTTCCTGCGCGGTCTCGACTCCGCGACGTACGGCCTCGGCAAGTACCGCGAGCGACAGCGCTCGCTCCCGCGGGTCCGCCGGGCCGGGACCGTCGTCGACGACGCGCACGTCGGCCACTCCGGCGACGACGACGCGGGCCGCTCGAAGACGTACTGGATGCTCGGCCCGGGCGACGACGAGTTCCTCACGCAGTCGCTGCAGGTGCACTTCGTCGAGCTCATGCCCGGCGGCGAGAACCACGGGCACGGCCATCAGAACGAGGCGCACTTCTACATCCTCGAGGGCAAGGGATACGAGATCCACGACGGGCGGCGCTACGAGTGGGAGAAGGACGACCTCGTCATCGTCCACACCGACAGCAAGCACAAGCACCACAACCTCTCGGCGACCGAGCGCGCGCTCGCGCTCGTCCTGAAGGCGAAGACGACGTGGATGGTGCTCGGCCTCTGGCAGCAGGGGCGCTCGGCGCCGTTCGCGGCCGACGGGCAGTACGGCCCGCGGCAGGAGTGGTCGCGGCTCTGGACGCCGGGCTGGGAGCGGCAGAAGAAGATCGTCAAGCCGTCGGACACGCGCTGGGAGGACACGCCCGACGGCCACGTCCGCGTCATCCTCTCGCCGGCGCGGACGGACGCGCGCACCCACTCGCTCGACCTCTACCAGCAGATCGTCGCGCCCGGCGGGCGCTCGGCGAAGCACTGGCACATGGCGGACGAGGCGCAATACGTCATCTCGGGCTCGGGCTACAGCCTGCAGTGGGACGTCGAGGCCGAGATCGACGACCGGTACTACGCGCGCATCGCGAACGAGCCGAGCCGCTGGGAGTTCAAGACGGGCGACCTCGTGTACGTCCCGCAGAACACCGTGCACCAGACGTTCAACTCGGGCGCCGCGCCGCTCGTCTTCCTGTCGGCGCAGAACCGCGTCTTCCGGCACGTCGGCTACGACAACGTCGTGCAGCTCGAGACCGCGAGCGCGGGCGGTGCGGAGGCACGGGCACCGATCGGCGCAGCGCGCTAGCCGCGTGGACTTCTACCGCGACTGGCTCGCGAGGAGCGAACGGACGGCGGCGCGCCTCGTCGATCCGCCGGTCGTCGCGCGCGCGCGCGACCTCGAGTGGACCCGGACGCCGCAGGACGCGCGCGTCGCGATGCTCATCGGCGAGGCGCGCGGCTTCGCGACGATGGGCACGGCGCTCCTCGTCGCGGAGATCCCGCCGCGCTCGCGCACGGGGCGCCACCGCCACGGCGAGGAGGCGATCCACGTCACCGCGGGGAGCGGGTTGGCCGTGATCGACGGCGCGCGGTACGACTGGAAGCCCGGGACGACGATCCACGTCCCCTACATGGCCGAGCACCAGCTCGTGAACACGTCCGGCGAGACGGCGCGCTACGTCTCCGCGGTCACGCACGACCTCGACCTCGCGGTGAACATCGGGCGGATCGAGCAGCTCGAGGAGCACGGCGAGGGCGACGGCGGCCTCGCCGCGCGCCATCCGGCGCAGGCGTCCCAGCACGCGGCGGACGGGCGGCGCATCGCCCTTCACTTCGAGGACGCGATCGACGAGCGCGCGCGGCGGCTCGCCGGGCACGCGCACCACAAGGAGGGCAAGGGCGCGCACCGCCACGCGGGGATCTGGATCCTCATGGGCGGGAGCGAGAGCCCCGGCGACGAGACGAACGGCTTCCGCGCCAGGGCCGTCGCCATGACGAACGTGTTCGAGGAGGCGCCGCGGACGCGGAGCCATCGCCATACCCACACCGAGGCGATGCTCTACGTCCTCGAGGGCGCCGGATACTCGGAGATCGACGGGCGCCGCCACGAGTGGAGCGCCGGCGACGCCGTGCACGTGCCGCCGCGCATGACGCTCCACGAGCACTTCAACGACTCCGACGCGCGCACGCGGACGCTGCGCATCGAGTTCGGGATCCGCTTCTTCTACGAGTCGCTGTGGAAGGGCTACGCGAAGGTGCAGGACACGCTCGAGGGCTCGCGGCTCTAGTCGCTTCGCTCGGCGAACACCAGGCTCTTCACCACGACCGGCACGACCTCCTTCTCGGGCACGACCGCGCCGACGTCGATGAAGTCGAGGTCCGAGAGCGCGATCTGGTCGACGCACAGCACGGGCGCGACGACCGACAGCTCGTCGCGCAGGAGCTGCCCGACGATCCCCGCGACGTCGGCGTCGAGCACGACGACGAGCGGGCGACCGTCGCGCAGCAGCCCGCGCGTGCCGTCGGCGATCCCCTGCGCGAGCGCGCGGAGCGCGGCGTAGCCCGGGCCGTGCGGCCAGCGCACCGCCAGCGCGAAGGCGCCGTCCTCGCGGTCGAGCCGCGCGATCCCCGCGCGTACGTCGCGCGCGATCGCCTTCGCGTCCGGCGCCGCGGGACGCAGCGCGACCGCCGCGAGGTCGCGCAGCGGCAGGAGCGCGCGGTCCGAGAGGTACAGCGTGTCGCCGCTCACCTGCACCGTGTACTGCGCCGCGCCGATGCAGGTCGCGCGGATCGACTCGACCGCCCCGACGACGTCGAAGGCGGCCGCGCGCTCGCGCAGCGCACGCCCGATGCGCCGTCCGAGGTCCCCGAACTCGCGCTCCTCGCGCCCGTTCACGTACTCGCCGACGCCGCCCGAGAACACGAGCACCGGGAACGGGCCACGCGTCGCGAGCGGATCGGTGAGCCAGATGGCCGGGTCGTCGAACGCCTCGCCGCGTGGCACACGCAGCGCGAGGTCCGCGATCCACTGGGCGAGCCCGTCGAGGTCGGCGGACGACGCCGTCTCATCGAGAGCGAGCCGCAGACCGGCGCGGTGCGAGAGCCGCGCTCCGGCGCTCGTGATCATGCGGATGCGGCCGCGCTCATCCCACGCGACGACGCGCGCGCCGACGTCGAGGGCCGCGGTCTCCTCGACGTGGCCGTCGCGGCAGACCGCGAGCTTCGTCGTCCCGCCGCCGACGTCGACGTTCAGCACGAGCGGACGCTCCGCCGAGCGCGAGAGCGCCGCGGCGCCCGAGCCGTGCGCCGCGAGCAGGCTCTCGAGGCGATGCCCCGCGGTCGCGCAGACGAACTTGCCGGCCTCGCCGCTGAAGAGGCCGACGATCGCGGCGGCGTTCTCCTTCCGCGCCGCCTCGCCCGTCGCGATCACCGCGCCGCTGTCGACCAGGTCGCGCGTCCAGCGCGCCTCGGCGTACGCCTGCGCGATGAAGCGCTCGAGCGCGTCCGTGTCGATCCGCGACGGCGACGCGTACGGCGTGAGGATCACGCGCGAGCGGTGGACGACGGTGCGCTCGACGACGGCGTACGCGCTCGAGAGCCGCAGCCCCTGCCGCTCGAGGCCGAGCTCCGAGAAGATGAGGTGGCTCGTCGTCGTGCCGATGTCTATCCCGACCGTGCGCAGCCGCAGCCGCTCGGTCGCGACGAGCCCCTCCTCTTCTGCCACCTCGCCCGCGGCAAAGCCTTCGCGAGTGCCCAGGGGTAGGGGCCCCTGTGCGCGAAGCGCGTGCTCGACCTCGTGGGCCCTCGCCCCCGGGTCCGCGCGCCGCGGGGACCGTCGCTCGATCTCTTACACCCGGACCCGGAACTCGTCCATCTTCACCTCGACGCCCCGCGCGCGGCAGCGGTCGAGGTACGTGCGGTGGACGGTCGGATCCTGGTCCTCGTACGCGATCTGGTTCGCCCCGTCCTTGTCGACGTCCTGGTTGTCGAGGTACTCCGCCAGCTTCCACTTGTTGCCGCCCCAGCGGATGGCGAGGTACCGCGCCGCTTCGGCGCCCGTGTTGAAGTGCTGGTGCCACCAGCGCCCCGGCGGGACGAAGAGCGAGCCCGGCTTCCAGCTCACCTCGACGTTGCTCGCGAGCGTGTCGGGCCACATCCACGAGTAGCCCGTGCCGTTGAGCATGATCACGTGGTAGCCCGGCCCGTGACGGTGGCCCTTCTTGTACGTGCCGACGGGGAACTCGGAGACGTGCGACACCATCGTGTTGTTCGCGAACTCGAAGCGGATGTTCTTGCCGCCCGCGCCGCGCTCGAGCCAGTCCCTCAGCTTGAACCGCCGGACGTCGGCGACGAAGTTCGTCTCCCACACGCGCCCCGTGTACAGCGTGCCGCTGCCGTCGAAGTACCCGGTCCGCCCGTCGTAGCGGTCGCGGAACACGTAGGGGCAGCCGAAGAGGAACTCGGTGCTGTGGAGGAGGTTCATCATGATCGGCATCGTCGTCACGGCGAGCAGCCGCGCCGACAGCGTGCCCGATCCGTTGTGGAGACGGTGCGTCATGTTCAGCGGCACGGAGAAGAGGCTCCCCTCCTGCCACTCGAAGCTCGTGTGCGCCTCGCCCTCGTTCCAGACCTCGCACGTGCCGCGACCCGAGAGGACGAAGAAGTACTCCTCGAAGAGATGCTTCTCCGGCGCGGTCGAGCGAGCCGGACCGAGGTCGAGGAGGTAGGCGCCGTCGGTGTCCTCCGCGCCCGCGAGGCGGATGTACGCGCCCTTCGCGTCGAGCCGCGGCCACGGAGCGACGTCCGCGGTGTTCAGGTCGTCGATCGCGTAGCCGCGGTGCACGGGGATGCCCTCTGACTCGAGGAACAGCTCGTACGCCCCCCGCCCCCAGAAGGTCGGCCGCTGGTGCTCGCTGCCCGTCGGTCCCGTCGTCTCCGTCATCTCGCGCTCCT
>CAZSRI010000103.1:0-6975 GCA_964609145.1 uncultured Chloroflexota bacterium
ATCTGCGCGCAGGTCTGCCCCGTGAAGGACTGCATCGTCATGGTCGACGAGCTCGCGTTCGACTCGAACGCGATGGTCTGGGGCGAGTGGAAGAAGGACAAGGCCGCATACGCGAAGTGGTTCGAGGCGAAGACCGGCGTCTGGGCGAAAGGCAAGCAAGCCGCAGCGGCGGCTGGAGGTGAGGACTGATGGCGGTAGCGGTCAAGGACGAGACGATCCAAGAGGTCCAGACCGAGCAGCTCCTGACCGGCTGCGACGCGATCGCGGAGGCCATCCGTCTCGCCGACGTCGACGTCATGGCGGCATATCCGATCCGCCCGTACGACACGGTCATGCAGGCCGCGGCGAAGCTCATCGCGAACGGGAAGATGGACTGCGAGTACATCGTCGCGGACGGCGAGCACAGCCAGTTCGAGATCGTGAAGCACGCGTCGGCCGTGGGGTCGCGCGTGTTCGTCGGATCGTCGGGCGTCGGCTGGTTCTACGCGTTCGAGGCCATCGCGGTGACCGCCGGCCTGCGGCTGCCGGTCGTCGCCATCTGCGGCAACCGCGCGCTCGACGACCCGGGTGCGTTCGGTACCGAGCACAACGACTCCCTGGCGGTGCGCGACCTCGGCTGGCTCCTACCGTGGGCGGAGACGCAGCAGGAGTGCCTCGACCTCTCGCTCATGGCGTGGCGCGTCGGCGAGGACAAGCGCGTCTCGCTCCCCGTGGCGATCGGGCTCGACGGCGGCTTCCTCACACACTCGGCTGCGCTCGTCCAGGTGCCGACGAAGGCCGCGGTGGACTCGTTCCTGCCGAAGTACGACCTCGGCGACCGCCTCCTGCACCCCGACAACCCGATCACGATCGCGCCGCAGGTCGACCAGGACTGGCTCATGGAGATCCGGCGCCAGAACGACGCCGCCATGCGCCGCGCGCTCGGCGTCATCGCGGAGGCGCACGCCGACTTCAAGCGGATCTTCGGCCGCGGCGGCGACTCGCCGTTCCTCGACGAGTACCTGACCGACGACGCCGAGATCGTCTTCTTCGGCCAGGGCACGCTCGGCCTGCCGATGAAGGTCGCGATCCGCCGGCTCCGCGCGGAGGGGCACAAGGTCGGCCTCGTCCGGCTGAAGTGGTTCCGTCCGTTCCCCGTCGAGGAGGTCGTGCAGAGCCTGACGCGGTTCAAGGCGGTCGGCGTCATCGACCGCGACTACAGCTTCGGCTCGCCGTACTACGGCGGCGTCCTCTACAACGAGCTGCGCTCGGCGCTCTACTCGCAGACGAAGCGCCCCACCGTCGTCGGCTTCGTCGCCGGGCTCGGCGGACGCGAGATCGACCAGAAGATGGCGGCGGAGATCTTCGACAGGACGCAGGCCGCCGCGAACGCCGACCTCAGGGCCGGCGACCAGTGCCACTGGATCGGCGTGCGGGCGTAAAGGAGGGAGATGGATATGGCCGTCGACACCGCGCTCCCCCAGATCAGGGGGGTCAAGGAAGTCCCCTACGACGAGCTGTTCGTCTCGGGCCACCGGACGTGCCAGGGCTGCGAGTCCGCGCTCGTCATGCGCCACATGGTGAAGGCGGCGGGCCCGCGCACGATCGTCCTCGGCTCGACGGGCTGCATGTACGTCGCGAACACGACGTACTACTCGACTCCGTGGGTCGTGCCGTGGATGCACACCCAGCTCGGCGCGGCGGGCTCCGCCGCACTCGGCACCTCGGCCGGCCTCAAGGTCCTCATGCGCAAGGGCAAGCTGAAGGACGAGAGGATCAACGTCATCGCGTTCTGCGGCGACGGCGGGGGCGCCGACATGGGCCTCGGCGCGATCTCCGCCACGCTCACGCACAAGGAGTACGACTGCCTCGTCCTGCTGTACGACAACGAGTCGTACGCGAACACCGACATCCAGCTCTCGAGCCAGACGCCGTACGGCGCGGTCACGACCTTCTCGCCCAGCGGCAGCAAGCGCCGCCTCATGCACACGCGGTGGAAGAAGAACGTGCCCGGCATGCTCGCGGCGGGCCACCCCGAGTCGCGCTACATCGCCGCCGGCTGCGCCGCGTACGCGGTCGACCTCATGAACAAGATCCGCCGGGCGCTCGAGCTCGGCGGACCGACGTTCGTCCACACGCTCGACCCGTGCCCGAAGGGCTGGGACTACCACCCGCAGTACAGCCAGGAGCTCGGCCACCTCGCCGTCGAGTGCGGCATCTGGCCGCTCTACGAGGTCGTCGACGGGGTGGTGAGCCTCACCGGGCCGACGCGGCAGATCGCGGAGGGCCGCAAGAAGCGCAAGCCCGTCGTCGAGTACCTGAAGCGGCAGGGCCGCTTCGCCCACTTCATCGACGAGGACGTCGAGCACTTCCAGGCCGGGGTCGACAAGATGTGGGAGGAGTGGCTCATCCCCGGCGTCATCCCGTTCACGGTCGCGCAGAAGGACGCCGCGATCCTCAACATCGACAAGCGCAAGCCCCTGCACGCGGAGGCATCCGCGTAAAGGAAGCTTCCTCCGCTGGCAGGCGAACGAGGGCCGGTCGAGAAAGACCGGCCCTCGTGCTGTCCCGGCACGACGGGCATGTGACGTGCTCGCCTGCCACCAGCACGGAGGTGACGAGGAAGATGGCGACCGAGAACGAGCGCGGCGGCGCATCGATGCCGATCGTGGCGGAGTTCGAGGCGCGCGATCAGGTCGATCGCGTCGTCGAGCAGCTGACGAAGAGCGGCTTCGGGACGGACCAGTTCAGCATCGTGGCGCGCGGCGCCGGCGAGCGCGACGGCGTGTTCCAGCCCGGCGCGATCATGCTCACGCTCCGCGCGGGCGCGCGGGAGCCCGAGGCGCTCCGGATCCTGCGCGCGGCGAAGCCGCGCGGCCTCTCGCACGGCTTGCTCAGCGTCACCGGCGACGTCCTCGAGGAACGCGACATCGAGGAGCCCGCCGGGACCTAGCCGCAGGTCAGCTCGGGGCTGGCCCCTCGCGCGGCGCCTCGGGGCGCGGGGCCTCTGGCCGGGGCGTCTCGGCGCGCGGCGCCTCCGGACGCGGCGCACCCTCCGGTCGTGGCCCGTACGGGCGGAACGGCGGGCGTGGCGGTCGCTCCGGCGGCGGACCACCGGCGATCGCGCGGTCGCGCGCGGACATCATCCCGCGCACGTGATCCGCGGTGTACGGAAGGAGCGCCATGTAGCGCGCGCGCTTGAGGGCGGTGGTGAGCATCCGCTGGTGCTTGGCGCACGTCCCGCTCTTGCGGCGAGGCTCGATCCGTGCGCGGTCGCTCAGGAACCGCTGCAGGCGCGGCTTGTCCTTGTAGTCGATCGCCTTGACCTTGTCGACGCAGAAGACGCAGACCTTCCGCCGCGGGCGGCGGCCGCCGGGCCCACCGAACGCGCCGCGTGGACCTGGCCCGCCCGGGCGCATCGGTCGCGCGCCTGCGGGCGCTCCCGGCGCCGCGGCGCGCGGGGCCCCACCGGCCTGCGCCGCGCCCTCGCGCGGCGCGCTGGGCGCCTCGTGCGGCGCCTGGGGCATCTCACTCGACATCGTGTTCTCTCCTGTTCTCAGAACGGGATCTCGTCGGGGTCGAAGGTCTTGCCCTCCTCCTGCGCCGGAGCGGGCGCCGCGGCGCCCATGCCCTCGCGGTCGCGCCGCGAGTCGAGCACCTGGAAGTTGTCGGCGGAGATCTCGAGGCTGATCCGCTTCTGGTCGTCCTTGCCGGTCCACTCGCGGGGGGCGAAGCGGCCCTCGACGAAGACGAGGCGGCCCTTCTGGACGATCTGCTGGGCGGTCTCGGCGAGGTTGCCCCAGCAGGAGACGCGGTACCAATCCGTCTGCTGCTCCCGCTCGCCGCTCGGGCCGCGGCCGGTCACGCGGTTCACCGCGACGGTGAACTCCGCGACGGGACGGCCGTTGCCGGTCATCTTGAGCTCGGGATCGCGGCCGACGTTGCCGATGATCAGGATCTTCGAAAGTGAAGCCATATCCCCATTCCTCCGATCGCGCGCCTTACTCGTCGCGCCTCACGACGAGGTAGCGCAGGACGTCCTCGGTCAGTCTGATCGTCCGGTCGAGCTCCCTCGCCTGCTCCGGCGGCAGCGAGAACTCGATGACGGCGTACTGGCCCTCGCGGTGGTGGTCGAGCACGTAGGCGAGGCGGCGACGGACCGGTGGACCGACCTTGTCGACGGTGCCCCCGAGAGAGGTGATCGCGTTCTGGATGCGCTCGCCGATGGCCCCGAGCCGCTGCTCGTCGGCGCTCGGCTGGATGAGGTACATGAGCTCGTAGGGTCGAGCCGGCATCTCCCCCCACCTCCTTTCCCTGGAGTTGCCGCGAGCCGGCTCCCGTCATCGGACGGGGACGCCCGCCGGCGGGTGCGGCGAGGCGGTCGGGCCCGGGGCGAAAAGGCGCGACGGCCGGCGGCCGACGCGGTCTCCGTAGTCTAGGGCATGCACTGGACGTCAACGGTCGGCCGCGACTTGCGCCGGAAGACGTCGTTCTGCGGAACGACGGCACCGCGGACTGCGCCACCTGCGGACTGCCGCTCTTCCCGTACGCCATCGAGGGCGGGACAGTTCGCCTGGAGTGCGCGAACCGCCATCACGCGAGCGCGTCGCTGCCGCGCGACGAGGGCGCGCGGCGGACCGTCGGGGCCTGGATCGCACGGACGGGCGCCCAGCTGCACGCCCAGCACGAGCGCTGGGGGACGGACGAGGAGGACCAGGACGCCTCGGACGGGCCGGTCGCCTGAGGGCGTCCCTATCCTGAAAGGTGCCGGCCTAGTCCAAGGGCAGAGACGACCGCCCTAAGAGCGGTTCTAGTGCGGGTTCGAATCCCGCGGCCGGCACCGTCAGAGGTCGATCGCCACCGGCAGCGCGTTCCGCGCCCACGAGCTGAGGCGCTTCCCCTCGCGCCAGGCCTGGTACTTCGCGTCGAGCAGCTCGCGTGCGCGACGGTCCTCCTCGGTCCCCGCGCGCAGGATGCGGGCCCGCGCGGCGACCGAGCGCGAGCCGACCCGGACCCGGACGCGCGGGTCCTTCCGGATGTTGCGCACCCAGTCGGCGCGGTGTCCACCGCCGGAGAGCACGTACAGCCTCCCGTCGCGCAGGCCGAACCAGATCTCGACCGTATGGGCGCGCCGGCTCACGCGCCCCGTCGTCGTGAGGTACGCGAAGTCCTCGTCCGCGAGGCGTTCGAACGGCGGCATCATCGTGCATCCATCCGCACGGCGAGAGTGTCGCAGCGTGCCTGAAAGTCGCACCGCCTTCCGCCACACTGCGGTCACCGCAGCGACCCGAGGGGGTGAACGCGTGGGCTCGGCCCCGACACGCTTCGTCATCATCGGCAACGGCGCCGCCGGCACGTACTGCGCGGAGGAGCTGCGCAAGAACGACGCCGCGTGCGAGGTCGTCGTCATCGACGACGAGCCGTACACCCTGTACAACCGTGTGTCCCTCCCGCGCTACCTCAAGGGCGTCCTCCTCGAGCAGCGCGTGTACGTGCGCGACATGGAGTGGCACGTGAGGAACCGTATCGACCTGCGCCTCGAGACGAAGGTCACGATGGTCGACTTCGAGCACAAGACGGTCGCCACCGAGCCGGGCGGTGAGACCCCCTACGACCGCCTGCTCATCGCGACCGGCGGGAGGCCGAACCCGCTGCGCGTCGCCGGTGCCGACGGCACGGAGAACGTCTTCAACTTCCAGTACTTCGACGAGGCGAAGGCGATCAACGCGCGGATCGCGGAGTCGAAGGTCGGCGTCGTGCTCGGCGGGTCGTTCATCGGCTACGAGCTCACGGAGGCGTTCGCGTTCCGCAAGCTCGAGACGCACTGGCTGATGCGCGGACCCTGGTTCCTGCGCAAGGCGCTGGACGCCGACGGCGGCGAGGTCGTGCGGCTCCTCGCGGCGGACGAGGGCGTGCACTTCCATGCCGAGGAGTCGATCGATCGTATCGACGGGTCGAACGGATCGATGACGGTCACGACGAGCACCGGGGCGACCATCCCGGCCGACATCGTCGGCGTCGGGCTGGGGCTCACGATGAACGTCGACGTCTTCCGCGACACCGCGCTCGAGACGAACGTCGGCGTGCTGACGAACGAGTACCTCGAGACGAACATCGCGGACGTCTGGGCCGCGGGCGACGTCGCCGAGTTCTACGACGTCGTCTCGCAGCGCCACCACCGCATGGGGACGTGGGACAACTCGCTCAACCACGGGCGTCATGTCGCACGGAACATGCTCGGCGCGAAGCTGCCGTACGTGGAGGTGCCGACGTACGCGTCGGGGATGTTCAAGTCGAACATCTCGGTCATGGGCGTCACGACGGAGGAGGAGCCGCGCGCCGAGGGCATCGTCGAGGTCGACCTCGACGGGCGCAACTACAAGCGCCTCTTCTTCCTCGAGGCCGACGACGGCGCGGACCGCCTCGTGGGCGCGATCCTCGTCGGCAAGATGAAGGGGAGAAAGAAGATCCTCCAGCTCATCAGCGAGCGCGTCCCTATCGAGGAGCGCCACAGGGTCTTCGAGATGCTGGCAATGCCGGAGGTCCCGCCGAAGGCGACGCCCGCGGCCGACTGATGCTCCAGGCGGTCTCGTTCCCGGTCGGCAGCGGGGAGATCCTCGCGATCCTCCATCTCCCCCAGGGCGAGGCCGTGGGTGGCATGGCCATCCTCGCCGACCGCGGCATGACGTACGAGCACCCCGACGTGCTCCTCACGTGCAACGCGCTCGCGGCGGCGGGCGTCGGCGCGCTTCGCTGGGACTGGCGCTCGCCGAAGCCGCCGCTCGACGACGCCGTCGCTGAGGTCGTCGCAGGGCTGCGCCTGCTCAAGTCGCATCCCGCGCTCTCCGGAGCGATCGGCATCGGCGGCTTCGGGTTCGGCGGCGCCGGCGCGGCCGTCGTCGCGGGCCGCGCCCCGCGCGTGCAGGTCCCGCTGCTCGGGGGCGCGCCCGCCGAGGGCGACGGGTCCGGGCCGCCCCCCCGCCAGGTCCACACCCC
>CAZSRI010000104.1:0-6788 GCA_964609145.1 uncultured Chloroflexota bacterium
CCATGCCCCGCCTCCCCGGGCGGCGGCCCCCGGGACGGCGGCGAAGCGGCGGTCGGGGTGCCACCCCAGCGCTGCCTTCTCGGGCGGCGCCTCGGCGTGCCAGTCGAGGACGCGCACGCGCGGGGCGTGGGCACCGAGCGAGTCGAGAAGCGCGTCCACCGCGCGGAACGGGTCGTCGTACGGCGCCATGAAGACGCGGCCGATCGCGTTCACGACGAGCACGCCGTCAAGGATCACCCACCCCCTCCCGGGGTTCCCCTCGGGCAGGTTGAGCGGACGGATCGCGTACTCGAGCGACCCGATCTCGTTCATGAAGGCGCGCTGGTCCCAGACGTGGTTGCCGTTCGTGACGACGTCCGCGCCCGCGGCTCGCAGCTCGGCCGCGATCGCCGCGGTGAGGCCGGCGCCGCCCGCGGCGTTCTCACCGTTCACGATCCCGAGGTCGACGCGCAGCTCGGCGCGCAGCCCCGGCAGGAGCGCGCTGAGCGTCTCGCGTCCGGGCCGCCCGACGACGTCACCGGCGAACAGGATCCGCACCCGTCACTTCGCGTAGTCGACCGCGCGCGTCTCGCGGATGACCGTGACCTTGATCTGCCCGGGGTACTGCAGCGATCCCTCGATCTTCTGCGAGATGTCGCGCGCGAGCCGCGTGGCCGTGAGGTCGTCGATCTCCTCGGGCTTCACGATGACGCGGACCTCGCGGCCGGCCTGGATCGCGTACGACTTCTCGACGCCGGTGAAGCCGTTCGCGATCGCCTCGAGCTCCTGCAGCCGCTGGATGTAGTTCGAGACGATCTCGCTGCGCGCGCCGGGCCGAGCCGCGCTGATCGCGTCGGCCGCCGAGATGAGCGTGCCGACGAGCGTGACCGGCTCGACGTCGCCGTGGTGCCCCACGACGCCGTCGATGACCGCCTGAGCGAATCCGTACCGCTTCAGCAGCTCGCCGCCGATGACGGTGTGCGGGCCCTCGACCTCGTGATCGATCGCCTTCCCGATGTCGTGGAGCAGCCCGGCGCGCTTCATCACCTGCACGTCGTAGCCGGTCTCCGACGCGAGCATCCCCGCGACGTGCGCGACCTCGATAGAGTGGCGCAGCACGTTCTGCCCGTACGACGTGCGGAAGGCCAGGCGCCCGAGGAGCTTCACGAGGTCCGGATGGAGCCCGCCGACGGCCGTCTCGTACACGGCCGCCTCGCCCGCCTCCTTGATGCTCTGGTCGATCTCCGTGCGCGCTTTCGCGACGGACTCCTCGATCCGGGCCGGATGGATCCGCCCGTCGACGAGGAGCCGCTCGAGCGCGCGCTTCGCGACCTCGCGGCGGATCGGGTCGAAACCGGACAGGACGACGGTCTCGGGCGTGTCGTCGATGATCACGTCGACGCCGGTGAGCTGCTCGAGGGTCCGGATGTTCCGCCCTTCGCGGCCGATGATCCGGCCCTTCATGTCGTCGCTCGGCAGCCCGACCGTCGTCACCGTGTGCTCGGCGGTGTGGTCGGCGGCGTAGCGCTGGACCGCCATCGTGATGATCTCGCGCGCGCGGTCGTCGGCCCGCTCCCGCGTCTCGAGCTCGATCTCGCGGACGCGGCGGTTCGCGACGTCGCGGACCTCCTGCTCGATCTGCTGGAGGAGCGCCTGCCGGGCGTCTTCGCGGGTCAGCCCGGCGACACGCGCCAGCTCGGCCTTCTGGTCCTCGCGCAAACGTGCGACCTCGGCCTGCCGCTCCTCGAGGTCCTTCTCCTTCTCGCCGAGGCGCCGGTCGCGCGCCTCCACCTGCTCGAGCTTGGTGTCGAGCTGCTCGTCCTTCTTGTCGAGGCGGCCCTCGTAGCGCTGGAGCTCTGCGCGCCGTTCGCGCTCTTCGGCCTCGCGCTGCTTCGCGATGCGGAGGGCTTCGTCCTTGGCCTCGAGGATGATCTCCTTCTGCTTCGCGCGCGCGTCGGCGAGCAGCCGCTCCGCGTTCGCGCGGGCCGCCTCCTCGCTCGAGAGCGCGATGGCGCGGCGGAGAAGGAGGGCCAGGCCGAAGCCGACGAGACCCGCGACGAGGGCCACGAGGCCCACGACGAGGACATCGGGCATGTCCGGTCCCTTTCTCGATCGGCCTTGTCCGACCTTCGCTCGGGGAGACCCCTCGCTCAGGCCCGCGTGCTCGACCTCGTGGGCCCTGCGGCCTCGCGTCGCTCTGCTTCTTCCCTCGGTCTGCGCGCGCGGGGGACGCTGCCAACGGCCACCAAGACGGCGTGTCCTAGTGGCCGGTCTTGATCACAGTTAAGTGACCTCACGATAGCACCCGGCCTGCCGCGCTGTACGGGACGCGTACAGGTCCTGCGCCGCGGTACCGTGGGTCGCGTGGACATCCGGCCCGACGAGCGGCGCCTCGAGGAGCCGCTGCTGAACGAGCTCGTGAGCGAGCTCGACGGCTGGGCGAGCGATGGAGCGAGGCTGACGAAGACGTTCACCCGCAGGGGCTGGAAGGACGCGATCGCGTTCCTCGACCGCGTCGCGAAGGCGGCCGATGAGGCCGACCACCACCCGGACCTGCACGTCGAGAGCTACCGGAAGGTGCGCGTCGTCCTCACGACGCACGCGAGCGGCGGTATCAGCCAGGCGGACGTCGACCTCGCGCGCGTGATCGACCGCCTGGCGCAGAACGTCTGATCGCCGCGTACTTCCCGCGCGGGACGCGGCTCCTCCTCCTCAACTCGTATCTCGCCACGGTCCCGATGGGCTTCCTCATGGTCGTCGTCCCGCTCTACCTCGCGCGCATCGGCCTCGACCCGGCGTTCATCGGACTGCTCTTCACGATCTCGGGGGCGATGACGGCGGGGCTCGTCGCCGTGAGCGGGGTCCTCGCCGACCGGTTCGGGCGCCGTCTCTTCCTCGTCCTCGGGACCGCGCTCCCGATCTCCAGCTACGTGATCTTCCTCTCGACGACGGACCGCGCGTGGCTGACGCTCGCGGCGGCGCTCGGCGGCGTCGGCCTCGCGAACGGCGCCGCCGGCGCCCTCGTGCAGTCGAGCTTCGACGCGATGCTCGCGGAGCGCACTCGCGGCGAGGAGCGGACGCGCGTCTTCGCCGTGGCCCAGGCGCTGTGGAACCTCGCGCTCGCGACGGGCGCCGCGGCTGCGGCCCTGCCCGAGGTCCTCCGCGCCGCGGGGGTCGATCCGATCGCGTCGTACCGGCCGGGGTTCGCGGGCTCGATCGCGATCGCGCTGCTCGCGACGACGCTCATCCTGCCGCTCCGGGAGCCGCGCTCCGGTCTGCAGCCTCACACCGGCTGGCTCCCGCGCGCATCGCTCGGTCCGATCGCCACGTACGGCGTCGCCATCGGCCTGCTCGGCTTCGGGCTCGGCGTGGCCGTTCAGCTCATGCCGCTGTGGCTCAACCTGCGCTTCGGCGTGCAGGAGGCCGACCTCGCGCCGTGGTACTCGGCAGCGCAGCTCAGCTCGATCGCGAGCGTGGTCATCGTGCCGTGGCTCGACCGCCGCCTCGGCGCGAGCCGCAGCGTCATGGGACTGCAGATCGCGTCGGGCGCGACGCTCGCCGCGATCGTCGTGGCCCCGGGCTTCGCCCTCGCGGCGCTCCTGTTCCTCATCCGGAGCTTCCTCACGAACATCTCGTGGCCGTTCCAGCAGTCCCTGCTCATGGCGGCGGTGGCGCCACGGGAGCGCGCCTCCGCGGCCGGGATCGGCTTCGCGGTGTGGGGCGTCGCGAACGCGGTCGGTCCCGGCATCGCGGGTGTGCTGCTCGCGACCGGCGTCCTCGCGCTGCCGATGTTCGCGGGCGCCGTCGCGTACGCGGGCGCAGGTCTCGTCTTCGGCATCGGCTTCCGGCGGACCGACGTGACGTCCGATCTCGCGCTCGCCGCGGAGGCCGGCGTGCCCGTCGGCCCGCCTCAGCCCACCGGCTAGCTCAGCTCAGTCGATCGGCCGGCCGCGAGGCTCGCCGGAGGGCTTCCCCGCGTCCTTGTCGACCTCGCCGCCCTTCTTCCCGACCATGTTCGGGTGCATCTGCTCGTTGTGGTGTTGGAGCTCCTCCTTGTCGCTGAGGGTCGCTCCACACATGCGGCACGTCTCCACGAGGCACCTCCTCTCGCGCGTTCAGGAGGACGCCTGCAGCCCGTGTGCCTCCGCGTCAGCGCCTCCGGATCCGGCCGCTCAGGTACGGCGCGAGCTCGCCGCCCGGCGGCGCGACCTCGAAGCGGACGTCGGTCTCGTTCGGGCCGCGACGTTCGTACGTGAGGCGGAACCGTGGCCCCGGGCCGTCGGCGCTCGTGAAGACGGCACGATCGTCGCCGGTGGACACGGTGTAGCGAACGACATGGCCCTCGTTGTCCACGTACAGCGCGTACAGCTCCCCGTGCTCAACGTACACGAGGAGGACGTCGTCGTGACGTCCCGCACGCGGATGGCCCGGCGGGTACTCGGCCCGGCTCGTGCGGACGATCGCCGTGCCGCTCGCGACGAGCGCGGACGTGGACGCGCCCGTCGCGCCGGCCGGGTCGGGTAGCGCGTCCCATTCGCCGATGAGCCACTCCAGCGGACGGAGCGCGGGCGCGATCTCGCGCGTCACTCCACGGGCGCCTCGGGGTGCTCGAGGACCTCCTCGATCACGTCGTACGAGAAGCCGCGCGCCGCGAGGAACTGGTGGATCTTCCGCTTGCGCTCCGCCGGCTCCATCGCCTGCCAGCGCGTGATCGGACGGCGGATGACCTCGCGCGCCCGCTTCACCTCGCTGTCGGGCTCGCGCTCGCCGAGCACGAGCTCGATGGCGTCGCGCGCGACGCCCTTCTCCATGAGCTCGCTCGTGATCGCGCGCTCTCCCCTCGGGCGGAAGCGGTCACGCTGCTCGACCCAGTAGCGGGCGAAGGCCTCGTCGTCGATGTAGCGCTGCGCACGGAGCTGGTCGATCGCCTTGTCGATCGCGGCATCGTCGAAGCGTTTCGAGCGCAGGTGCCGGCGGATCTCCGCGACGCTCCGCGGGCGCGGGCCGAGGAAGCGCACCGCGGCGTCGTACGGGTCGCCCGACGGCGCACGCGGCGTCGCGGGACGCGACCTCATGCGCGCCTCGCTCAGTCCTCCGACGCGGCGGCGACCGCGCTCCCGGTCTGCTCGCGGATCTTCGCCTCGACCTCCGCCGCGACGTCCGCGTGTTCGCGGAAGAACTGCTTGGCGTTCTCGCGGCCCTGCCCGAGCCGCGTCTCCCCGTAGTTCAGCCACGCGCCGTACTTCGAGAGCACATTCGTCGCGAGGCCCATGTCGATCAGCCCGCCCTCGCGCGAGATGCCCTCAGCGGCGAGGATCTCGAGCTCGGCGATCTTGAAGGGCGGGGCGACCTTGTTCTTGACGACCTTGACCTTCACGCGCCGGCCGATGACGTCGGTGCCCTGCTTGATCGGCTCGATCGGCCGCACGTCGAGGCGGATCGACGCGTAGAACTTGAGCGCACGCCCACCCGTGGTCGTCTCGGGCGAGTTGTGCACGACGATGTCGTTCACAAGGTAGTTATGGGTGCCCTCGACTTGGATGTCATACCGATCAAGCTTCGTGTAGCGGCCCATCACCTTGGGGCGTATCTCGGCGATCGTTGCTGGTACGAGCCGACGTTCTGGCTGCGTGAACTGGGCGGTCACGCGGCACTGCCCACGGAGATCGGGCAGCAGCTTGTACTGCATCGACTCATCCACGTACGGTGCAATGATCTCGTGGAGCCGGGTCGTGGCGGCCTGGTCGAACCGAAGGATCGCGTTCCCAGCGACCGTGTCGACACGTGTGTGGATCCCGAACCGCTCATTGAGCACTTCGACGAGTTCTGCCTGCGTCCCGTCGGTCATCGCCTCTATGCAGATGTCAACGCGGCCGCGCCGGAAGGTGGGCGGCCTCAGGTCGAGGTGACCGTCGTCCATGTACCAGATAGCCAGCGACAGCGGGGTGAGTTCTTCAAGATAGGCGCGACCGAAGTGTTTGCGGCCGTCTCGGTACACATCTTGTCGAAGGTCGAACAGTTCCACGAGCGGCGCACTGTCCCAGAAGGTATCGCCGTCCTTGTTCTTCCAGTAGCAACCTTCGATGTTGCCGAACAGTGACTTCTTCCAGTCCAGGTAGTCGCTTTGGCGATAGCCATGGCCGAGCCTGAACTTCACACTCCGGGTGTTCTGGCTGTACGGCTTGCTCAGGCTGCCATCGCCCATGAGGCTGCCGCGCACTACCTCCCATTGCTGTGGGCTCAGGCGGAAGAGCTGAGCACTCATCAATTGGTCGCCGGCCCGCAGGTCACGGATCTGTGCGAAGCCCTCCGGCGTTAGGACCTCGTGGTCCGGAGTGATCGAGAACCGTGCCCGTCCGGTGCCGCTCGGCCGATGCACGGAGACGACGAGCCAGTCGCCGGTGCGCCCGTTGTTGTACCAGCCCACGATCGGCCGCGCCTCGACTGCACCGGTCGCCATGTCCACCGTCAGAACATCGACTTCGCGTCGCTGGTGCACCAGCTGCCCGATCCTTGCCCGGCGCCCATCTGCGAGCGTGACGGTCGAGTCATGACCAAAGCACCCGAAGAGGACGCCGATCTTCTCGCGCAGCTGGTTGATGAAGATCACCGTCGTCTTCGTCTTCGAGACGGTGCCGGTGATCTTCCGCAGCGCCTGGCTCATGAGGCGGGCCTGGAGCCCGACGTGCGCGTCCCCAATCTCGCCCTCGATCTCGGCCTTCGGCACGAGCGCGGCGACGGAGTCGACGATGACGAGGTCGACCGCGCCGGAGCGCACCAGGGTGTCGGCGATCTCGAGGGCCTGCTCG
>CAZSRI010000105.1:0-6775 GCA_964609145.1 uncultured Chloroflexota bacterium
GGGGCGAGCTCGCCGACGCGTACGTCGAGCTCGCGAAGCCCGGGCTGCGCGACGAGGGGCGCCGGGCCGGCACCGCGCGCACGCTCGTGTACGCGCTCGACCGCGTCCTGCGCCTCCTCCATCCGATCGTGCCGTTCATCACGGAGACGCTCGCGCTCCAGCTGTGGGCCGCCGGCCGCAGCGCGGGGCGCGAGCGCAGCCTCGTCATCGCGCGCTGGCCCACGCCGGGGCGCCGCGACGAACCCCTCGAGGAGCGCTTCGCGGTCGCGCTCGAGGTGGCGCGCGCGGCGCGGTCGCTGCGCCAGGAGGCGGGCATCGAGCCGGGACGGCGCGTCCGCGTCTCCCTCTCGGGCGAGACCGCGCCCGTCGCCCCGCTCGCCGACGTCGTCGCGACGCTCGCGAACGCCGACGTCCAGCTCGGCCCGGCGACGGGCCCGGCGACGGGCCCGGCGACGGTGGTGCGCGCGATCGAGGTGCGGCTCCAGGTGGAGCGCGACGCCGCCGCCGAGCGCGCGCGCATCGAGCGCGAGCTCGCCGACGCGCGCGAGGCACTGCGCCGCTCCGAGGAGCTGCTCGCGAAGCCCGGCTTCGCGGCGCGGGCCCCGCGTCCGGTCGTCGACAAGGAGCGTGCCCGGCTCGGGGAGCGCCGCGCGCAGGTCGGCCTGCTCGAGGAGGAGCTCGCCCGCCTGCGCTAGCTCCTCTGGCCGGGCGTACGATCGCCGTCATGGCGAAGTGGGTACGTCAGCTGATGCGGCCGGCCGGCGCCTCGGCGCAGTGGCACGTCCTCGGGAGCGACAAGGAGTTCGCCACAGCCGACGCGCTGTGCGGCGAGCGGCTTTCGTCCTCGGTCGAGGTCGCTCCGAGCGACGAGCGCACCGTGACCGACGGGCGCTGCCACCTGTGCGAGGCCAGGCTGGTCGCGAAGCACGAGGAAGCGCCGGTCGGAGCGCGCGGCTCCTAGCTCGCCCCCGCGGCGATCGCGGCCCGTGGCGCGGTCGGCGATGATAGACACGTGCCGATCTACGACTACCGCTGCGACCACTGCGGCCATGTCTTCCACGCGCGGCAGTCCTTCACGGACGCGCCGCTGCGCGTGTGCCCGAACTGCGGGAAGGAGCCGCGCCGCGTCGTCGCGCCGCCCGCGATCGTGTTCAAGGGGTCGGGCTGGTACAAGACCGACAGCCGCGCGAAGGCCGCCGACGCGGGGCCGTCGAACGGCAAGGTCCAGAGCGACGAGAAGACGGGCGGCACGAAGACGACCGAGACGAAGAAGGACGCCGCGGCGAGCGACAAGACGTCGAGCTCCTCGGGCTAGGGCTCGTGGACCGCATCGAGCGGACCTTGAGCCAGGTGCTCGAAGGCTGGACCGCGCGGCTATTCCGCGCGCGGCTGCAGCCGGTGCAGGTGGCGAAGCGCCTCATCCGCGCGATGGAGGCGCACCAGACGATCTCCCTCGCGAAGACGTTCGTGCCGAACTCGTACCTCGTGTCGCTGTCGCCCGCGGACTTCGAGCAGTTCGAGCCGTACCGCCGCAGCCTCGAGCGCGACCTCGCCGAGGCGCTCCTCGGCGCGGCGCGCGAGCGCTCCTTCACGCTCCTCTCGTTCCCGACGATCGAGATCGAGCGCGCCGACGACGTCGCGCGCGGCGACGTGCGCGTCTCGTGTGCGCTCGTCGACGCGTCTGGCGACGAGGTGACCGAGGAGTCGCCGGAGCTCGGCAAGGTCGCGGCGGGGCACACGATGGTCCTCGACCGCGACGCGCTCCTGCGCGACCGGCCGCGAGCGCCGAAGGCGTGGATCGAGGTGCCCGCGGAGCGCCGCCGCGTCCCGCTGAGCGCCGAGCCGCTCGCGATCGGACGCGACACCGAGAACGACCTCGTGCTCGACGACCGGCGCGTCTCCCGCCGCCACGCCGAGATCCGCCTCCGCCTCGGCCGCTACACGCTCTACGACCTCCAGAGCACGAACGGGACGTTCGTGAACGGCCGCCGTGTGGCCGAGGTCGTGCTCTCCGACGGCGACCGCATCGGGGTCGGCGGGACGGAGCTCGTGCTCGAGCAGGAGCAGGCCGCGGGCGCCTAGGTGGAGATCCCGTACCAGCTCGCGCTATGGGGCGTGCGGATCGCGTTCCTCCTCGTGCTGTACCTGTTCCTCATGCGCGCGTTCGGCTCGCTCTGGCGCGCGATGCGCATCGAGAGCGAGCTCGCGGCGCGACCCGCGCTCGCGTACCTCGTCGTGCAGCGCTCGCACCCGCAGGGTCCGCGCGTCGGCGAGCGCCTCCCGCTGCGCGCGGTGAGCTCGATCGGACGGGACGCGTCGAACGACGTCGTCGTCGATGACGAAGCCGCGTCGGCGCGGCACGCGGTCATCGAGCTGAACGACGGCGCGTGGTGGATCGCCGACCAGGGGAGCACGAACGGCACGGTCCTGAACGGCGCGCGCGTCGACCGGCGCGAGCGGCTGCGCGACGGCGACGTCGTCGACATCGGGCGCATCGAGATGCGGTTCGAGGCCACGCCATCGTGATGGCGCGCGCGCGGCCGGCGTTCCGCGGGACCGAGCTCGGCCTGCTCATCCCGGTCGCGCTCCTCGTGTCTCTCGGGTTCGTCGCCGTCATCGGCGCGCACACCGAGAAGGTGACGGCGAGCGCGCTCGTCGTCCCCGCGACGTTCATCGCCATCGCCCTCGCGCTGCACCTCTTCCTCGTGATCGCCGGCTTCCGCGGCGATCAGCTCCTCCTGCCGCTCGCGCTCGGGCTCACCGCGATCGGCCTCGTCCTGGTCGAGCGCCTCGCGCCCGCCACGCTGCTGCTCCTGCAGGTCTCGTGGACGGTCGTCGCGGCGGGCGCGTTCGTCGTCGCGATCCTCGTCCCGCGCGACCTCAGCGTGCTGTCGCGCTACAAGTACACGTGGGCGGTCATCGGGATCGCGCTGCTCGCGTCGCCGCTCCTGCCCGTCGTCGGGCGTGAGGTGAACGGCGCGCGGATCTGGGTCGGCTTCGGCGACGCGCTGTCGTTCCAGCCCGCCGAGGTCGTGAAGGTCCTCCTCGCGATCTTCTTCGCCGCGTACCTCGAGGAGCACCGCGAGCTCCTTGCGCGCCCGCCGGCGCGCATCGGGCCGATCCCGATCCCGCCGCTGCCGTACTTCGTCCCGATCGTGCTCATGTGGGCGCTCGCCATGGGCGTGATGGTCCTGCAGAAGGACCTCGGCGCGACGCTCATCTTCTTCGGGATCTTCCTCGCGATGCTCTACCTCGCGACCGGGACCGCGGCGTATTCGATCGCGGGTCTCCTCATGCTGCTCGTGGGCGCGTACGCCGCGTCGAACGTCTTCGCGCACGTCGCGGCGCGCATCGAGACGTGGGTCGCGCCGTTCAGCGACGAACTGCGGTTCGGCGCGGGGTACCAGATGGTCCAGGGGCTGTTCGCGCTCGCGAACGGCGGTCTCATCGGCGCGGGCCTGGGGAACGGCATGCCCGACCGCATCCCGATCGCGTGGAGCGACTTCGTCTTCGATGCGTTCACCGAGGAGACGGGATTCGTCGGCGCGCTCGCGCTCCTGGCGCTCTACCTCGTGGTCGTCTTCCGTGGCATGGCCATCGCGCTCCGCGCGCCGACGCCGTTCCTGCAGCTCCTCGCCGCGGGGCTCTCCTTCGCGCTCGCGTTCCAGACGCTGGTCATCGTCGGCGGGAACGCGAAGCTCATCCCGCTCACCGGCGTGACGCTGCCGTTCCTCTCGTACGGCGGCAGCTCGCTCGTGACGAACTTCGTCATCGTGGCGCTCCTCCTGCGCATCAGCGACGCGACGAGACGTGCGAGAGGGGCATAGGTGCGAGGCGGGGTGAGGTCGAGATGAGACCGATCGGCGCGAACGTCCGCAGCCTCTCGCTCGTCGTCGCGCTCGCGTTCCTCTTGACCTCGATCGGCGTCGGGTACTGGACCCTCGTCGCCTCCGCCGACCTCTCGTCCGATCCGTACAACCCGCGGCTCCTCGCGACGCTCGTCGACCGCCCGCGCGGACGCATCCTCGCGGCCGACGGCTCCGAGCTGGCCGTGAGCGTGCGGCAGCAGGACGGCTCGTACCTGCGGCGCTACGCGGATCGCTCGCTCGCGCAGGTCGTCGGCTACGCGTCGTCGAAGTACGGCGCGACGGGGATCGAGGGCGCGTACGCCGAGTCGCTCGTCGGGCAGGACCCGGCCGATCCGCTGGGCCAGTGGCGCGCGCGATACCTCGGCGAGCACTCCGCGCCCGCGAGCGTGCAGCTCGGGATCGTGCCCGCCGTGCAGCGCGCCGCCGCGGCGGCGCTGGGCGGCCGTCGCGGAGCGATCGTCGTCCTCGATCCGCGCACCGGCGCGATCGTCGCCTCGGTCAGCGGACCCGGATACGACCCGAACCTCGTCGCCGCGCCCGCGTCGGCCGACCTCGCGTGGCAGCAGGTGAACGGGAACGTCGACCGGCCACTCATCGACCGCGCGCGGCAGGGGCTGTATGCGCCCGGGTCCACGTTCAAGCTCGTCACCGCGTCGGCGGCGCTCGCGAGCGGCTGGGATCCGAACGCGAAGGTGCGCGTGGACGATCCGTTCCGCGCCGACCCCTCGTGGGGGAACTACGCCGTGCGCTCGCCCTCGCAGGCGCACGGCGACTTCGACCTCTCCCTCGCGTTCCAGCGCTCCGAGAACATCTACTTCGCGAAGGCGGGGCTCGCGACCGGCGGCGACCGCCTCGCCGAGTACGCGTCGCGGTTCGGCATCGGGAGCGCGCCGGCGGCCGACCTGCCGGCGGCGAAGGGGCAGATCTCCGCGAGCGGACGGCTCGACCGGCCGATCCTCGTCGCCGACACGTCGTTCGGCCAGGGCGAGCTGCTCATCTCGCCGCTCCAGATGGCCCTCGTCGCAGCGACCATCGCGCGCGGCGGGTCGCTGCCGATCCCGCATTACGCGACCGCGGTCCTCGACGCGAACGGCGAGCCGCTCCGCCTGGTCGACCCCGGGGCGGCCGGGCAGGTCATCCGTCCGGACACCGCCGCGACCGTCGCGAAGGCGATGGTCGACGCCGTCCAGGCGCCCGGGGCGTACGCGTTCGGCGCGCGGATCCCGGGCGTGGCCGTCGCGGGCAAGACCGGGACGGCCGAGACGTCGACCGGCGTCCCGCACGGATGGTTCATCGGGTTCGCGCCCGCCGATCGCCCCGCTGCCGTCGTCGCGGTCGTGTTCGAGAACACGCCGGGCGGCGGCGAGGACGCCGCACCCGCCGGCGGCGCCGTGCTGCGGGCGGCGATCGGCCGCTAGCCCGAACCCTTTCTCCGGCTCGAGCGGGCGGCCCTTGCCTCGGAAGAAGGCAGCAGCGTGTGCTGCGTTGGCACCTCGCCTGGCGCCACGCCGAGAACAAGCGCTCGTACCCGGCCTCGCCCGCATCCCGATCCAGCCCGTTCAGGATCGGGGAGACGTCCGCCGGCCCGCGGCCCTGCGCTCGTCGCCGTCGACCCACGGTGGGCCGCCAGCGCCGAGCATGCGTGCAAGCGAGGCGGATGCGGAAGGGTGCTCGTCGCGGCCGCGTGGCCACAGCCTCCGCCGGCGTTCGTGCGCGGTACATCGAGACCGGCCACCGAACCGAGCCGGCCCCTGGCGCGTACTAGGGAGAACGTCGGGTAGCTCGGAGGAACGGGTGAGCGTGGTGCGAGCGCCTTCTACCATTGACCGCAGGGCGAACGCGCCCCGGGAGTACGCGCACGTGGACGGATCCGATCTCGGCCGCCGCGTCGAAGCGGTGGTGGGGAACGTCGAGAAGGTCATCTTCGGCAAGCACCGCGAGGTCGAGCTCGCGATCGTCGCGCTGCTGTGCCGCGGGCACATCCTCATCGAGGACGTGCCCGGCACGGGCAAGACCGTCCTCGCGAAGTCGCTCGCCCGGTCCATCGGATGCTCATTCCGGCGCATCCAGTTCACGCCGGACCTCCTCCCGTCGGACGTGACGGGGGTCGCCGTCTACGACCAGCGCACGAACACGTTCGAGTTCCGGCCGGGCCCGATCTTGAGCCAGATCGTCCTCGCGGACGAGATCAACCGCGCGACGCCCAAGACGCAGTCCGCGCTCCTCGAGGCCATGGAGGAGCACCAGGTCACCGTCGACGGCGTCACGTACCGGCTCCCCGAGCCGTTCCTCGTCATGGCGACGCAGAACCCGATCGAGTACGAGGGCACGTTCCCGCTCCCCGAGGCCCAGCTCGATCGATTCTTCCTCCGCCTGCAGCTCGGCTACCCCGGCGGGGACCAGGAGGTGCGGATCATCGACGCGCAGCGGGTCCAGCATCCGATCGAGACGCTCGGCCAGGTCATCGCCGCCGAGGAGCTCGTCGACGCGCAGGCGCGCGTCCGCGACGTGCACCTGTCACCGGGCGTCAAGCAGTACGTCGTCAACGTCGTCGCCGCGACGCGGTCGCATCCCGACGTCTACCTCGGCGCCTCGCCGCGCGGATCGCTCGCGCTCACGCGCGCGGCGCAGGCGTACGCCGCGATCCACGGGCGCGACTTCGTGCTCCCCGACGACGTGAAGGCGCTCGCGCCGGCGACGCTGTCGCACCGCCTCATCCTGCAGCCGCAGGCGCGCCTCAAGGATCTCGCGGCGACGACGGTCATCGCGGAGGTGCTCGCGAGCGTCCCCGTGGAGCTGTCGGCGACCGCGGCGCGCGTATAGTGCCGTGACCCGGAAGCCATGTGCATCCGCATCGGCCCGGCACCGCCGATGCCTGCGTCGCCTTCGTCCGGGCGCTCCTCGCG
>CAZSRI010000106.1:0-6717 GCA_964609145.1 uncultured Chloroflexota bacterium
GCCTTCGCGCTGCCGTTCGGGATCTTCCTTCTCCGCAACTTCTTCATCACGCTCCCGCCCGACATGATCGAGGCCGCGCGCATCGACGGCGCCTCCGAGCTGCGCATCTTCCGAACCGTCGTCCTCCCCGTCTCCGTGCCGGCGCTCGCCGCGTACGGCATCTTCCAGTTCCTGTGGGTCTGGAACGACCTGCTCATGGCGCTCGTGTTCGTGCAGGACGCGAGCAAGTACCCCATGACGCGCGCGATCCAGAACCTGCTGAGCCAGTACGGGACGGAGTGGAACCTCCTGGCGGCGGGCGCGTTCCTCCTGATGATCGTCCCGCTCATCGTCTTCTTCAGCCTGCAGCGCTACTTCGTACAGGGCCTGCTCGCCGGCTCCGTCAAGTAGCGGTCCGGCCTCGCGTCCCGCACCCGGCGCTGTCGCTACGATCGGCCAGACTCTCTCTGGAGGATCGGACATGGCACGACGGGTCGGGATCGTGGGCGCGGCGGTGACGCCGTTCCGGGCGAAGTGGTACGAGAAGACCTACTACGAGCTGGCGCAGATGGCGACGGCGGGCGCCTTGCGGGACGCCGCCGTGTCGACGAGGGACGTCGACGCGATCTTCTACGGGATCTACAACGACATCTTCGAGCGCACGTGCATCCCCGAGCACCCGCTGCAGGGGATCTGCGGGATGCAGGACAAGTTCGGGATCCGCATCAGCAACGGCGGCGCGACCGGCGCGTACACGATGTCGGCCGCCCACGCGTACATCGCCGCTGAGCGCTTCGACGTGGCGCTCGTCCTCGGTGTGGAGAAGGCCACCGATTGCTTCGACTTCCGCTCCATGTCGTCCACGCCCGAGGTCATCAAGACGATCGGCTGGTCCGGCGACAGCTTCTTCGAGCAGAAGCTCGGGTGGACCGCGTCCGACAGCTACGCCGAGGTCGTCCTGGCGTACATGGACGCGCACCCCGGCGACCTCAAGCCCGAGGTCAGCGCCGCGATCTCCGCGCAGCTCAGCCAGCAGGTGCGGACGAACCCCTTCGCGCAGCGGCAGTTCGACCAGGTCACCGTCGAGGAGGTCGTGAACTCGCGGATCGTCGCGCACCCGTTCAAGGAGCTCGAGATCTGCGTGTACAGCGAGGGCGCCGCCGCGCTGGTCCTCGCCGAGGAGGAGACGGCGAAGGCGATCTCGCGCAACACCGGGCGGCCGGTCGTGTGGATCACCGGCGTCGGCGAGGCGAACGAGCATTCGTTCGCGGGCAAGGGGCAGAAGGACATGTCGCGGATCGTATCCGACCACCTGGCGGCGCAGCGGGCGTACCGGATGGCGGGGATCACCGATCCGCTGAAGCAGATCGACGTCGTCGAGCTGCACGACGCGTTCGTGCAGCAGCTCGAGATCACGATGGCGGAGATGGGCTTCGTTCCCATCGGCCGGGCCGACGCGCTCATCGAGGACGGGATCATGACCCCCGGGGGACCGCTGTCGGTGAACCCCTGCGGCGGCCTCATCTACTCGGGCCACGCGGTCGGCGCGAGCAACATCATGTCGGCCTGGTCGGCGCGCAACGAGCTCGTCAACACGGGCAAGCGCCGCGCGCTCGTGCACGGCACGGGGAGCACGGTCGCGCAATACGGCGTCGCGATGATCCTGGAGGCGGCGTGAGATGAGCAAGAAGGTCATCCCGCTCGACGCGATCCCCGACGTCGGGTCGCACCTCGTGCGGCGCGAGGGCCGCGACTACCTCGTGCAGAACGACGCGATGTTCACCTTCTACCAGCGGTCCATGGGCGAGTTCTCGCCGTTCTTCCTCGGCCTGCGCGACGAGCGGAGGATCCTCGGCTGCCGCTGCACGAAGTGCGGGAAGGTGCGCATCCCGCCGTTCGTGACACGCTGCCCCGACTGCGACTTCGCGCCGACCGAGCTCGTCGAGGTCGGGCAGGTCGGGACCATGCTCAGCACGCCGCCCATCACCTACTTCGCGAACTCGCTGTTCACCGAGCAGGTGCCGTTCGGCCGCGGCCGGGTCGTCCTCGAGGGCGCGGACACGGCGATGAGCGTGAACGTGTACACGACCACCGGCATCCTCGTGCCCGGGATCGTCCGCCGGGGCACGAAGGTGAAGGTCGTGTTCAAGGACGAGCGCACCGGCGAGATCACCGACATCTTCTGCGTGGCGGCGGACGAGCTCACGCCGGAGCAGGTCGCGCGGAAGGGCCTCCTCGCCTCCGAGATCGCCCGCGGCGCGCCCGCCGAGCCTGCCCTGCCCGCGCGCACGCCCGAGGCGCGCTCGCGCTACGAGCGCGCGCTCGAGGAGCTCAGAGCGCTCGCGGAGCAGATGCGCGCGAACGAGCGCGTGCGCCGCGACATCGCCGGGTGGCGCCGGACGGTCGACGCGAAGACGGCCGGCGGCGAGATGACGATCCGCATCGACGACGGCGACATCGCGTTCGAGCCCGGCCTATCCGGGACGCCCGACCTCGTCATGGTCGCGCCGGACGCGATGACGATCGCCGACGGGCTCGCCTACCGCGGCTCGCTGACGCAGGCGATCATGCGCAAGGAGCTCTGGATCAGCAGCAACCCCGAGTTCACGACGATCTTCAAGCTCGAGCGGATGGCGCGCTCGCTCGCACGGGCGAAGAAGACCTGAGCCGCTACGCGCGCCGGTAGCGTCCCGGCCGGCGCTCAGCGCTCATGTCTTCCCCATTGTCCCCAGTGGACCGTCTGGACCGCCGGGCGGCGGCCCACGATCTTCAGGGACGGCGACGGCCGGTCGTGCTCCTTTGGGTATCCGATCGCGATCGCCCCGATGGGCGTGACCCGCTCCGGGATACCGAACGCCTCCTTGACCTCCTTCGTGCGGAAGAGGCCGAAGAAGAGCGCGCCGAGGCCCAGATCCACCGCGGTCAGCAGGATGTTCTCGGCGGCCATCGCCGTGTCGATGTCCCAGAAGGGCACAGGCCAGTGCGACTCGCTTCGGTCGGTCCACTGCTTATCGGGACGGCTGTACCTGTCGAGGTACACGTCCTTCTCCGAACAGGGCACCATCACGAGCGGCGCGCTCCAGAGATCCGGCCAGCTCTTCCAGCCTTCGCGTCGCGGGTCCGCGACGTCCCAGAAGCGCCGAGCCTCGTCCTTGCCGTCGAAGACGACGAACGAGAAGCCCTGGCTGAACCCGGCGGAAGGTGCATGCCGACCGGCATCGATCAGGCGATCGCGCATCTCGCGCGCGACCGCGCGGTCCTCGAACGAGCGCACCATCTTGCGGCGGCGGATGACGTCAGCGAACTCCATCAGCGGCGACGATAGCTGCTGGGGGTTGCCGTTTGCGTGCCTAGAACGCTGACCTCGGCCGACGCGCGCGAGTAGGACCGGAAGCGCGACGCCGCGCTCGGTTCGCGTTCGCGCACGGTCGGCATTGCCGCACGCCGTGCCACACGTACACATCAGCATTCGGTCCGTCGAGCGGATGTCCGCGGGAACAATGCGTCTTCCGCCGGCCTGAACCCGCGGTCTCGCCCGACTGAACGACTTGATATCCAAGCGCCTTGCACTTCCGGCATTGACGCTCACGGCCGTACACGTAGACGTCCGCGACTTTCACGCTCCGGCAAGCCTCTGATCGGGACCAAGACTGCTCGCGTGGCGACCAGTCAAGAGGCGGATGCCGAAGGACCCGAACAAACTCGCCTAACGCCCTGTCCGGCTCGCTACGCGGACTCGTCGGCCTCGCGGCGGGAGTGCCGCCGTTCGGGCATCTTCTCGCTCGCGGGCGGCGCGGAAGCCGAAGGCGGCTGAGTATCGTCTTCGACAAGTCCCGGCTTCAGCGCGGCCAGAAGCTTCGTACTGGGACGAGAGCTGGAGCGGGCCCTTGGCGAAGACCCGGGCGAGCTTCCTTCGGAAGTCGTACAGCCTACGTTCATCGAAGAGATGGAGGCGATGCGCACCTCGCGGCGGCGGCTGCTCGGGGCGGCGAGCGCGACCGCGATCCTCGCCGCGTGCGAGGGCACGCTTGCGCGGCCGACGCCCAGCCCCACTGTGACCCCCGCGACGCCGACCCCCGCGCCGACGGCGACCCCTTCGCCCGCCTCGTCGCCTTCGCCCGCCGGCCCGCCGCCGGTCGTCATCCGGGCGGCCGCGCTCGCCGACGGGACCTCCGCGAGCTCTGTCCGCGACGCCATCGTCGTTCTACGCGGCGACCGCATCGCGTACGCGGGTCCGCGCGGCGGCGCGCCAGACACGCGTGGCGCCGAGGTCGTGGATCTTCCGGCGCTCACGATCGTCCCGGCGATGGTCGACTGCCACGCCCATCTCACGGGGACGGGTGGCCCGAACGCGCACCTCGCGCTCCAGGATCCCGACCCCGTCCTCCTCGAGCGCGCGCAGACGAACGCGCGGCTCGTCGCGAAGGCCGGCGTGCTCGGAGTGCGCGACGTCGGCGCGGTCGCCGCGCGATCGGGGACCGCGCTCCGCGCGATGAACATCGCCGCGCGCGACGCGCTCCGTGGCGCCTCCGACGCCCCATACATCCTGGCCGCGGGCTCCTGGCTCGCGAAGCGCGACCGCTACGTCTCCTTCGCGGTCCAGGTGGACAGCGCGCAGGAGCTGCTCGCCACCGCGATGGCGCAGCTCGGCGCCGGGGCGGACCTCGTGAAGATCGCCTCCGACAGCACGACCGGCAGCGCGCCGACGTGGTCGGTCGACGAGCTCCGCCCTGTCGTCGAGGCGGTCCACGCCAGGGGGAAAAAAGTCGCGGCGCACGCGCAGGGGAACGGGTCGCGCGTCGCGGCGCAGGCGGGCGTCGACACCATCGAGCACGGCTTCGTCATCGACGCCACGACCGCGGCGCTCATGAAGGGCCGGACGACGCTCGTGACCTCACTGTCGGTGGCCGAGGCGTTCGGCCAGCTCGCCGTCGCGATCCCTTCGATCGGAGCCGCCCGCGCCGCGGGCGTCACGATCGCGACGGGGACCGACGCGGGCGGCGCGCCGCCCCTCTTCGGCGCGTTCGCGCGCGAGGTCGAGCTGCTCGTCCAAGCGGGGCTCGCGCCGTTCGAGGCGCTGGCCTCGGCGACGCGCAACGGCGGCGCGGTGATGGGGATCGCCGGCCTGGGGACGCTGAACGCGGGCGCGCCCGGGGACCTGGTCCTCATCGACGGCGACCCGCTCTCGGACGTCGCGGCGCTGCGCAACGTACGCGCGGTGTTCCGCGGGGGCAGACGGATCGTCTAGGGACGGACTATCGCGCCCACGTCTCCTTGAGCACGCGGATCGCGTTGCCGCCCGCGACCTTCGCGATGTCGTCGTCCTTCCAGCCGCGCTTGGCCATCCAGCCGACGGCGTTGCGCATCGCCTCGCCCGGATTCTCCATGCCCGCGACGTACTCCACGCGCGGGTATTCGATCCCTTCGGTGATGCGGCCGATGGAGAGCGCCTCGGCGAACGCCCGGTGGAGCGCGACGTGGTCGCCGAAGAGGGTGTCGGGCCCGAGCGCGACGTGGTCGATCCCGACGAGGTCGACGCAGTACGCGACGTGCTCCATGACCGACTCGATCGAGTGGCGCGGGTGCGCCTTCGTGAGCGTCGTGTGAGGAGCGGCCTCGATGCCGATGACGCCGCCCTTCGCCGCGAGCGCGCGGATGACCTCGTCGGGCTTCATGCGCTTCGTCGGCCACAGGCTCCGCGCTCCGGCGTGCGTGATGAAGACCGGCTTCTCGGAGAGCTCGATGGTGTCGAGCGAGGTGCGGTCGCCGACGTGGGCGAGGTCGATCGTCATGCCGAGCGCGTTCATGCGGCGCACGACATCCCGCCCGAGGTCGGTGAGCCCGCCGTCGCGCTCCTCGCGCAGCCCCGAGCCGAGCGCGTTCGCCTCGCTGTACGTGATGCCCATGCAGCGGATCCCGAACCCGTAGAGGACGTCGACGCGGTCGACCTCGTTCTCGATCGCCGTCGCGGCCTCGAGGCAGGCGACGAAGGCGATGCGTCCGGACGGCTTCGCCGCGAGAAGCTCGTCCAAGGTGGTCGCGACGTAGACGAGGTCCTGGTGGGCGATGTCGGACAGGCGCATGCCGAGGTCGAAGAGGACGTCGTCCCACTTCCAGCCGTGCGTCGACGTGATGAGCGCGGTGCCATCCATGAAGTTCTCGAAGAACACGTCCGTCCCGGATGCGGCGAGGCCGGCGTAACCGGTGACGTCCCGGCCTTCGCGGCGCTGCTCGGTCATGAGAGAGGGATCCTCGGGCGAGACCGCGGTGTGGTCGTGGAGCGAGACGATCGGATGGGCCGCGAGAAGGCGCTCGGCGCGGTCGCGCTCGGCATCGGAGAGCCCGAGGTCGTACGCCACGACGCGGCCGACGTCCTTGGCGAGCGGGAACGCGCGGTAGTCCTCGCCCGCCCGCAGGTACTGATACGAGCGGTAGCCGTCGTATCGCTTCGCCGGGCTCACCTCCGGCGCGCCGCGGCCGCCTTGCGGACGGGTCGGGCGGCGGCCGTCGGCGGCGCGATCGGGGCGAGACCCCGCACCTGCTTGGCGAACGCCGCGACGTCACGGTCGACGAGCGCGCGGAGCCTCGCGAGCTGCGCGTCGAGGCGGCGCGATAGGTCAGCGAAGACCTCGACCTGGGAAGCGGTGGGCTTCGCGTCGGCCTGCGCGATCGCGGCGGCGAGGCCGCCGAGCTTCGCGTTGATCTTGATCGGCCAGTTGAGCGTGTCCTGGCGGCTCT